>NZ_CP012184.1:1478150-1789562 GCF_001420995.1 Pseudonocardia sp. EC080619-01 | reverse complement strand
GCGACCTCGCCGTCGCCGCCGACGACGCGCGGATCGGCGACCGCCACCTCGAGTACGGCCTGATCCCCGGCGCGGGGAGCTCGGTGCGCCTGCCGCGGGTGCTCCCGGCGCCACTGGCACGGCGGCTGTCCTACACCGGCGAGATGATCGACGGACGGACCGCCGCCGGGTGGGGCCTGGTCAGCCACCACGCGCCCGCCGACCAGCTCGACGAGACGCTCGACGCCCTCGTCGCCCGGCTCGCCCGGCACAGCCCGGACGCCCTGTTCCGGACCTCGGCGCTCCACCGGGCGGCCCTGGAGGCTCCCGCGGTCCCCGCGCTGGCCGCGGAACGCGCCGCGCTCGTCGAGCACCTGGAGAGCCCGACCATCGCCGAGGGGCTCGGGGCGTTCGTCGAACGCAGGGCCCCCGACTTCACCGACGACCGCTTCCACCCGCAGGAGACCTGATGTCCGCGACCGGCACGTCCGACCACCGCCCCGCCACCGGCAGGTGGTTCGAGGAGCTCGAGGTGGGGACCGTCGTGCAGCACGCGACCCGGCGCACGGTCACCGAGACCGACAACATCCTCTTCACCACGATGACGATGAACCCGGCGCCGCTGCACCTGGACTTCGACTACGCCGAGGGCACCGAGTTCGGCAAGCCCCTGGTGAACAGCATGTTCACCGTCGCGCTCGTCGTGGGCCTGTCGGTGCCGGAGCTGACGCTGGGCACCATCGTCGCCCAGCTCGGCGTCGACCGGGTGACGTTCCCCAAGCCGGTCTTCCACGGCGACACCGTCCGGGTCGAGACCGAGGTCGTCGAGTCCCGGGCCTCGAGGTCGAGGCCCGCCGCGGGGCTCGTCGTGTTCGAGCACCGCGCGTTCAACCAGCGCGACGAGCTGGTCTGCCGCGCCCGGCGGACCGGCCTCATGCACCGCAGGCCGACCGGCTCTGCGGACGACTGATCGACGTCCAGCACGAAGGAGTGCTCCGTGACCAGTGAACCCGTCCCGGCGACGAGCCCGGAGACGAGCCGGCCGGCCGACCCGACCGGCCGTGTCCAGCGCCGGCGAGTGGCAGCCGCGGTCCTGCTCGGCACCACGATCGAGTGGTACGACTTCCAGATCTACGGCCTTGCCGCGGGCCTGGTCCTCGGCCAGCTGTTCTTCCCCGGGGCCGACCCGGTGGCGGCCACCCTGGCCGCCTTCGGCACCTTCGCGGTCGGCTTCGCCGCCCGGCCGCTGGGCGGGCTGGTGATGGGTCACTTCGGCGACCGGCTGGGCCGCAAGAAGATGCTGGTCCTGTCGCTGTCCATGATGGGCGTCGCGACGTTCCTCATGGGTCTGCTGCCCACCTACGCCTCGATCGGGGTGGCGGCGCCGATCCTGATGGTGCTGCTGCGCGTGGTGCAGGGGATCGGTGTCGGCGGCGAGTGGGGCGGTGCCGTGCTGACCGCGGTCGAGTACGCCGACCCGAAGAAGCGCGGCCTGTTCGGCAGCCTGCCGCAGATGGGCGTGCCCGCCGGGCTGTTCCTGGCCACGCTGGCCTTCCTCGGGGTGTCGCAGCTGCCCGAGGAGGACTTCCTCAGCTGGGGCTGGCGCATCCCGTTCCTGATCAGCATCGTGCTCGTCGTCGTCGGGCTGTTCGTACGTGCCAAGCTCGAGGACACCCCGGTCTTCCGCACCGTCAGGACCGAGAAGCGCACGGTGCGGGCCCCGCTCGCGGACGCGGTGCGCCGCTACCCGAAGCAGCTCGTCCTGGGCACCGGGCTCATGATCAGCACGGGCGCGTACTTCTACATCGTCAACGCCTTCAGCCTCTCCTACGCCAAGGCGACGCAGGTCCAGACCAACGGCACCATGCTGCTCGCCGTCCTCGCCGGCTCCGCCGTGGCGATCATGGCGTTGCCGGTGCTCGGGGTGCTCGCCCAGCAGCACGGCCGGAAGAAGCTCCTCGTCGTCGGGCTCGCGCTGCAGGCGATCTGGATCTTCCCGACGTTCTGGGCGATCGACAGCGGCAGCGCGGTCCTGGTCGTCCTCGCCTACGTCGTCAGCTCCCTGCTGTTCGCGGTGTCCTACGCACCGCAGGCCACCTTCATCACCGAGCTGTTCGACGCCAGCGTCCGCTACAGCGCCTCGTCGGCCAGCTACCAGATCGGCGTGATGCTGGGCGGGGCGATCGCGCCGCTGGTGGCGACCTCACTGGTCGCGGCCACCGGCACCTCGTCGAGCGTCTCGGCCTACGTCGCCGCGCTGTCGGTGCTGTCGCTGCTCTGCGTGCTGGCGATCCGGCAGCAGGACGTCGACCGGGCCAGCAGCGACATGACCGGAACGACAGGAGCGAGCACCCCGTGATCTCCGACTTCCTCGAAGGGATCGGCGTCGGCGACCGGCACGGCAGCCGGTCGCGCACCATCACCGAGACCGACATCGTCACCTTCTCCATGTTCAGCGGGGACTGGCACCCGTTGCACACCGACGTCGAGTTCGCCGCGGCCGACCCCCGTTTCGGGCAGCGCATCGCGCACGGCGCGCTGGTCCTGTCGGTCGCGCTCGGCCTCGTCGAGTTCCGGCCGGACGCCATGAAGGCCTTCTACGGCATCGACCGGCTCCGGTTCGTGTCGCCGACGGTCATCGGCGACACCGTGCGGGTGGAGACCGAGGTGGTGGCCGTCGAGCCGAAGGGCACCGACCGCGGCGTGGTGACCTGCTCGTTCGTCGTCAGGAACCAGGACGACGCCGTCGTGATCGACGCGACCCTCAAGGCCCTCGTGGTCCGGGAGGGCGTGGCATGAGCACGCGCGACCCGCTGACCGTGCGGAGCCTGCTGTTCGTCCCGGGCGGTCGGCCGGAGATGCTGGCGAAGGTCGCCCGCTCCCGGCCGGACGCCGTCGTCGTCGACCTCGAGGACGCCGTCGCCCCCGCGGACAAGGAGCAGGCGCGCGCGGCGGCCTCCGCGGCCCTGCGCGAGGCCCGCCCCGGAGCCGGGACGGTGCTCGTGCGGGTCAACCCGCCCGGCACCCCGTGGCACGAGGCCGACGTGGCCGCCGTCGCGGATCTCGCCGAGACGGTGGACGGTGCGGTGCTGCCCAAGTACGAGCGGGTCGAGCAGCTCGACCGGGTGCGGTCGGCGCTGCCGCCGGACACCCGTGTGGTGGTCGGGATCGAGAGCGCCCGCGGGGTGGCCGACGCGCGCCCGCTGCTGGAGGCGGGACCGGACGCCGCGTACTTCGGGGCCGAGGACCTGATCGCCGACCTCGGCGGCCGCCGCACCGCAGACGGCACCGAGGTCCTCTACGCCCGCAGCCGGGTCTGCCTGTCCGCGCACCTGGCGGCGGTGCCCGCCGTCGACCAGGCGGTCGTCGCCGTGCGGGAGGTGGAGCGGTTCCGCACCGACGCCGAGCAGGCCCGCGACCTGGGCTACCGCGGCAAGATCTGCCTGCACCCCACCCAGGTCGAGGCCGCCCACGCCGTGTTCACGCCCTCCGCCGAGGAGGTGGGCCACGCCCGCGAGGTGCTGGCGGCCTCGGGCGCCGGCGTCGCGGTCATCGACGGGCAGATGGTCGACGCCGTGCACGTCGCGATGGCCCGGGGCGTGCTGGCGCGGGCGGGAGAGGCGTGAGCATGCGGTTCGGCCTGATGATCCCGCCCCAGGTCACGCTCGACCAGGTCGTCCCGCTCGCCGTGCGGGCCGAGGAGCTGGGGTACGACCTGCTGGCCTGTGGCGAGCACGTGTTCTTCCACGGCCCGGTGCCGAACGCGTTCGTCGCGCTGTCGGCCGCGGCCGGCGCCACGAGCCGGATCCGGCTCCTCAGCGCCGTCACCCTGCTCCCGACGTACCCGGCGGCGCTCGCCGCGAAGATGGCCGCCACGCTCGACGGGATCAGCGGCGGCCGCTTCTCGCTCGGCGTGGGCGTCGGCGGGGAGAACCCCGCCGAGCTGCGCGCCTGCGGCGTCGACCCGGCCGAGCGCGGGGCCCGCACGGACGAGGCACTCGAGGTCATGACCCGGCTGTTCGCCGGCGAGCGGGTGACCCACGACGGGCGCTTCGCCCGGTTCGACGACGTGGCGCTCGACCCCGCCCCCGCACGCGGACGGATCCCGCTGTGGGTGGGCGGCCGCAAGCCCGCCTCGTTCCGGCGCGCGGCCCGCTCCGCCGACGTCTGGATGCCGTACATGGTCACCCCCGAGCACGTCGCCGACGGGCTCGCGACGATCCGGGAGCACCCCGCGGCCCCGCCCGGCCGGGCCCCGGTCCGGGGCGCCGCCTTCTGCTGGGCGGCCGTCGGCGCCGACGGCGAGGCCGCCCGCCGCGGCGCGTACGACACCCTGCGCGGCATCTACGACCAGGACTTCGGCCGGCTGTCCCGCTACGTGCCCGCGGGCACCCCCGCCAAGGTGGCGGGCCGGCTGGCCGAGTACGGGGAGGCGGGCGCCGAGACCGTGCTGTTCGCGCCCGCCTGCTCCGCCGACGACCTCGACCGCAACATCGTGGAGTTCGCCCGTGAGGTCGTCCCCGCGCTCACGGGCGCTCCCACCGGAAAGGAGAACGGTTCCCCGTGCTGACCGATGAACCCCGGGTCCCGCTGCGTTCGGTCCTCGTGGCCAACCGCGGCGAGATCGCCGTCCGCGTCATCCGCGCCGCCCGTGACGCCGGACTGCGGAGCGTCGCCGTGCACGGCCGCCCCGACGCCGGTGCGCTGCACGTCCGCGAGGCGGACGAGGCGGTCGCCCTCGACGGTGACGACGCCGCCTCGACGTATCTGGACGTCGACGCCCTGGTGGCGGCCGCACTGGAGTCCGGAGCCGAGGCCGTGCACCCCGGCTACGGCTTCCTGTCCGAGAACGCCGACTTCGCCGAGGCCGTGACCGACGCCGGCCTCGTCTGGATCGGCCCACCGCCCCGGACCATCCGCGAGCTCGGCGACAAGGTCTCCGCGCGCCGCATCGCCGTCGACGTGGGGGCGCCGCTCGCCCCCGGCACCACCGACCCGGCCGGGGACGCCGACGAGATCGTCGCGTTCGGCCGCGAGCACGGCTTCCCACTGGTGATCAAGGCGGCCTTCGGCGGTGGTGGCCGGGGGCTGAAGGTCGTGCACGAGGAGACGGAGGTCGCGGAGGCCTTCGCGGCAGCGACCCGCGAGTCCGCCGCGGCGTTCGGCCGCGGCGAGTGCTTCGTGGAGCGCTTCCTCGACCGGGCCCGGCACGTCGAGGCCCAGGTCCTCGCGGACTCCCACGGCACCGTCCTCGTCGTGGGACTGCGGGACTGCTCGATCCAGCGCCGCAACCAGAAGCTGATCGAGGAGGCCCCGGCACCGTTCCTCACCGAGGCACAGGACAAGGAGCTGCGCACCTCGGCCGAGCGGATCTGCCGGGCCGCGGGCTACGTCGGCGCCGGGACGGTCGAGTACCTGCTCGGCGACGACGGCACGCTGTCCTTCCTGGAGGTCAACACCCGGCTGCAGGTCGAGCACCCGGTCACCGAGGAGAGCACCGGCGTCGACCTCGTCGCCGAGCAGTTCCGGATCGCCGCGGGCGCCCCGCTCACCGGCGAGGCGCCCGTGGCGCGCGGACACAGCGTCGAGTTCCGGCTGACCGCCGAGGACCCGGCGAGGAACTTCGTGCCCGCCCCGGGCACGCTGACCCGCTACCGGATGCCCGCCGGACCCGGCATCCGGGTGGACTCCGGCGTCGTCGAGGGCGACACCGTCGACGGTCGTTTCGACTCGATGTTCGCCAAGCTGGTCGTGACCGGTCGCGACCGCGGCGAGGCGCTGCGCCGGGCCCGCCGGGCGCTCGGTGAGGCCCGGATCGAGGGCGCTCCCACCCCGCTCGGGGTCTACGCCGCGATCATCGAGCACCCCGACTTCGTCGGGGACCCGGCGTTCGCCGTGCACAACCGGTGGATCGAGCAGCACGCCGGCGAGCTCGTCCGCGAGCCCGAGCCGACCGGCGAGCGATTGACGGTCCGTGTCGGACGCCGGCTCATGACGGTCGACGCCCCCGGGCTGACGACGCTGGCGGCGGAGCGCGCCGCGACGATCCGCCGCGAGTCCGCCGAGCTGAGGCGGACCGAGGCGGCCGACGTCGCCGGGGACGCGGTCACCGCGCCCATGCAGGGCACGGTGGTGAAGGTCGCCGTCGAGGACGGTCAGGTCGTCGAGAAGGGTGAGCTGATCGTCGTCGTCGAGGCGATGAAGATGGAGAACCCGGTGCTCGCCCACCGCGCGGGTGTGGTGCGTGGCGGCGCGATGGCGGTCGGGTCGTCGGTGGCCGCGCGCATGGTGCTGTGTGAGATCGTCGACGGCTGACCGGGGGACGCGGTGGGTGAGGCCGGCCGCCGGTGGGCGACGGCATCACGTTCCGACGGCGGACCGACCGGGAATCGGCGTCCCGCAGCCGGGTCGTCCGGTCGACTGCCGGGCCTCAGCCCCGCAGGGCACCGGGGACGGAGCGGGACCAGAGGAGACCCTCGACACCGTCGAGGAAGGTCCGTCCCACGGTCGCCGGATCGGACAGGCAGCCGGCCGCCATCGCACCGTCGCGCAGCATGACGAAGTGCCGGCCGGCGGGTTCGGCCAGGCCGTCCCCGACCTGCGCGAACAGCTCCGAGACGGCGCCGAGGAACCACTCGCGGTGGGCGACGATCCGCCGGTGCACCGGGTGCGACGGGTCCGGGTACTCGGCCGCCGCGTTGAGGAAGGCGCAGCCGCGGAAGCCGGGGCTCCCGATGTCCCCGGCGATGTCGGCGGCGACGGCGCGCAGGACGTCCTCCGCCGTCCCGCGGTCCGCCCGGCTCTGCTCGAAACGCGCCCGCAGCTGCTGGTCGGCGGCCTCGAGGTAGGCGACGACCAGGTCCTCCTTGCCGGGGAAGTGCCGGTAGAATGTCGCCCGGGTGGTGCCCGCCTCGGTGAGGATCCGGTCGACCCCGACCGAGTGCACGCCTTCGGCGTAGAAGATCCGGCTCGCGGTGCCGAGCAGCCGCGAGCGGGGCTCGGACGGTCGGTCGCTGCTGCCGCGTGCCATACGACGGAGGCTAGCAGAAAGAACGTTCGGTCTTGCTTTCGCGGCGGGAGCCTGACACGACTACGTCGTAGAGAGACAGAACGTTCTCCCTTGTGGAGGCGAGGCCTCCGCACCCAGACCTCCGAGGAGCCGCCGTGAGCACCGCCGTCACCACACCCGCCGTCACCGGATCCGCTCCGGCACTACGGCGCCTCTACCTCGTCCGGTTCGCGTTCGCGATCGTCTGGGCGGTCCTGCTGGTCGTGACCGGGCCGGACCTCGGGCCGGTCGTGGCCGTCCTGGTCGTGCTGTACCCGCTGTTCGACGTGGCCTGCGCCGTCGTCGACGCCCGGGCCTCGCGCCCGGCGCCGGCACCCCGGGGGCTGTACCTGAACGTCGCGGTCAGCCTGCTCGCCGCGATCGGGCTGGGCGTCGCCGCGGCGTCGGGCGTTCCCGACGTCCTGCGGGTCTGGGGTGTGTGGGCCGTCGTCGCCGGACTGGTCCAGCTGGTCGTCGGGATCGGCAGGCGTGCGCTCGGCGGGCAGTGGCCGATGGTCCTCAGCGGCGGCATCTCGGTGTTCGCCGGCACCGGGTTCCTGCTCATGGCGGGGGCGGCGGACCCGACGCTCGTGAACGTGGCCGGCTACGCCACGCTCGGCGGCGTCTTCTTCCTCGTGTCGGCGCTGCGGCTCGGCCGCGGCGCGGGGGACCGCTGAGGGGGAGGCGGGGACCGTCAGAGATCGAGCACGAGCCGCGCGGAGCACGCCCGCGAGCAGCAGACCATCATGACCTCGTTCGACGCCCTCTCCTCCGGGGTGAGGAACGAGTCGCGGTGGTCCGGTTCCCCCTCCAGCACGACGGTCTCGCAGGTCCCGCACGTGCCCTCCCGGCACGAGGTGGGGACGTCGACCCCGGCGGCCTCGATCGCCTCGGCGACGGTCTGGTCCGGCGTCACGGTGATGCTGATGTCGGAGAAGTCGAGGACGACCTCGAACGCGGAGTTCTCGCCGTCCAGCGCGCCCTCCTTGGGGCGGAAGCGCTCGAGGTGGAGGGTGCCGGCCTGCCAGGTCGCACACTGCTGTTCGACGGCGTCGAGAAGGACACCGGGGCCGCAGCAGTAGACGTGCGTCCCGGGAGCGGGGGTGCCGAGCAGGCCGTCCAGATCGATGAGGCCCTTCGCGTCCTGCGGCCAGATCGTGACCCGGTCGCCGTGGGCCGCGAGCTCGGACCGGAAGGCCATCGACTCCTCGGCCCGGCCACCGTAGACGAGTCGCCACGGCTTCCCGGCGGCCTCGCAGGCGGAGATCATCGGCAGGATGGGGGTGATCCCGATGCCGCCGGCGATGAACAGGTAGTCGTCGGCGTCGTCGAGGGTGAAGTTGTTGCGCGGGCCCCGGCACAGCACCTCGTCGCCGACGACCAGCTTCTCGTGGACGTGCGCGGAGCCGCCGCGGCTCTCCGGCTCGCGCAGCACGCCGATCCGCCAGCTGCGCAGGTCGGTCGGGTCCCCGCACAGCGAGTACTGCCGCTCCAGGTCCGGCCCGAGCACGAGGTCGATGTGGGCGCCCGGGTCCCAGGCGGGCAGCTTGTCGCCGACGGCGGGCTCCAGGCGGACGGAGACGACGCCGGTGGCCTCGAGCTGGATCTCGGCGACGAGCACGCGCACCTCGGCGGGAGCGCTGCGGGGAGTGTTCGGCATCAGGATCATCCGTTTCGCGGGACGAGCCGACAGCGCGGGCGGGTGCCGGACGGCGCTGTACGGAGCGGGCGGACCAGGGGAGTGCGGGACGGGCCGCCGCCGGGCCGGCGGGTCGCGCCGGCCCGGCGGGCTGGGACCGGGCCGGTCAGGCCCGGCCGGTCGTGGCCTGCGCGCGGGGCCCGCGTGCGGGCCGGCGCCGGCTGGTGTCGACGACGACCATGTCGCCGTCGATCGACACCTCGTACCCCTCCATCACGTAGGGGCCCTTCTGCACACCGCCCTCGGGGTCGACGGTGTCCTCCGGGGACCCGGCGACGACCTCGACGGTGTACTTGCGGACTCGCGCGTTGCGCGGGTCGAAGAACGACTCACCGGTGCGGATGTCGTACTCCCACGCGTGCCACGGGCACCGGATGGACCGGTTGCGCTCGTAGGTGATCGGCGTGTCGGGGGCCTCGGACTCGGAGACCCCGAAGACGGTGCCGAAGCTGCACAGCGCGGCGCCCGCGTGCGGGCACTGGTCGAGCAGGGCGTAGTACTCGCCGTCGACGTTGAACACGCCGACCTTGCGGCTCTCGATCTCGACGATCTTGCGCTCGCCCGGCGCGATGTCGGCGACGTTGGCGACTGCGTACTTGGTCATGGTGTGCTCACCCGTCCAGGCCGAAGAACTTCAGCCCGTTGTCGCGCATGATCTTCTGCTTCATCTCCTCGGGGAAGGAGGCCGGGAAGACCGTCTCCGGGGAGTCGAAGTCGAAGTGGGGGTAGTCGGAGGCGAACACCACGTTGTCCGGGCAGAACTCCTCGATCATCTCGGCGAGGTGGCGCGGGTTCTCCGGCTCGTCGATCGGCTGGGTGGAGGCCCAGATGTGGTCGCGGATGTACTCCGAGGGCTTGCGCTGCAGGTCGGCGACCTCGCTGCGCAGGTTGCTCCAGTGGTAGTCGAGCCGCTCGGCCAGCGGCGCGAAGTGCAGCACGTTGCCTTCGACGAACATGACCTTCAGGTCCGGGAAGCGGTCGAACGTCCCGGTGAGGATCAGGCTGAGCATCTGGGACTGCAGGCTCTGGGTGTGCCCGACGTGGTACTCGGTGTGGTACGAGGTCCAGCCGGTCCCGGTGTTGGCGTGCCCGCCGCCCTGCGAGAGGTGGAACTGGATCGGCAGGCCGTGCGCGACGGCGGCCTCGTAGATCGGCCAGTACCGGCGGCTGCCCAGCGGCTCCAGGGTCTTGCTCAGGCCCAGCAGCGACACGACGCCCGGGTTCGACCCGACCCGCTCGATCTCCTCGACGGCCAGGTCGGCGGCCTCGAAGGCGACCGGCGCGGAGGCCCGCAGCCGCGGCTCGGGGTACACGATGTGCTCGAGCTGCCAGTCGTTGATGGCCTGGGTCAGCACGTGCGCGAGCCGCGGGTCGAGCGCCTGGCTCGCCGGGTTCAGGGTCTGGCCGCCGGGGGCCAGGCACTGGAGCACACCGATGGTGATGTCGTACGGGTCGAGCAGCTGGGACCGGATCAGGTCGAGCGACGAACCGGGGTAGGTCCCGTCGTCGGGCCACGAGTCGTTGCGCATGGCCCCGCCGTACATCTGCGGGTACTCCGTGACCGTGGACAGGCCGTTCGTGGTGCGCACGCCGTACTCGGCGATGTGGCGCCGCCACCGCTCCGGCAGGTAGCCGGCGATGAGGCCTTCCTTGGGGACCGGGTGGATGTCGACGTCGAAGATGCCCGTACCGAGGACGGGCGTGCTCACCGGCGCGGTGGCGGGAGCGTGGTCGATGACCGTCATGGTGATGTCGCCTTTCACTCGTCGGCCGGGACGCTGAGGTTGTAGAGGTCCCAGGCGTTGTGCCGGTAGATGCGCTCGATGAGCTCGGGGTCGGTCGTGCCGTTCGCGATCGCGTGCGGGCCGGTCGTGTGGTGGTGCGGGTAGTCGCTGGAGAACACGAGCATCCGGTCGCTGCCCATGCGCTCGACCGCGGTGTCCAGGCCGCCGGCCTGCTCGGCGCCGTCGGACGGGGCGGTGGTGAACCGGAAGTGGTCGCGGATCAACTCGGACGGCGCGCGGTCCAGCCACGGCATGTCGGGCCGGTAGCTCTTCCAGAGCTTGTCGAACTTCCAGACGAAGGGCGGGAGCCACTTGAACCCGACCTCGCTGACGACGACCTTGGTGTCCGGGTACTTCTGCAGCACGCCCTCGGAGACGATCGAGTTGATCTGGGCCTCCAGGTTGGACTGCTGGCCGACGTACCACTCGAGGTACGAGGTGGGCCAGCCGACCGACGTCGGGGCCTGGCGGAACACGCCTCCGATGTGGATGGTGACCGGCAGCCCGTTGCGGTGCGCGGCCTCCCAGATCGGCCAGTTGATCTGACGGCCGTAGAGCAGCTCGGACTGGCCGAGCAGCAGTACCTGCACGAACCGGTCGTCGCCTGCCCTGTGGTCGATCTCCTCGGCGGCCAGCTCCGGGGTGCCCTGCGGCACGACGATCGAGGCCCGCAGGCGCGAGTCCTGCGCCAGCCACTCGTGGGCGACCCAGTCGTTCAGCGCCCTGGCGTGCGCGGCCTCGCGGCGCGGCTGGTGCATCTGCTGGACGGCGTAGAGGCAGTTGAGGATCGCGTAGTCGGTGCGCCCGTCGGCGAAGACGTCGGCGACGAAGTCCTCGACCCGGGTGGACGCCCGGCCGTTGTCGTCGGTGCGCGCATCCGGCAGCTGCGCGATGTTCGACCCCCGCGGGTGGTAGCTGGGGTCGTAGTACGGCGCGAGTGCGCCGATCAGCTGGTCACCCCAGTACTCGTCGAGGTAGGGGAGGAGATCGCGGGCCGACGGCAGGATCGGGTGGGTGTCGCAGTCGACCACGGCGGCGCGCGTGCCGGCCGCGGGTTCCGCGAGCTTCTGCCTCGGGGTAACGACGGTGTCAACCATGTTCGGGAACGGACCTTTCGGTTCTCGTGCGGACCGTGGCTGGGCCACGAGAGGCTCAGTAGCGTGGATCCAGGATCAAGGATAACCATGGATCCTCAGGTGACTCAAGACACGAGCGCGAACTTCTGATCCTGTCTCCTGGATCCAGGAGCCGATACGGAGTACGTTCGTCCCCGGCCCCGCAGCACCGGGGCCGCACGACCGTCCGACAAGGAGTGAATCGATGACCGCCACCGTCCACTACGACGCCGACGCCGACCTGGGGCTGCTCCAGGGCCGGAAGGTCGCCGTCATCGGGTACGGCAGCCAGGGCCACGCCCACGCGCTCTGCCTGCGGGACTCCGGCGTCGACGTCCGCGTCGGCCTGCCCGAGGGGTCGAGGTCGCGGGCCAAGGCCGAGGAGGAGGGCCTGCGGGTCGTCACCCCGGCCGCGGCCGCCGCCGAGGCCGACGTGGTCTCGATCCAGGCGCCGGACACCGTCCAGCGCACGCTGTACGCGGACGAGATCGCCCCGAACCTCGCGCCCGGCAACATGCTGATCTTCAGCCACGGGTTCAACGTCCGGTACGGCTACATCGCCGCCCCCGAGGGCGTCGACGTCGCGCTGGTCGCGCCGAAGGGGCCCGGCCACCTGGTCCGGCGCCAGTTCGCCGACGGGCACGGGGTCCCCGCGCTGGTCGCGGTCGAGCAGGACGGCAGCGGCTCCGCGAAGCAGCTCGCGCTCGCCTACGCGAAGGCGCTCGGCGCCACCCGGGCCGGGGTCATCGAGACGACCGTCGCCGAGGAGACCGAGACCGACCTGTTCGGTGAGCAGGCCGTGCTGTGCGGCGGCGCCTCGGCGCTGATCCAGGCCGGGTTCGACACCCTCGTCGAGGCCGGCTACCAGCCCGAGATCGCCTACTTCGAGGTCCTGCACGAGATGAAGCTGATCGTCGACCTCGTCTACGAGGGCGGCATCGCGCGTCAGCGCTACTCCTGCAGCGACACCGCCGAGTACGGCGACCTGACCCGCGGCCCGCGGATCGTGAACGACGACACCCGTCGCGAGATGCGCCGGATCCTCACCGAGATCCAGGACGGCACCTTCGCGAAGGAGTGGATCGCGGAGGACGACAACGGCCGCCCGAACTTCCTGCGCCTGCGCGCCGAGGGCAAGGAGCACGGCATCGAGCAGGTCGGTGCCCGGCTGCGCGACATGATGCCGTGGGTCGACCGGAAGATCACCGAGACCGCCTGATCCGCACCCGCCGTCTCCGCCGGTCCGATCGGCCGGCGACGTGGCCTCCCGCCCCCGTCCGGCCACGAGCCGGGACGGGGGCGGCCGCGTGTCCGGGCCGATGTGGCTCGGGGATCCAGGAACCTCGCTGCTGCTAGATTGGCCGCGAAGACGACGAAAGGTGCGTGCGTCCATGGCGAGCACAACCGACGATGCCGACCCGGCCGGGAACCCGCCGTCGCGGGGGTCGGCGCTGGAGCAGCTGCCACCACGCGACACGACGACGCTCGTGCGGACGGTGCGGGACCGGCTCCGGCTGGCGATCGCGCTCGCCGAGATCCCCGAGGGGAAGCTGAACCAGGTCCAGGTCGCCCGCCAGCTCGGCGTGAGCCGGATGCCCATCCGCGCGGCGATCCCCGACCTCGTCGCCGAGGGCCTGCTCGAGTCGCTGCCCGGCGGGGGAGTGGCGGTCCGCCCGCTGACCGAGACCGACGTGCGGCAGGTGTACGAGGTACGCCTCGCGCTGGAGTCGCGCGCGGTCCGCAACGCCGCCGAGCACGGCTCGGACCGGGACCTGCGCCGGATCCGGACGATCGTGGACACCCACGGCGAGGCGTTCGCGTCCTACGACGCGGAGAAGCTGCTCGCCGCCGACCGCGAGTTCCACATGGCGATCCTGTCCGCGTCCCGGAACGAGCACTACCAGCGGGCGATCGTGCCGGTGTGGTCGATCGTGGAGCGGGCGATGGTGAGTGTCCTGCACACCACGACCGTGTTCGACAGCGCGTGGCAGGAGCACGCCGAGATCGCCCGTGCCCTGCAGGCCCGCGACGCCGACGCCGCTGAGGCCGCGGTCCGGCAGCACCTCGGGAACGCGGCCGAGAAGCTGGTGACCTCGCTCGCCGGCACCATCGAGGCGTGAGCTCCGACGACGGCGGGCCCGGGACGGTGTCCCGGGCCCGCCGTCGTCGTGGTCAGCTCCCGCTGCGCCGCCACTGCGCCGCGTGTCCGCCGACGACCATGAGGTCGATCTCGTCGGCCGAGTAGCCGGCCGCGGTGAGGACCTCCTCGGTGTGCTCGCCGAGCATCGGGGCCGGCCTGCGCAGCCAGTCCGGATCGGCGGCGCCCACGTTCACCGACTGCCCGAGGACCCGCATCGCGCCCAGCGCCGAGTGGTCGACGTCGGCCACCATGTCGAGGCCCGCGGTGATCGGGTGCTCGAGCGCCTCGGGGATGGTGAGGACCGGGCCGCACGGGACCCCGGCCGCCCCGACCGAGTCGAGCCACTCCTCGGTGGTCTTCGCCGAGAGGACCTCCTCGATCAGCGTGCGCAGCTCGGCCCGGTTCGCCATCCGGTCGGCGTTGCTGGCGAAGCGGGGATCCTGCTCCCACTCCTGCTTCCCGAGTGCGGAGCAGAGCCGCTGCCACATCTTCTCGTTCCCGCAGGCCAGCGTCATCGCCGAGTCACCGGTCCTGAAAGTGCCCTGCGGGAACATGATCGGGTGGTCGTTGCCGTCCTGGCCGGGGGTGACGCCGAGGCTCAGGTACTTCTGGGCCTGGTAGGACAGCAGCGTCAGCATCGACTGCATGAGCGATCCCTCGACCACGGTGCCCTGCCCGGTGCGTTCGCGCTCGTAGAGCGCGGACAGCACGCCGACCGCGCCGAACACGCCGGTCGCGGAGTCGGCCACCGCGATTCCGACCCGCAGCGGGCCGGTCTCCGGGGTGCCGGTCACGCTCATGAGCCCCGACATGGCCTGCGCGGTCTGGTCGAAACCGGCCAGCTCGGACCCGGGCGGGCGCTGCCCGAACCCGCTGAGCGAGACGTAGACCAGACGCGGGTTCAGTTCCCGCATCGCCGCCGCCCCGACGCCCATCTTCTCCACGGTGCCCGGCTTGAAGTTCTCCACGAACACGTCGGCCTCGGCGATGAGCCTGCGCAGCGCCTCGGCGCCCGCCTCGCTGCGCAGGTCGAGGGCGACGCTGCGCTTGTTGCGGTTCGAGGCCATGTAGTAGACGCTCTCGCCGCCGGTGAACGGTCCCGACTGGCGGGCGGCGTCCCCGTTCGGCAGCGTCTCGACCTTCACGACGTCCGCGCCGAGGTCGGCGAGGAGCATCGTCAGCGTCGGTCCCGACAGGTACCGGGTGAGGTCGACGACGCGGACCCCGTCCAGTGCTCCCATGTCAGTCCTCTCCCTTCCGGCCGAACACCGGTGCCCGGCGCTCGCCGAAGGCCGCGACCCCCTCGCGGAGGTCCGGCCCGTCGTAGGCCTCGACGTGCAGCCGCGACAGCAGGTCGGCGTCGGCGTCGGTGAGCGGACGCCCCGCCATGTCCGTCACGAGCTTGGCGGCGCTGATCGTGACCGGGGCCTGGGTCCGGATCCGTCCGACCAGGCCGGTGACGGTGTCGACCAGCTCGCCCGGCTCGACGAGCCGCTGCACGAGCCCGATCCGGTGGGCGTCGGCCGCACCGACGATGTCCCCGCTGAACAGCAGGTACTTCAGCTCGGCCGGGCCGATCACCCGGGCCACCGCGGAGGTCTCGGTGTAGCCGAGGGTGACCCCCAGCTTGCCGATGGGGATGCCGAACCGGGCCGCCGTCGAGGCGATCCGGACGTCGCACGCGGCGGCGAGCTCGCAGCCGCCGCCGACCGCGAGCCCGTGGATGGACGCGATCACCGGCACCGGCACCGCGGACACCGCCCGCAGCGCCCGGGCGATCGACTCGTTGTAGCCGGTCGCCGCGGCCGCACCGAGGCGGGTCTGCGGGAACTCCTTGATGTCGGCGCCGGCCGCGAGTGCGTCCGGGCCGGCCCCGCGGACGACCACGGCCCGCAGGCCGTCCCGCCCGCCGAGCTCGGTGAACACGGTGCGCAGCCGCTGCCAGGCGGCGAGCGACAGTGCGTTGCGGGCCTCGGGCTTCGACAGCGTCACCACGGCGACGTCGTCGACGTCCTGCACGGCGACCCGGTCGACGACGAGCTCGGCGGGCGGGTCCTCACGCAGGACCCGGCCGAGCTCGCCGGTGAAGGTCTCGTCGGTCATGGCGCGCCTCAGTGGGAGGTGTCGACGGAGACGTGCTTGCGCTCGGTGAAGCTCTCCAGCATGCCCTCGAGCGAGAACTCGCGGCCGATGCCGCTCTGCTTGTAGCCACCGTAGGACTGCCCGAGCACCTGGCCGCCGCCCTGGTTGACCTGCACCCAGCCGGCGTCGATCGCGTGCGCGGTGCGCAGCGCCTTCCCGAGGTCGTGGGTCCAGACGAACGCGGACAGCCCGTAGTGGGTGTCGTTGGCCATGCGGACGACCTCCTCCTCGTCGTCCCACGGGATCACGCACAGCACCGGCCCGAAGATCTCCTCCTGGGCGATCCGCCAGTCGTTCTCGATCCCGACGAACACGGTGGGCTCGATGTAGTAGCCCTCCGACAGCGGGCCCTCCGACGGCGGACGCCCGCCGATCGCGACCCGGGCCTCCCCGCGCTGCAGGCCCTCGTCGATGAAGCTGCAGACCCGGTCGTACTGCTTCTGGTTCACCACGGCGCCCATGTCGGTCGCCTCGTCGAGCGGGTCGCCGACCTTCAGCTTCGACAGGTGCGCGGTGACCTTCTCGACGAACGAGTCGACGATCGAGCGGTGCACGAACAGCCGCGATCCGGCGGTGCAGGACTGCCCCTGGCGCACGAAGCGCATGCCGGTGACGACGCCCTGGACGACCCAGTCCTCGTCGGCGTCCGGGAAGACGATCTGCGGGTTCTTGCCGCCGAGCTCGAGCGAGACGGGAACGATCCGCTCGGCGGCGGCCGCCATGACCCGCTTGCCGACGGCGGTGGACCCGGTGAAGGACAGCTTCCGCACGGCCGGGTGGGTGATCAGGGCCTCGCCGGCCTCGGTGCCGTAGCCGACGACGCAGTTCAGCACGCCTGCCGGGAGGAAGTCGGCGCAGATCTTCACGATCTCCAGGACGGCGAGCGGGGCGTCCTCGGCGGCCTTGAGGACCAGCGAGTTGCCGGCGGCGAGCGCCGCGGCGATCTTCATCGAGGCCAGCTGGACCGGCGCGTTCCACGGGACGATCGCGCCGACGACGCCGATCGGCTCACGGCGGGAGTAGTCGAGGACGTGCGCGTTGAGCGGGATCGTCTCGCCCTTGGTCTCGCTCGCGACCGAGCCGAAGTAGCGGAAGACGTCGACGGCGTACTGGACCTCGCCGCGGGCCTGGGTGCGCAGCGCGTTGCCGTTCTCGTCGGCGATCTGGCGGCCGATCCGCTCGATGTGCGGCTCGATCGCGTCGGCGATCTGCTGCAGCAGCCGGCCGCGCGCCCGCGGCGCGGTGTCGCGCCAGCCCGGGAACGCCCGGCCCGCGGCCTCGACGGCGTCGGCGACGTCCTTCTCGCCGCCGCGCGGCACGCGGGCGATCACCTGGCGGTTGCGCGGGCTGACGACGTCGATCCACTCGTCGTTGCGGGCGGCGACCCAGCCGCCGTCGATGAAGTTGCGGAACTCGGGGGTGGTGCTCATGGGGTGTGCCTTTCCGTGTGCGTGCGGGCTGCTCAGGACCGGACCTCGACGGCCCGGATCACCGCGGAGGAGTCCAGGCCGCCGTCGGTCTCGGCGAACTTCCCGACCTGGTCGAGCGCCCCGCGCCCGACGACGAGCTCGACGCCGGTGTCCGCGGCGGCCGCGGCGGCGAGGCCGAGGTCCTTGGCCAGCAGCCCGGCGGCGAACTTCGGGGCGTAGCCGTTGTCGGCGGCCGAGCCCTCGACCAGGCCGGGGCGCGGGGTGAAGTTGTGCAGCGCCCAGCAGTTGCCCGAGGAGGTGCTGAGGACGTCGAACAGGTTCTGGTTGGAGACGCCGAGCTGCTCGGCGAGCACGAACGCCTCGGCGACGGCGACGAGGCTGGCGCCGACGACCATCTGGTTGCAGGCCTTGACCGCCTGCCCGGCGCCGGCGTCGCCGACGTGGAAGAACTTCGAGCCCATCGCGTCGAGGACCGGGCCCGCCGCGGCGAGCGCGTCGGCGGAGCCGCCGATCATGAAGGTGAGCGTGCCGCCGGTGGCGCCCGCGACGCCGCCGGAGACCGGGGCGTCCAGGACCTGCAGGCCCAGCTCGGTGGCCGCGGCGTGCACGTCGCGGCTGGTGGCGACGTCGATCGAGGACGCGTCGATCACGAGTCCGCCGGGCTTGAGCCGGGTCAGCGGCCCGCCGTCGCCCAGCAGGACGCTGCGGACGTGGTCGCCCTTCGGCAGCATCGTCACCAGCGTGTCGGCGCCCTCGGCGGCCTCGTCGGCCGAGGAGACGACGGTCACGCCGGCGCGGGCGGCCGCGGCCTTCGCCTCCTCGCCGAGGTCGAATCCCTGCACGTCGTACCCGGCCTTGACCAGGTTCGCCGCCATGGGGCCACCCATGTTGCCCAGGCCGACGAATCCGATGACGCTCATTGTCACGCTCCGTTCGTGTCGAGTTCGGGCTCACTATGACCAGGCACAGATGCACACTCAAGACGAACCTGAGCACGATGGCTGTGCAAGAATGCACACGTGAACCTCGACGACCTCCGCTACTTCCTGGAGCTGACCCGGTACGGCCGGCTCACCGTCGCGGCGGAGCGGATGGGGGTCGAGCACACGACGATCCGGCGTCGCATCTCCGCACTGGAGCGGGCGCTCGGCCAGCGCCTGTTCGACAAGACCCCGCGCGGGTGGACGCCCACCGCCGCGGGCCGCCGGCTCCTGCCGTACGCGCAGCGGATCGAGGCCGAGGCCGACGCCGCCCGGGGAGCGGTGACCGACGACGGGCACAGCCCCCGCGGCACCGTGCGGATCGTCGCGACCGACGGCTTCGGTGGTGCGGTGATCGCGCCGGGGCTCAGCCGGCTCCGCCGCGCCCATCCCGGGATCCAGGTCGAGCTGGTCACGAAGAGTCATCTGCTCGACTACGGGGTCGGCGAGTTCGATCTCGCCGTCACGATCCACCGGCCGGAACGGCCGGGTTTCCGGATCGAGCATCTCTGCGACTACGACCTGCGTCTGTACGGCAGTCCGGCCTACCTCGCCGCGCGATCGCGGATCCGGCAACCGCGGGACCTCGCCGACCACGACCTCGTCTGGTTCGTCGCGTCCCTCCTCGACCTCCCCGAGCTCCAGAGCGCGGAGGACATCGCCGCCCAGGCGAACGTGGTCTTCCGTACGACCAACCTGTTCGCGCAGGTCGAGGCCGCGGCGGGAGGCGTCGGGCTGGGGCTCGTGCCCTGCTTCCTCGCCCACGGTGACGATCGGTTGCGGCCCGTCCTGCACGACCAGGTGTCGGCGCGGCGGACGTTCTGGGTGATCACGCCCAACCGGCTGCTGAACACCGAACGGATCGCGATCGTCGCCGAGCACATCGCGGAGACCGCGCGGCTCGCGGGGGACCGGCTGATCCCGCCCGCGACCTCGGGGGACGCAGCGGGCTGAGCCCGCCCGGAGGCCTGCCCGCCGGTAGCTGCCGGGGCCACGCTGTGTTGACAGCCCCGGGGGCCGTGGTTACCGTCCTCACATCCTGGATCCAGGCTTCTGGATCATCACCGAGTCGACGCGACCGCGTGGCCGGCGGCGCTCCCGCCCCGCCGCGTACCGCGTGGTGAAGGAGTTGTGACTAGTGGGGCGCGGAGCCCCGGTGCCCCGCGGAGTCGCGACCGCCCGCACCGGGTGACCGCGCCGACGGACCACCGGCGGACCTCCCGCCGACCGCCGAGTGCATCGAACCGTGGCGCGCCGGCCCTGCCGATCCGGTCGGCAGGGCTCCGGAGGCGTGCCCGCTCGACCTGCCCCGGCCGGAGGGCGGACGCACCGCCGTCGTCATCGTCGTCAACCGTAGGCACTGAGAGGCTTCATCGTGGAAGACCTGGGACTGCTGAGTGTTCTCGCACTGGCCCCTGTCGTCATCGTCGCCATTTTCCTGGTCGGCCTGCGTTGGCCGGCGAAGTACGCGATGCCGCTCGGCTTCGTGGCCGCCGCGCTGATCGGCTCCCTCGTATGGGGAATGGGTCTGCCGGTGGTCGCGGCGTCGGCGGTCGAGGGGATCGTCATCGCCCTCGGCGCGCTGTTCATCGTGTTCGGCGCACTGCTCCTGCTGCAGACGCTCTCCCAGAGCGGCGCCCTGGCCACGATCCGGGCCGGGTTCACCAGCATCAGCCCGGACCGCCGGGTCCAGGCGATCATCATCGGCTGGTTGTTCGGATCCTTCATCGAGGGTGCGTCGGGTTTCGGCACACCCGCCGCGATCGTGGCGCCGCTCCTGCTCGCCCTCGGGTTCCCGGCGCTCGGCGCGGTCCTGGTCGGCATGACCATCCAGTCGACGCCGGTCAGCTTCGGCGCGGTCGGGCTGCCGATCCTCACCGGGGTCAACCAGGGCCTCGCCGGTGATCCGGCGGTCGCGGGCCGCGCCGCCGGGTTCGGCGTCGACCACCTCGGCTACCTGTCCGACATCGGGATCCAGATCGCACTGATCCACGCCGTCGCGGGCACCCTCATCCCGCTGTTCATGGTCTGCCTGCTCACCCGGTTCTTCGGGGCGAACCGCAGCATGGCCGAGGGCCTCGCGATCGCGCCGTTCGCGTTGTACGCGGCCGTCGCCATGATCGTCCCCTACCTGTTGCTGGCGGTCCTGCTCGGACCCGAGTTCCCGTCCCTGCTGGGCGGGCTGATCGGTCTCGCGATCGTCATGTTCACCTCGAGCCGCGGCTTCCTCATGCCGAAGCAGACCTGGGACTTCCCCCCGCGGGCCGGCTGGCTCGACCGCTGGATGGGCGACATCGAGCCCGACACCTCCGTCGCCGCCGGCCGGATCGGCATCTGGACGGCCTGGTCGCCGTACGCGATCGTCGCCGTGCTGCTGGTGCTGAGCCGGACGGTGACGCCGCTCAAGGAGGCGATCCAGTCCGTCGAGATCGGGCTGTCCGACATCTTCGGGACCGGGATCTCGGAGTCCGTCGAGATCCTCTACTCGCCGGGTGCCGTGTTCCTGGTCGCCTGCCTGATCACCTACGGGCTGCACCGGATGAACCGCAGGCAGATCGGGCAGGCGTGGGCCGTCGCCGGACGCCAGCTGGCGGGCACCGCCGCGGCGCTGCTGTTCGCGGTGCCCATGGTCCGGATCCTGATCAACTCCGGTCCGGACCTGAACTCGACCGGCCTGGCCAGCATGCCGATGACCCTCGCCGAGGGCGCGGCCGCCGTCGCGGGCGGCTCGTGGCCCGTCCTCGCGCCGTGGATCGGAGCACTGGGCGCCTTCGTCGCCGGCTCGAACACGATCTCGAACATGACGTTCTCGCTGTTCCAGTTCGCCACCGCGACCAACATCGGCGTCACGCCGGAGACGATCGTCGCGGCCCAGGCCGTCGGCGGCGCGGCCGGCAACATGATCACTGTCCACAACGTCGTCGCCGCGTCGGCGACCGTGGGGCTGCTCGGCCGCGAGGGCGACGTCATCCGGATGACGATCATCCCGATGACCTACTACTGCCTGGTCGGTGGCGGCCTCGCCTTCGTGATCGTCTACGGGGTCGGGCTGAACCTCGGCACGATCGTCCTGGCCGCGGTGGTCGCGGCGCTGGCCGGGCTGGTGATCCGCGCCCGGCGCCGGGCGCCCGAACCCTTCCTGACCTGAGCCGTATCGCCGGCCCGTCGCGCGCGGGTGGACCCACGAGGAGACAGATGTTCCGCAAGGTACTGGTGGCCAACCGGGGCGAGATCGCCATCCGGGCGTTCCGGGCCGCGTTCGAGCTGGGCGTGTCGACGGTGGCGGTGTTCCCCCACGAGGACCGCAACTCGCTGCACCGGGCCAAGGCGGACGAGTCCTACCGGATCGGCGAGCCCGGTCATCCGGTGCGCGCGTACCTGTCGGTGGACGAGGTCGTGCGCGCCGCGACGAAGGCCGGCGCGGACGCCGTGTACCCCGGCTACGGCTTCATGTCCGAGAACCCGGACCTGGCCCGCGCCTGCCGCGAGGAGGGGATCACCTTCGTCGGGCCGCCGACCGAGGTGCTGCACCTGACCGGCAACAAGTCCCGGGCGGTGGCGGCGGCGAAGGCCGCCGGGGTGCCGGTGCTGGCCTCCTCGGAGCCGACGACCGATGTGGACGCCCTCGTCGCCGCCGCGGAGGTGATGGAGTTCCCGGTGTTCGTCAAGGCCGTCGCCGGTGGCGGCGGGCGCGGGATGCGCCAGGTCGCCGAGCCCGGCGCGCTGCGCGAGGCGATCGAGGCGGCGAGCCGCGAGGCCGAGTCGGCGTTCGGTGACGGCACGGTGTTCCTGGAGCAGGCGGTGGTGGACCCGCGGCACATCGAGGTGCAGATCCTCGCCGACGCCGAGGGCAACGTGGTGCACCTGTTCGAGCGGGACTGCTCGGTGCAGCGGCGTCACCAGAAGGTCGTCGAGATCGCCCCGGCGCCGAACCTCGCCCCGCGGGTCCGGGACGCGATCTGCGCGGACGCGGTGCGCTTCGCCCGGGAGATCGGCTACGTGAACGCGGGCACGGTGGAGTTCCTGCTCGACGAGCACGGGCGGCACCACTTCATCGAGATGAACCCGCGGATCCAGGTCGAGCACACGGTGACCGAGCAGGTCACCGACCGGGACCTGGTGATCGCCCAGCTGCGCATCGCCGCCGGCGCGACGCTGCCGGAGCTGAACCTGACCCAGGACCGGGTGACGCTGACCGGTGCCGCCCTGCAGTGCCGGATCACCACCGAGGACCCGGCGAACGGGTTCCGGCCCGACGTCGGCACGATCAGCGCCTACCGCACGCCCGGCGGTCCCGGGGTCCGGCTCGACGGCGGCACCGTCCACACCGGAGCCGAGGTGTCGGCGCACTTCGACTCCATGCTGGTCAAGCTCAGCTGCCACGGTCAGGACTTCGACAGCGCCGTGCGGCGCGCCCGGCGGGCGATCGCCGAGTTCCGGATCCGCGGGGTGTCCACCAACCTCGGCTTCCTCGCCGCCGTGCTCGACGACCCGGACTTCGCCGCCGGAGCGGTGACGACCTCGTTCATCACCGAACGGCCGCAGCTGCTGCGCGCACGACCGTCGGCGGACCGGGGATCGCGGGTGCTGTCCTACCTGGCCGAGACGGCGGTGAACCGGCCGCACGGGCCCCGGCCGCAGGTGGTGGAGCCGGTCGACAAGCTCCCGATCGGGGTCGACCTCGACGCGCCGGTGGCGGACGGGTCGGCGCAGCTGTTGCGGGAGCTGGGTCCGGAGGGGTTCGCGGCCCGGCTGCGGGGGCAGTCCGCGGTGGCGGTCACCGACACCACGTTCCGGGACGCACACCAGTCGCTGCTGGCCACCCGGGTGCGTACCCGCGACCTCGTCGCGGTCGCGCCGTACGTCGCCCGCACGATGCCCGAGCTGCTCTCCCTCGAGTGCTGGGGTGGAGCGACGTACGACGTGGCACTGCGGTTCCTGGCCGAGGACCCGTGGGAGCGGCTCGCCGCGATCAAGGCGGCGGCGCCGAACATCTGCACACAGATGCTGCTGCGGGGGCGGAACACCGTCGGGTACACGCCGTACCCGGTGGAGGTGACCGACGCCTTCGTCGCCGAGGCCGCGGCGACCGGGATGGACATCTTCCGGATCTTCGATGCGCTCAACGACGTCTCCCGGATGCGTCCGGCCATCGACGCCGTCCGCAACACCGGCACCGCGCTGGCCGAGGTCGCGCTCTGCTACACCGCGGATCTGTCCGATCCCGGCGAGAAGCTCTACACCCTCGACTACTACCTGCGCCTCGCCGAGCAGATCGTCGACGCCGGTGCGCACGTGCTGGCGATCAAGGACATGGCCGGGCTGCTGCGCCCGCCCGCAGCGCGGACCCTGGTCGGCGCGCTGCGGGACCGCTTCGATCTGCCGGTGCACCTGCACACCCACGACACCGCGGGCGGCCAGCTCGCGACGCTGGTCGCGGCGATCGACGCCGGCGTGGACGCCGTCGACGGGGCGGTCGCCTCGATGGCCGGCACGACGAGCCAGCCGTCGCTGTCGGCACTGGTCGCCGCCACCGACCACACCGGGCGAGCTACCGGGCTGTCGCTGGCCGCCGTCGGTGACATGGAGCCCTACTGGGAGGCGGTCCGCAAGGTCTACGCGCCGTTCGAGTCCGGGCTCGCGTCACCCACGGGCCGCGTCTACCACCACGAGATCCCCGGCGGGCAGTTGTCGAACCTGCGCCAGCAGGCCATCGCGCTCGGCCTGGGGGACCGGTTCGAGCTGATCGAGGACTGTTACGCGGCGGCGGACCGGATGCTGGGGCGGCTGGTGAAGGTGACGCCGTCGTCGAAGGTCGTGGGCGACCTCGCCCTGCACCTCGTCGGCGCCGGCGTCGACCCCGCCGACTTCGAGGCCGACCCCGCCCGCTTCGACGTCCCCGACTCCGTCGTCGGCCTGCTCCGCGGCGAGCTCGGCACCCCGCCCGCCGGATGGCCCGAGCCGCTGCGCACCCGCGCCCTCGACGGGCGGCGCCCCGGTCACGGCCGCGTCGACCTCACCGAGGGCGACCGCAAGGACCTCGCCATCGACCCCCGGCGCACCCTGAACCGGCTGCTGTTCCCCGGTCCGACCCGCGAGTTCGGCACCCACCGCGAGCAGTACGGCGACACCTCCGTGCTGTCCACGAAGGACTACCTCTACGGGCTCGAACCAGGTCTGGAGCACACCGTCGAGCTGGAGCCCGGCGTCACCCTGCTGATCGAGCTCGGGGCGGTGTCCGAACCGGACGAGCGCGGCTTCCGGACGCTGCTCACGACGCTGAACGGGCAGCTGCGGCCGGTGTCGGTCCGCGACGCGTCGGTCGCGACCGAGGTCAAGGCCGCGGAGAAGGCCGACAAGGGCGACGACGGCCACGTCGCCGCCCCGTTCGCCGGCGTCGTCACCCTGCAGGTCGCCGAGGGCGACACCGTCGACGCCGGCCAGACCGTGGCCACGATCGAGGCGATGAAGATGGAGGCCTCGATCACCACCCAGCGCGCCGGAACCGTGTTCCGGCTCGCGATCGGCGCCGTGGCGCAGGTCGAGGGCGGCGACCTGCTCGTCGCACTGCGATGACCCCGCCCGACCGGGAGGCGGCCGCGCTCTCCGACGTACTCGTCCTGCTCGACGCCTGCACCGTCAGCGTCGCCGCGGTCGTCGCGGTGCTGCTGCTCCGGGGGCGCACCGAGGACCAGCTGGTCACCGCCGCCGCGGGGGTGTTCCTCGCGGCGGTGTCGACGTTCCTCGTGCGGTCCGTCCTCGGGCTCGACGACTCGGTGTTCCGGCAGGGCCTGCCGGTCCTGGCGGTCGTCCTGCTCGCCGCGGGGTTCCGGCTCCGCGGAGCCGGCCGGCGGCGGTCGGATCAGCCGCGGGACAGGCGCGCGTAGCGGGCCCGGTGCTGGTCGGCGGAGCCGAACTCGTACTCGATCGCGGTGAGCCGCTTGAAGTAGTGCCCGACCGCGAGCTCCTGGGTCATCCCCATACCGCCGTGCAGCTGCACCGCGCTCTGCCCCACGAACCGGGCCGCGCGGCCCACCGTCACCTTGGCGGCGGACACGGCCCGCGCCCGCTCGGCCGGCTCCGAACCCAGCCGCAGCGTCGCCAGGTAGGTGGCCGAGACCGCCTGCTCCACCTCCATGTGCATGTCGACCATCCGGTGCTGCAGCGCCTGGAACGACCCGATCGGCTGCCCGAACTGCCGGCGCTCCCGCGCATAGGCGACGGTGTCGGCGAGCACCGTCCGCAGGCATCCGACCGCCTCGGCGCACACCGCGGCGACCGCCTCGTCGAGGGCGGGCGCGAGCAGGTCCCAGCCCCGGTCCTCCGCACCGAGCAGTGCGGTGGCGGGCAGCCGGACGTCGTCGAACACGAGGTCCGCGGCGTGCCGGTCGTCGACGGTCCGGAACGGGTCGATCCGCAGCCCGGCCGGCGGGTCGTCGACGTCGACCGGCACGGCGAACAGCGAGATCCCGTCGAGCCCGCGCCGCCCGCCCGAGGTGCGGGCGCTGACGAGCAGGTGGGTGGCCTGCGGCACCCCGGGTGCGACGACCTTCGTGCCGCTCAGCACCCAGTCCCCGCCCGAGCGGCGGGCCGTGAGCGACACGTCGTGCGCGGTGTGCCCCGATCCCGGCTCGGCCAGCGCCGGTGCGATGCGGACCGAGCCGGCGGCGACACCCTTCAGCACGTCGCTCGCGCCCGCGCGGCCGAACACGCCGCCACCGAGCACGACCGTGTCCACATAGGGCTCGACGACGAGCGCGCGGCCGAGCTGCTCCGCGACGACCATGACCTCGACCGGGCCGCCGCCCGAGCCGCCGGCGTCCTCCGGCAGTGCTGCGCCGAGGATCCCCAGGTCGTCGGCGAACGCCTGCCAGATCGCGGGCTGCCACCCGGCGTCCGACCCGGCGATCTCGCGGCTGCGCGCGAGGTCGTAACGGGCCGCGAGGAACCCGGCGAGCGTGTCGCGGAGCTGCTCCTGCTCCGAGGTCAACTGGAAGTCCATCTAGAGCCCCAAAGCCGCCTTCGCGATGATGTTGCGCTGGATCTCGTTGCTGCCCGCGTAGATCGTCCCGGCCCGGTCGTTGAGGTAGCGCAGCGGCGCGACGGCCTGCCACTCCTCGCCGCTGAGGTAGCCGTCCGCCGGTGGGACGAAGCCCGCGACCGGGCCGCCGGGCCGGGTCGCGTGCGGCTGGTAGGCGCGCCCGCGCGGGCCGGCGGCCTCCAGCAGCAGCTCGGTCAGGGTCTGGCTGAGCTCGGTGCCGAGGATCTTCAGCATCGACGACGCCGTCCCCGGGTTGCCGCCCTCGGCCGCCGTCGAGAGGACCCGGAACTCCAGGATCTCGAAGACGTCGATACGGATGCGGGCGTCGGCCAGCTTCGCCGCGAAGTCCGGTGAGTCGATCAGCGGGCGCCCGTCCGGGCCCGGCTGACCGCTCGCGGCGCGCGCCACCTCCCCGGCCGTCACCTGCAGCCCGGGCGCGACCGCCGCGCCGCCCCGCTCGAACTCGAGCAGGTACTTCGCGACGGTCCAGCCGTCGTCGACCGAGCCGATCACGTTCGACAGCGGCACCCGCACCCCGTCGAAGAACTCCTAGTTCTGGATCTGCTCCCCGGAGGTCATGACCAGCGGCCGGACCTCGATGCCCGGCGAGGTCATGTCGATCAGGAGGAACGTGATGCCCTGCTGCTTCTTCCCGGTCCGGCTCGTCCGGACCAGGCAGAACATCCAGTTCGCCTCGTGGGCGTGGGTGGTCCAGATCTTGCTGCCGGTGCAGACGAGATCGTCGCCGTCGACGACGGCGGACATCGACAGCGAGGCGAGGTCGGAGCCCGCCTCCGGCTCGGAGTACCCCTGGCAGAAGAAGATCTCGCCGCTCAGGATCCGGGGGAGGAAGTACGCCTGCTGCTCGGGCGTCCCGAACTCGACGATCACGTGGGCGACCTGCGAGATCCCCATCGGCGACAACGGCGGCGCTCCGGCGAGGACCGACTCGCGGGAGAAGATGTAGTGCTGGGTCAGGGACCAGTCGCAGCCGCCGTGCTCCACCGGCCATGCCGGGGCGGCCCAGCCGCGCTCGTGGAGGACCGCCTGCCACCGCATGCTCGCCTCGTGGTCGGCGTACACGCTCGTCATCAGCCGGCCGGCCCGGCGCAGGTCCGGGGTGAGTTTCTCGTCGAGGAACGCGCGGACCTCGTCCCGGAAGGCGAGATCGGCCGCTGACCACTGGAGATCCATCTCTGCTGCGCCACTCCCTCGCTCGCCGGTGCCGCCGCAACCTAACATGTATAGGTTGGCCCGCGGGAACGGTGGACAAACGGGTCGCCCCGAGGCGATGCTCCGGCTGTGGAGGTCCGACATCTCCGGTACTTCGTGGCCGTGGCCGAGGAGGCGAGCTTCTCCCGTGCGGCCGAGCGGCTCGGCATGGCCACCTCCCCGCTCAGCAGGCGGGTGCGGGACCTGGAGGGCGAGCTCGGTGTGCGGCTGTTCGTCCGCGACTACCACCGCGTCACGCTGACCGACGCCGGCCGGGCGCTCGTCGACGAGGCGCGCGGGATCGTCGAGCGCCTGGACGCCCTCCCCGGGCTGCTCCCCCCGGTGGCGTCGCGGGGGACGGTCGTCACCGTCGGGACGGCGCCCGAGGTGTCGGCGGACCTCCGCTCCCGGTTCCTCGCCCTGGTCCGCGCCGAGCGCCCGGGGCTCGTCGTGCGGCAGCGGCCCGCCAGCACCGCCCCGCTCGTGCGGGCGGTGCTCAAGGGCGAGGTGGACCTGGCCTTCGTCCACGGCCGCGTCGACGATCCGCGGCTGTCGTCGGCCGTCGTGGAGTCCCAGCCGGTCCGGGTCGTCGTGGCGCAGGGGATCGGCTTCGACGGGCGGGACTCGCTGCGGCTCGCCGAGCTCGCGCACCTGCCCTACACCTCCCTGAAGGCGTCGTCGGCCCCGTTCGTCGCGCACGCGGCGGACACCCTGCTCGCCCGGCACGGTGTCGCGGGCCGGCTGCCGGTGCAGGCCACGCACGCCGAGCTGGTGCCGATGGTCTCGGCGGGCGAGGCCTTCACGATGTGCGGTGCCCGGTTCGGGGCGACCCGCAACGTGTTCCTCCAGGAGCCGGTGCTCCTGCTCCCCTTCGAGGACGACCGCGAGCGGCTGGAGACCCACGCCGTCTGGCGGGCCGACCGGGGCGGTCTCCTGCACGGGCTCCCCGCGCTGTCGCGTCGCCTCCGCACGTGACCGGATCGGTCATCCGCAGGTCGCCGACGTGGTCGTGGACACGCTTCACCTAACGCCAATAGGCTTCGCGCACTCGCGGTGACGGGGCCGGGGGTGTGGTCCCGCTGTGGCCCCGGCCGTTCGATCGAAGGGGTGCCGTCCATGGGCAGGCTCGAGGGCAAGGTCGCTTTCATCACCGGGGCCGCGCGGGGGCAGGGGCGCGCACACGCCGTCCGGCTCGCCGAGGAGGGCGCCGCCATCGTCGCGGTGGACATCTGCGAGCAGATACCCACCGTCTTCTACCCGATGGCGACCAAGGAGGACCTCGACGAGACCGTCGCGCTCGTCGAGGCCGCGGGCGGACGGATCGTGGCCCGGGTCGCCGACGTGCGCGACCGGGCCGCGCTGGAGGCCGCCCACGAGGCGGGCGTCCGGGAGTTCGGACACGTCGACACCGTGCTGCCGAACGCCGGGATCATGCCGGTGATCAACGAGGGCGAGCAGCGACAGGCCTGGTTCGACGGCATCGACACGCTGCTCACCGGGGTCTGGCAGACCATGGAGGTCTGCCTCCCGTCGATGATCGAACGCGACCGTGGCGGGTCGATCCTGATCACCAGCTCCGCGGCGGGCCTGTCCAGCATCGGGCTGAACACCCTGCCCGGGCAGGCGGCCTACTCGGCGGCCAAGCACGGCGTCGTCGGCCTGATGCGGCTCTACGCCTCGCAGCTGGCGAAGCACTCCATCCGGGTCAACACGGTGCATCCCACGGGTGTGGACACGCCGATGGTCGCCAACGCGGCCTACGGCGAGTTCGTCGAGCGGTTCCCCGAGATCGCAGGCAGCCCCAACTACCAGAACCCGATGCCGGTCCCGCTCATCGAGCCCGTCGACGTCAGCAACGCGCTGGTCTACCTGGCCTCCGACGAGGCCCGCTACGTCACCGGCGTGACCTTCCCGGTCGACGCCGGCTACCTCAACCGCTGAAAGGAAGACGTCATGAACGTCCGTGACGAACTGCTGATCGACGGCGAGTGGCGCAAGCCGGCGTCGTCGGTACGGATCCCCGTCGTGTCGCCCTCCTCCGACGAGGTGATCGGCGAGGCCCCCGACGCGAACGCCGACGACGTCGACGCCGCCGTGCGGGCGGCCCGCCGCTCGTTCGACGAGGGCGTGTGGCGGCTGCGGCCGGTCGCCGAGCGGGCCGAGGTGCTCGAGCGCGCGCTCGGCCTGATCGAGCCGAAGCTCGACGAGATCGGCAGGCTGGTGACCGCGGAGATGGGGCTCCCCACCGCCTTCGCCGGGATGCAGATCCCGGGCGCACTGGCCGTCGGGAAGTACTTCCTCGACGTGGCACGCGACAGCCCGCTCTCCGAGGTCCGGCAGACCATGTACGGGCCGGCGGCCGTGGTGAAGGAACCGGTCGGTGTCGTCGCCTCGATCGCGCCGTGGAACGGCCCGTTCAACATGGCCGTCTCGAAGATCTGGCCGGCGCTGGTCAGCGGGTGCAGCGTGGTCTACAAGCCCGCGCCCGAGACCCCGCTCGACGCGTACTACATCGCCGAGGCGCTGGTCGAGGCCGGTGTCCCGGCCGGGGTGTTCAACTACGTCACCGGCGACCGCGACGCCGGGCGTGCCCTCGTCGCGCACCCCGGTGTGGACAAGGTCAGCTTCACCGGGTCGACGGCGGCCGGCCGCCAGATCGGGCAGGAGTGCGGCGGGAGCTTCAAGCGCCTGCAGCTGGAACTCGGCGGGAAGTCCGCGGCGATCGTGCTCGACGACGCCGACCTCACCACGACCATGACCGGCCTCGCGACCGGCTCGTTCTTCAACACCGGCCAGGTCTGCGCCGCCTACAGCCGGGTGCTGGTGCCGAGCGGCCGCTACGACGAGGTCGTCGGCGCCCTCGTGGCCACCGCCGAGTCGTTCGTGGTCGGCGACCCCTTCGACCCGGCGACGACCATGGGCCCGCTGGTGTCGAAGCGCCAGCAGGAGCGGGTGCTCGGCTACGTCGAGGCGGGCAAGGCCGAGGGCGCCTCGGTCGCCACCGGCGGCGGGGTGCCGGCCGGGCTGGAGAAGGGCGCCTTCATCCAGCCCACCGTCTTCACCGGCGTCGAGAACGGGATGCGGATCGCGCAGGAGGAGATCTTCGGCCCGGTCGCGTCGGTCATCCGCTACGAGACCGTCGACGAGGCGATCGCGATCGCGAACGACTCCGAGTACGGGCTGCACGGCGCCGTGTTCACCGCCGACCCGCAGCGGGCGGCCGACGTCGCCCGCCGGGTCCGGACGGGCACCTTCAGCGTCAACTCCTTCACCTACAACACCGAGGCGCCGTTCGGCGGGGTGAAGTGCTCGGGCGTCGGCCGGGACACCGGTGCGGAGGCCGTCGAGTCGTACTACGAGCTGAAGACCGTGAACCTCACCGAGGACATGACCCCGCTGTTCTCCTGACACTCCCCGGGGCGCCGGTCCGCCGGCGCCCCGGACCCGTCCGTCCCACCACGCCCTGGAGGATCCCGTGAGCGGCACCGTCGTCGACGCCCTGACCTGGTGGGTGCGCACGGTCCCGGACCATCCCGCCGTCGACCTCGACGGCGACGTCCTGACCTACGCCGAGCTCGACACCTGGGCCGACGGCGTCGCCGCCGTCCTGCGCGGGCACGGCGTGGCGCGGGGCGACCGGGTCGGGATCGTGGGCACCAACAGCCTCGAGTGGTGTGTCGCGGCGGTCGCCGCCTGGAAGATCGGGGCCGTGGTCTGCGGGTTCAACCAGCGTTTCCTCGCCGCCGAGCTCGGGGCACTGGTGTCGCTGTGCGAGCCCGCGGTCGTGTTCGGCGACGCCGCCCACCTGCCGGTGCTGGAGGAGGTGCGGCGTTCCGGGCCGGAGTTCATCGTCCTCGGGCTCGACGACGCCGTCACGGGCGCCCGCGGTGGGGAGCACGACCCGGCCCCGGCGTTCGGGGCCGAGCCCGACGACCCGACCTCGATCGTCTTCACCAGCGGCACGACGGGCACGCCGAAGGGCGTCGTGTTCACCCACCGCACGATCGCCGGGATCATGCACGAGTGGTCCCTGGGCGAGCGGGTCGGGCCCAACGACCTGCGCGTCCTGCTCGTCCTGCCGATGTTCACCGCGGCGGGCGTCGTGTGGGGGCTCTCCCGGAGCCTCGTGCAGGGCGGGACGATGTACCTGCAGCCGGGCTTCGACCCGCCCCGGGCGCTGGAGGTGCTGCAGGAGGCCCGGATCACCACCTTCACCGGCCCGCCGATCCTCTTCGAGCAGATCTCCCGGGTGCCCGGGTTCGAGCGGGCACGGCTGGACCACCTCACGACCGCGTGGGTCGGCGGTGCGCGGGTCCCGGTGCCGCTGCTGGAGAAGTGGCGCCCGCGCGGGGTCGCGCTCCGCCAGCTCTACGGGCAGACCGAGATCGGCGGCACCGCCACCGCGATGTCCGCGGAGGGGGCGCTGCGGCATCCCGACAAGTGCGGCTGGGGCGGGCCCTTCACCCGCATCCGGGTCCTCGACCCCGACGGGCGGGACTGCGCCGTGGGCGAGGTCGGGGAGATCGTCATGCGCGGGCCGGGCATGTTCCCCGGCTACTGGCGCAACGAGGAGGCCACGAAGCAGGCGCTGCGGGGTGGCTGGCTGCACACCGGCGACCTCGGGACGCTCGACGCCGGGGGCCTGCTCACCTACGTCGACCGGATGGGCGAGATGATCAACTCCGGCGGCCTGAAGATCTCGCCGGCCGAGCTGGAGACGGTGATCGCCCAGGTCCCCGGGGTGATCGAGGTGGCCGTCGTCCCGGTGCCCGACGCGAAGTTCGGCGAGACGTCGGCCGCGGTCGTCCACGTCGACGGGGACCTCGCCCCGGCCGACCTGGTCGCGTACTGCAACGAGCGCCTCGCGGACTACAAGGTGCCCCGCTACGTGATCACCCACGACGGGCCGCTGCCGCGGATGGCGAGCGGGAAGATCGCCAAGCGCGAACTGCGTGCGGTCTACGCCGACGCGCCCGAGCGCTTCCCGAAGGTCCGCTGAGGGCTCACGACCCGGTGCCGTGCTCGTGGGCGGACAGCCACGCCCGGTGCTCCGGCGATGGCGAGGCACGCTCCCGGACGGCGAGGTGCCCGCTGCCCAGCCGCCCGCCGCAGCGCCAGGTCCCGTAGGTCTCGGTGGCGAAGTGCCCACCGTCGTGGGTGGACACCCCCGAGAGGTCCGTCTCGCCGGTGAACTCGTAGCCGTGCCCGGAGCCGGTCCACACCTGCAGCCGGGCGGAGAGCGGGGTGTGCCCGTCCTCCGCGGTCGTGATCCGGTTGGCCACCCGGACGACGCCGTGCCGCACCCCGCCGTCGACGACGTAGCCGTAGTCCCCGCGGCCGCGCCGGTCGCTGGTCATGGCGTAGACGACGGCGAACAGGTCCTCCCCGAAGGTCAGGTGCCCCCAGCGGTAGGTCGCGGCGAGGTCGCCGTAGTCGCGCGGGCCCCAGGAGTGGTCGTGGAAGGCGAACGCGGTGGCGGTGCCGCCGTCCGGGAACGTCGCGGCGACCCGGCCGAAGACCTCGTAGTGCCCGGTGCCCGGCGAGCGGTAGTCCGAGATCGTGTTCCCGCGGGGCGCCAGCGGCTCGGTGAACCCGGTGAAGGCCAGCTCCACCTGCGGCAGGCGGGTCGTGTACTCGCGCAGCGGGACCGTGGTGCTCACGTCCAGCGGGCCGGCCCGGAACTCCGCGGGGTCGTAGTCGTCCATCGGGACGTTGAGCGACTGGTAGCGCTCCAGCACCTCGCCGCCGCGGGCGACCCAGCTCTGCACACACGCACGCCCGCGCGCGGGCTGGAAGTCGACGTGGTGGTACCCGCCGGAGCGGGTGAGCGGGTCGTACCAGGAGGTCAGCCAGGACTCCTGCCAGCCCGGCACATCACTGTCGGGGTGGTGCCGGTGGTGGTCCTCGGGGGTGTAGCTCACGCGGGGTCCTCCAGACGCGAGTCGATCCGGTCCAGCAGCCTGCGGACGCTGCGGGGGTCGTCGTCGCCGGGGACCGGCAGCTCGGCGCGGGCGCGGTCGGCGAACGCCCCGGCCCGCAGCAGCGCGAGCTGGAACAGGGCGAACACCTCGTGCCAGCGCAGGTCCACGACCGGCAGGCCGGTGCCTGCCCGCCAGCGGTCGAGCGTCTCGTCGCGCGTCCCGAGCCCGGGCAGGCGGTCGACGCCGGCGTCGGTGCTGTGGTTGCGGTCGAACATCAGCCACCAGGCGAGGTCGACCGTCGGGCCGCCGAGCGAGACCATCTCCCAGTCCAGCACCGCGGTGCACCGGGTCCCGGCGAACAGCATGTTGCCCAGCCGGGCGTCGCCCCAGGACAGGCCGGCGGGCGCGTCGGCCGGGACGTGCGCGCGCACCCAGTCGCGGACGCCCGCCAGCGGCCCGAGCGGCGCCCGCTCACCGACCCAGTCCGCCATCCGCTCCCAGTACCGGACCAGCGGGGCCGGCCCCGGTTCCAGGAAGTCCACGGTGGACACGTCGGCCCGGTGCAGCCGGCACATCTGGTCGAGCGCGTCCTGCCAGAGCGCCCGGCGCGCGTCCGCGGGCAGGCCGTGCAGCGGACCCGCGGTGTTGTAGTTCGGGTAGTCGGGCGGGACGAACCCGGCCACCCGCTCGGTCACCAGGAACGGGGCACCGAGGACCTCGCCGGTGGGGTCGACGCCGTACACGGCGGGCACCGGCACCGCGGTGTGCGCGGCGACCCACCGCAGCGCCGCCGCCTGCCGCTCCAGGTCGGGATCGAGGTAGGCGGCCGCCTCCGGGACCGTCAGCCGCACGACGATCCCGCGGGTGCCCCGGGTGGTGCGGCACTCGGCCAGGACCGTCTCGTTCGCGGTGCCCGCGCCCTCGGCCGGGCGGGCCCGCTCGACGGCCAGGACGCCGTCGAGGGCACCGTGCGACCGCAGCCAGTCACCCAGCCGCCGTTGCAGGTCGTCGAGGTCGCGGCCGGTGCGGCGGAGCAGGTCGACGGCCACGTCAGCCGGTCCGTTCCGCGACCCGCCGCAGGCCGGCGAGCGACCGGCCGATGTTGTCGCGCTGGAACTCCGCGAACGTGTGGCCGCCGGTCACGATCCGGTCCACGACGGCGGCGACGACGTCCGGCCAGGGGCGCTCGTCGGTCCACGTGAGACGGACCCGGGTGGCGGTGCCGTCCGGTTCGAGCTGGTACCGCCAGGCCGCGTTGCGGATCCGGAGCGACGGGGACCGCAGGCCCCAGTCGCGGGCCGAGAACCCGAAGCGGCGCCCGGGCTCGACCTCGGTGACGACGCAGCGCGTGGTCCACTGCAGCGGCCCGCGGCGGTTGCTGCCGACGAAGGCGTCGCCGACCGCCGGGGTGGAGCCGGCCGGGAGCGTGGCCCCCGTGTTCTCCGGGCTCCACTCCGGGTAGCGGGCCGGGTCGGCGACGAGCCGCCAGAGCGCCTCGGGGGAGGCCTCGACGTGGATCTCGTCGCTGATCGTGCGTGACCGCGGCATGGCCGGTCTCCTCGCGTCGTCGCCGGGGAACGACCGCAGTGTACGAGACAAACGACGAAGTCCGTCATCTGTCCGCTGATCAGTCGATCCGGAACACCAGATCGCTGCGGTCGTGCTCGAACAGCTGTCGGCGCAGGGCCTCCAGGAGCGGCTCGTCGTCGTCGGCGGCGACCGCCTCGACCGCGCCCGCACCCGCCGCACGCAGCCGCCCGACGGCGGTGGCGACGACGGAACCGAGCGCGGCGGACCGCTCGTGTCCAGTGGTCCCGGGGGCGGCGGCGACCGCCGTGATCTCCGCGGGCCCGTCGCCGCAGGCGTGGCGCACCGTCGCCGTCCCCGCGGCGACATCGATCCGGACCGCGTCCCCGGCGGCCGTGCCCTCGTCGGGCGCCGTCGGGGTCCCGGTGTCGGCCGGGGTGGGCTCGTCGGACGGGAGCACCAGGTGGTGCCGCACGGCTGACGTGGCCACGCCGGACCGGCGCGCCAGCCGTTCGGCCGCCGGATGGCTGCCGTGCGCGACCGCGTGCAGCGTGTGCAGGCCGGTGCCGGCCCACCCACCCCCGCCCACGGCGCGGGTCCCGAGCTCCTCACCGACCGCGGTCGCGACGCCGATCGCCCGCCGGCGCGGGTCGACGACCAGGTCGGCGGCCCCGGTGCCGTCCCCGAGGTCCCGGATCGTCAGCACCCCGGCGAGCACGTAGGCGTCGTCGTGGTCGACGTCGTGCCGGTGCAGGCAGGTGTCGATCTCGATCACGGTGGTCGCGCCGGACGACCCGCCGCGGTCCGGCCGGGGCGGCCCGAAGCCCATCTCGGCGTCGTACCGGGCGGCCCGGTCGAGCAGGTCCCGGGCCGCGGCGGACCGCGCCGTCGTCCGCCGCAGCCGGACCAGGTCCGCTCCGAGTGCGCTCGTGGTCATCCCGCGTCCGGCTCGGTGCGGACCAGCCGGTCGAGCTCCCGGCGGAACAGGTGGTTCCCCAGCTCGTTGCGGCCCAGCAGCATCGTCCCGGCGTCCTGGCTGCGCATCGCGGCCTGCGATCCCTCCAGGATGGGGAAGTCCTCGTCGTGGATGATCGAGATCATGATCTTCCAGTTCTTCGCCCAGAGGGTGTCCCACTTCTCCTGATCCATCCCGAGCGCTTCGGTGGTCGGGGCCATGATCCGCATCTCCATCACCGAGTTCTCCGGGTCGGCGCCGTAGGGCCGGAACGTCAGCAGCTCGACGTGCGTGGCGTGCTTGAGCAGCATGCTGTTCGGCGCCATGAAGCAGCTCTCGATCGTGTGCCTGCCGATGTCGGCGCCGGCCGGGTCCTCGTCGCCGATGAAGCGGTCGATGCTCTTGCGCGCGGCGAGGAACCAGAAGTGCCTGCCGAAGTCCTCCAGCGCCAGCTTGTTGGTGTGCAGGACCTTCCCGGCGGTGTTCGGGTGGGCGTACTTGACGTGGTAGTTGTCGAGGAAGCCGTCCTGCATGATCTTCCAGTTGGTCGGCCGGTCGAAGGTCTGCGGTGTGACGCTGACCAGGTCCTCGATCGTGTAGCCGGCCAGGATCGCGTCCATCTCGGGCCCGAGCCAGCTCTCGACGTCGATCTCGCGCTTCGCGTTGTCGATCATCCAGAGGAAGCCGTGGCGCTCCTGCACGGGCAGCTCGACCAGGCCGTGCTTCGAGCGGTCGAAGTCGCCGAAGGTGTCGTCGAGGGTCACCGTGCGCAGCTCGCCGCTGGGGTCGTAGGACCAGCGGTGGTACGGGCAGGAGAAGAGCCGGCAGCGGCCGGACTCCTCCTCGACCAGCTGCGCGCCGCGGTGCCGGCAGGCGTTGACGAAGGCCTTCACGCCGCCGTCGCGCTGACGGATGACGATCGCGTTGTTGCGCGGCAGCCTGCGGGTGAGGAACTCGTTCGGCTTCGCGATCTCGGAGCCGTGCGCGACGATGAAGGGCACCTCGCCGAACACCCGGTCGCGCTCGAGCGCGGCGAGCTCGGTGTCCCGGTACTCCACTGCCTCGGACGGCGCGATCTCGCCGAACTCGTCGGTCGTCTCCTTCTCGACGTGCCGGAGCATGGTGCGGAACGCGCGGTCCCGGCGGTCGGTGGCACTGGTCTCGTCGACGGTCATGTCGGTCCTCCTCGTCGTCGTCCGGGTCGGTTCAGGCGGGCAGCGGCTTGCGGCCGTGCCGCCGGTGGGTGTCCGGGATGTCGGTGTGCCGGGTGCGGATCGCCGCCTTGTCGATCTTCATGCTCGGGGTCCGCGGCAGCGGGTCGTCGACGAGGACGACGTAGCGGGGCATCTTGTAGGAGGCGAGACGGGCCCGGCAGTGCTCCAGCACCGCCTCCTCGGTGACCGGTCCGGCGGTCCGCAGGAGGAGCGCGGGGGTCTCGCCGAACTCGTCGTCGGCGACGCCGATGACGGCGACCTCGACGACGTCCGGCAGGGTGAGCGCCGCGCGCTCGACCTCGGCCGCGTAGACGTTCATCCCGCCACTGATGATCATGTCCTTCAGTCGGCCGACGATCCGCAGCGCACCGTGGTCGTCGACGACGCCGATGTCACCGGTCCGCAGCCACCCGTCGCCGAACGTCTCGGTGGTGCGCGTCTCGTCGTCCCAGTACCCGGCGGCGACCCCCGGCCCGGAGATCCGGATCTCGCCGGGCTCGCCCGCCGGCAGCGGGGCACCGTGCGGGTCGGTGACGGCGACCCGCGTGAGGATGCCGCCCTCGCCGACGGACTCGGGGCTGCGGACCGCCATCTCCACGGTGGGGAAGGTGACGTTCGACAGCGACTCGGTCAGTCCGTAGGCCTGGCGCAGTCCGACGCCCTTGGCCGACCACGCCTCGATCAGCTCGGTGGTGACGGGGTTGCCGCCGGTGAAGGCGACGGTCAGCGACGACAGGTCGGCGTCGGCGAACTCGGACAGGCGCGCCATCTGCTCGTAGAAGATCGTGGTGGCGGCGAAGGTCGTGATCCGCTCGTCGCGGATCAGCCGCAGCGCGGTGCCGGCGTCCCAGCGGGGGAGCAGCACGACGCTGCCGCCGAGGACCAGCGGGCCCAGGAAGCCGTTGAGCAGGCCCGCCGCGAACGAGAACGCGCTGACGTTGAGGGCCCGCCCGCGGAGCAGCTCCGGTGCCTGCAGGGTCCACTCGAAGAACGCGCCCAGCAGGGACTCGTGGGTGTAGACGACGCCCTTCGGGTGTCCCGTCGAGCCGGAGGTCGGAATGATCGAGACCGGCCGGGACGGGTCGCGGGGCAGGTCCGGGAGCTCAGCAGCCGAGGCAGCCGAGGCGGCCGAGCCGACCTCGCCGAGCGTGCGGACCGTGGGCGCGCCCTCGCCGATCCCGTCCAGCACCGGCCGGTGCCCGTCGTCGGCGAGCACCAGGACCGGGTCGATCCGCGCGAACACCTCGGAGAGCTCGAACGCCCCGAGCCGCTCGTTGAGCGGGCAGAGCACGGCGCCGGCGCGGAGCACACCGAGCGCGGCGACGGCCCAGTCCACCGAGAGCGGCCCCAGGACGCCGACCCGGTCACCGGGGCGGACCCCGGCGTCGACCAGGGTGCGGGCGGCCGCGTCCTGTGCCTCGACGAGCGAGCTCCAGGACAGGGCGCGGTCGGGGTCCTGCAGGGCGGGCGCCTCCGGGCGGCGCCTCGACCAGGCGTACAGGGCGTCGAGAACGGTGGTGTTGCGCATCGTCGGGCGTCCTCCGTCGTGGTGGGTGGGGTGGTCGTACGCTCGGCTCAGCGAGCGAGAGGGTGGGGATGGGGCGCAGGCCGCTCATCACGCGGGACGGTGCAGCGCGCGCCGCGCTGGAGATCGTCGACGAGGGCGGGCCGGCGGCGTTGAGCCTGGAGCGGCTCGCCGCGGCCCTGAGCGTCCGCGCGCCCTCGCTCTACAACCACTTCACCGACAAGGCCGAGATCCTCGCCGAGGTCGCGCGGATCATCGTGCTCGACACCCCGCGTGTCCCGGACCCCGAGCCGGGCCGGTGGCAGGAGTGGCTGGTCGAGGAGACGACGCTGTTCCGCCGGTCGCTGCTGCAGCACCCGCGCGCCGTCCCGCTCGTGGTGGAGCACCTCCCGCAGCCGCTGCTCGTACGGCTCTACCAGCAGTACTCGCGCCTGCTCGCGGCTCACGGCGTCCCGGAGCGGATGCATCTCTTCCTCCTCGAGGCGGCACACCGGATGGCGATCGGGTCGGCGATCAGCACGGCGAACGGCCGGGCCGCCCTGCAGAGCCTCGACCCCGGATCCGGGGACGGGCCGCCGGTCGCGCCGGACGAGGAGGACGAGCGACGGTTCGTCGAGATGGTCCGCACCTTCCTCCGCGGGGTCGACCGGGAGATCTGAGGTCTCCCGGTCCCACCAGTGGGGCCCTTGTTCGTCCAAATAAGCTAACAGCTTTAGTAAATGCTGGTCAAGGAGACGTCACGGAGGACTGACTGCGCCGGTCGCCGGCGGCGCGGCCGGTCGGGGAGCGGCGTGCCGGTGGTGCTTCGTTACATATGACGGATAGTGTCCGGTGATCGGCACCACGGCTCGACGCCGCCCACCCGGGCCGTCGGCCGGTCCGGAGTCCAGCACTCGAGGAGACACATGAGCACCACGACCGAGCAGGACCGCACGGCGTCCGGCGACCAGGCCGAGCGCGAGGTGCGCTGTCCGGCGGACGGACGCGTCGTCGGGTCGGTCCCGCGGCACGGGGCGGCCGACGTCGCGGCGGCCGCGCGCGACCTGCGGGCGGCGCAGCCTGCATGGGAGGCGCTCGGGCCGAAGGAGCGCAGCAGGCACCTCCGCCGGTGGCTGGACTGGCTGCTCGACAACGAGCAGCGGGTCATCGGCCTGGTCCAGGCGGAGACCGGCAAGTCGTGGTCGGACTCCGCGGTCGAGATGCAGGTGGCGCTCGACGTCATCAACTACTTCACGGCCAACGCGGAGAAGTTCCTCGCCGACCGCAAGGTCGCGTCGGCGGGCCTGCCCAACAAGGCCCGGAAGCTGCGGGTCCAGGTCCGCCCGTACCAGCTGGTCGGCCTGATCACGCCGTGGAACGGCCCGCTGGCCGGTCCGATGATGGACGTCGTGGGCGCCCTCGTGGCCGGTGCCGCGGTGCTGAGCAAGCCGTCTGAGGTGACCCCGCTGACCTGGGCCGCCGCCGTCGAGGGATGGAACGAGATCGGTGCCCCGCCGGTGCTCGCCTGCCTCACCGGTGACGGCGGGGCGGGCGCCGCGGTCGTCGAGGAGGTGGACATGGTCATGTTCACCGGCTCGGTCCGGACCGGACGGACGATCGCCGCACGCGCCGGCGAGCGGCTCATCCCCTGCAGCCTCGAGCTGGGCGGCAAGGACGCGATGATCGTCCTGGCGGACGCCGACGTCGAGCGGGCCGCGGGCGGCGCCGTCTGGGGCGCGATGATGAACGGCGGCCAGGCCTGCATCTCGGTCGAGCGGGTCTACGTCGAGGCCCCCGTGTACGACGAGTTCGTCGCGAAGGTCGTCGAGAAGATGCGTGCCGTCCGCCAGGGCATGGACGCGCCGGGTGCCTACGCCACCGAGATCGGCTCGATGGTCACCCCCGCCCAGCTGGAGATCGTCGAGCGGCACGTCGCCGACGCCGAGGCCAAGGGTGCGCGGATCCTCGTCGGCGGGAAGCGGGGCGCCGCGGGCGACGCCTACTTCGAGCCGACCGTGCTCGTCGACGTCGACCACTCGATGGCCTGCATGCGCGAGGAGACCTTCGGGCCGACCCTGCCGATCATGAAGGTCGCCGACGAGCACGAGGCGCTGCGGCTCGCGAACGACTCCGACTTCGGCCTGTCGTCCAGCCTCTGGACCCGCGACCGGCGCAAGGCCGACCGGCTGTCCCGGCTGATCGAGGCGGGATCGGTCTCGATCAACAACGCGCTCGTCGCCGTGTTCCAGCTGCCGGTGCCGATGGGCGGCTGGAAGCAGTCGGGGCTCGGGACCCGGTTCGGCGGGGCGAACGGCGTGCTCAAGTACTGCCGCCAGCAGTCGATCGTGTCGGAGCGGATGGCGCTGAAGGCGGAGCCGAACTGGTACCCGATCGTGCCGTCGCGCAGCGAGTTCATGGCGAAGGTCGTGCGGTTCCTCGGCGCCCACGACTGGAAGCGCCGGCTGGGTCGCTGACCGTCCCCCGCCGGGCGGTCCTGTGGCCGTCCGGCGGGTCCGGTGCGACGAGATCGGTGTGGGCGGGCGACCCGGTCGGCGATACACTGGACACATCATGTCTCGTGTTGAACGGCACCGGATCTGCCCGCTCTGCGAGGCGACCTGCGGCCTGCTGATGGAGTTCGACGGCCGGGTCGCACGGTCGGTCCGCCCGAACCCGGACGACCGGTTCAGCCGCGGGCACGCCTGCGCGAAGGGGCTCGGGCTGGCCGACCTGGACAACGACCCCGACCGGCTCTCGGTCCCGCTCGTCCGGCGCGACGGGGAGCTGCGCGAGGCGACCTGGGCGGAGGCGTTCGCCGAGATCGGGCGCCGGCTGCCGCCGCTGGTGGCCGACGACCCGCAGTCGGTCGCCGTCTACACCGGCAACCCCGCGGCCCACCACCTCGACCACACGCTCTACCTGCCCGCCCTGCTCGGGGCGATCGGCTCCCGCAACCTCTACTCGCCGGCGAGCATGGACACCTGGCCGAAGAACCTGGTGACTGCGCTGCTCTACGGCACCGGGATCGGGATGTCGCTGCCGGACATCGACCGGACGGACTTCCTCCTGCTGCTCGGGAGCAACCCGCTGGTCTCCAACGGCAGCACCGTCTGCGCCCCCGGGTTCGGCGCGCGGCTGGACGCGCTGCGGGACCGGGGCGGCACGCTGGTCGTGGTCGACCCCGCCCGTACCCGGACCGCGGAGGTCGCCGACGAGCACCTCGCCGTCCGTCCCGGGACGGACGCGCACCTGCTCATGGCGATGCTCGCGGTGATCGACGCCGAGGGCCTCGTCGACACCGGGGCGGCCGGCACGCTCGTCGACGGCCTCGGCACCGTGCTCGACGCCGCCCGGCCCTTCACCCCGGAACGCGTGGCGGACGTCTGCGGGGTGGCGGCCGGCACGATCCGCGACGTCGCGATCCGTTTCGCGACCGCCCGCTCCGCCGTCGTCCACTCCCGGATCGGCACCTGCACCCAGGAGTTCGGCACGCTGGCGAACTGGCTGGTCGAGGTGCTGAACATCGCCACCGGCCGGCTCGACGTCCCCGGCGGTGCGATGTTCGCGACGCCGCCAGGCGGGGGACCGACGACCTGGCCCGGCAGCATGAAGCAGCCGCCGTTCGGCCGCTGGCACTCGCGCGTGCGCGGGATGCCGGAGATGCTCGGCGAGCTGTCCGTCGCCTGCCTCGCCGAGGAGATCCTCACCCCCGGCCCCGGGCAGGTGCAGGCGCTGGTCACGATCGCCGGCAACCCGGCGCGGAGCATCCCGGGCAGCGCCACGATGGAACGCGCGCTGCGCGAGGTCGGCTTCCTGCTCTGCCTCGACACCTACCTGAACGAGACGACCCGGCACGCCGACGTCGTGCTCCCCGCCCCCGGTCTGTTCGGGCACGGGCACATCGACCTCACGCTCAACCACTTCCAGATCCGCGACGTGGCCCGCTACAGCCCGCCCGCCGTCACCCCCGCGCCCGGCGCGATGCCGGAGTGGCACCAGGTGCTGCGGATCGCCGCGATCGTCCGTGGCACCCCGGACCTGCCGATCGAGGTGATGGACGACGAGGTCGCCGACCAGTCGGCCCGCCGGGCCGCCCGGCTCTGCGGGACCGGCCAGGACGAGGTGCTCGCGGCCGTCGCCCCGCGGACGGGGCCCGAGCGCCTGGTCGACATGCGGGTGCGCAGCGGGCCGTTCGGCGACCGGTTCGGCGCCGATCCCGGGGGCCTGACGCTGGAGCTGCTCGAGCGGACCCCCGACGGCGTCGACCTCGGCCCGCTGGAGCCGCGGCTGCCCGGGGTGCTGCGCACCCCGGACGGCCGGATCGACGTCGCCCCGGCGCTGCTGACCGCCGACGTCCGACGGCTGTGGTCGAGCATCGGGCACGGGCACGCCACCGACCTGCGCCTGATCAACCGGCGCCAGCACCGCGGGATGAACTCCTGGCTGCACAACGCGCTGCCCTACCGGGACGACGGCGCGGGCGGCCTGATGATGCACCCCGACGACGCCGGGCGGCTGGACCTGGTGGACGGCGAGCTGGTCCGGATCAGCGCCGGTCCCGGCGACGTCGTCGCCGAGCTGCGGGTGAGCGCCGCGATCCGGCAGGGGGTGGTGAGCCTGCCGCACGGGTGGGGGCACACCGGGTCCGGGCTGCGGATGCACCGGGCCGAGGCGGCGCCGGGGGCCAACGTCAACCGGCTCGTCGACGACCGGGTGCTCGAACCGCTCACCGGGACCCCGATCTTCAACGGCCTGCGCGTCACGGTGACGCCCGCCGACGTCCCGGTGCCGGAGGGGGCCCGATGACGCACGTGATCACCCGGACCTGCTGCAACGACGCGGCGTGCGTCGACGTCTGCCCGGTCGACTGCATCCACCCCCGGCCGGGTGACCCGGGGTTCACGACGGCGGAGAGCCTCTACATCGATCCGGCCGCCTGCATCGACTGCGGGGCCTGCGCCGACGTGTGCCCGGTCGGCGCGATCGTCGGCGACCACGCGCTCGACGTCGAGGGCCGCACGAGCCTGCGCCTCGCCGAGACCTACCTCGAGGCGTTCCCGCCGGCGCCCGACCGCGCCCCGCGCCCGGCCCCGGCGCCGCGGCACACCGCCGGGCCGCTGCGGGTCGCCGTGGTCGGGACCGGCCCGTCCGCCTACTACGCGGCCCAGGAGCTGCTGGAACGGACCGGTGGCGACGTGTCGCTGACGTTGTTCGACCGGCTCCCGGTCCCGGGCGGGCTGGTCCGCTTCGGCGTGGCACCCGACCACGGCGCGACGAAGGGCTTCGGCGACGGGCTGGAGCGGCTGCTGCGCCGCCCGCAGGTCCGGCTGCACCTCGACGTCGAGATCGGCGAGCACCTGACGACCGGCGAGCTGCTCGCCCGGCACCACGCCGTGGTGTACGCGGTCGGTGCCTCCGGCGAGCGCCGGCTCGGCGTACCGGGGGAGGACCTGGCCGGCAGTCTGCCCGCTCGCGACCTCGTCGCCTGGTACAACGGCCATCCCGACCACGCCGGGCGGGACGTCCCGCTGGACACCGGGCGGGCCGTGGTGATCGGCAACGGGAACGTCGCGCTCGACGTCGCCCGGGTCCTGGTCTCCGGCCGGACCGCGCTCGCCGCCACCGACATCGCGCCGCACGCGCTGGACGCGCTGCGGGACAGCGCGATCCGGGAGGTGCACGTGGTGGGCCGCCGCGACGCGTCGCACGGCGCGTTCAGCACCCCGGAGCTGCTCGCACTGGACCGGATCGACGGGGTCCAGGTGCTCGTCGGTGACGGCGAGGCGGTCACCGGCCCGGTGGACGGGTACGCCGCCGGGCTCAAGTCCGAGGCGGTCGCCCGGTACGCGGGGCGCACGCCGGACCCGGACCGGCGGCGGATCGTGCTGCGCTTCGGCCGCACCCCGCGGGAGATCGTCGACGACGGCGCCGGGGCGGTGGCCGGGGTCCGGTTCGGCACCCCCGACGGCGGGACCGAGCTGCTGGACTGCGGGCTGGTGCTCCGGGCGATCGGGTACCGCGGGACGCCGCTGCGCGGCCTGCCGTTCGACGACGACCGCGCGGCCGTCCCGCACGCCGCGGGCCGCGCGCTGCACGAGCCCGGCGGGGCGCCGCTCACCGGCCACTACGTGACGGGCTGGATCAAGCGCGGCCCCTCCGGCGTCATCGGGACCAACCGCGGGTGCGCGGCCGAGACCGTCGCCGCCCTGCTGGAGGACCACGCGGCCGGCCGGCTCACGGACCCCGGGCCCGGCGCCGAGGCCGACCTCGACCGGCTCCTCGCCGAGCGCAGGCCCGGACGGGTCGGACTGGCCGGCTGGCGGGCGATCGACCGGGCCGAGCGGCTCGGCGGTCGCGCCGCGGGCGCTCCCCGCCGCAAGATCGTCACCCTGGAGTCCCTGCGCACCACCGCCGCACAGACACCCCCCACCCCCTGACCCGCCCACAGCCGCCCCACCCCGGCTCCAGGCCCCGCGGCAGACGCTCACGGAATGCGGCGGCGCTCGCGCGATCGGGCGAGCGTTCTCCGGTTCGGTGCGCGTCTGCGGGGCGCGGCCGTCAGTAGGCGATGAAGAGGATCTCGTCCCGGGAGTACTCGTGGTCCGGGTGCTTCGCGGCGAGGTGCTCCTGGGTCAGGCGGACGAGGTCGTCCTCGTCCTCGCCGTGGATCCGGGCCCCGCACGGGCAGGTCAGGTTGGTCTTCACGGTCGTCCCTCCGGTCGTCCGGTTCCGGCGGCCGCGCCGACCGCCACGTGCTCCATGAAGTCGAGCAGGCTACCGGTGAAGACGTCGTTGTCGTCCCCGGCGACCATGTGCCCGGTGCCGTCGACCTCGACGTACCAGGCGTCCGGCACCAGCTCGAGCAGCTCGCGCGCACCGGCCGGGCTGACCACGTCGGACCCGGCGCCGCGCACCAGCATGGTCGGCACCGCCAGGTCGCGCGCGGCCGCCCGCGCCCGCCGCTCGTTCGCGGACAGCGTCTCCGGCGCGGTCTGCCGCTCGTCGACGAGCCGCGGGTCCCAGTGCCAGTACCAGCGCCCGGCCCGGCGCCGCAGGTTCTTCAGCAGCCCACGCGGATCGCGGGGCCGCGGACGGTGCGGGTTGTAGGCGGCCACCGCGTCGGCGACGGCCTCCAGCGAGGGGAATCCCTCCTGCCCGTCCCGCATGAAGCGGGTGACCGCCGACGTCCCGGCCCGTTCCGTGGTCGGGGTGACGTCGACGAGGACCAGGCCGCGGGCGAGGCCCGGGTCGGTGCCGGAGGCGAGCAGCGAGGTCATCCCGCCGAGCGACGCCCCGATCAGGACCGGGGGCTCGTCGAACGTCCCGGTGACCGACCGGAGGTCCGCGACGTGCGCGTCGAGCGTGTAGTCGCCGTCCGGGGACCACTCGCTGTCCCCGTGACCGCGCAGGTCGAGGGCCAGCACCGTCCAGCCCGCCGCGGCGAGTCGCCGCGCGGTGTGCCGCCACGAGTGGCGGGTCTGGCCGCCGCCGTGCAGCAGCACCACGGCGCCGCGGCGGTCCGGACCGGTGGGCTCCCACCGGTCCGCGGCGAGCCGGACGCCGTCGCCGTCGAGGTGGACGGTGCGGCTGCCGGGCTCGTCCCGGACTCCCGCCGTCACCGGTCGCTCCGCACGGCGGTGGCCGGCTCCGGGGCCGCAGGCCAGTCCGGGACCAGGTGGAGCCGGTCGGCGATGCGGTCGCCGAAGGTGGCGGGCCGCTTCTCCAGGAACGCGGAGACACCCTCGGCCACGTCGCCACCCCGCCCGAGCTCGTCGATCGCGAGCGTCTCGATCCGGTGCGCCTCCCACGGGTCCGCGGCGCCGAGCATGCCCCACAGCAGCTTCCGGGACAGCGCGACCGAGGCGGGCGAGGTGTTCCCGGCGATCTCGGCGGCGAGCGACAGCGCGGTGTCCAGCAGCTCGCCGGTGGGCACGACCTGCGAGACCAGTCCGCCCGCCAGGGCCTCCCCGGCGTCGAACACGCGGCCGGTGCTGACCCACTCCATCGCGCGCGAGATGCCGACGATCCGGGGGAGGAACCAGGTCGACGCGGCCTCGGGCACGAGCCCGCGCCGCGCGAACACGAAGCCGAACCGGGCCGTGTCGCCGGCGATGCGGACGTCGGAGGGCAGCGTCATCGTCGCGCCGACCCCCACCGCGGCCCCGTTGACGGCGGTGATCACCGGCTTGCGGGAGGCGGCGATCCGCAGGGCGACGACACCCCCGAGGTCACGGGCCACGCCGTCGACGGTGCCGTGGTCGGCCCGCGGCGCGCCGGCGGAGTCGCCGGAGAACGTGTCGGTCCCGCGCTCCAGGTCGGCGCCGGCGCAGAAGCCGCGGCCGGCGCCGGTCAGGACGACGGCGCGCACCGCGTCGTCGGCGTCGGCGGTGTCGAAGGCGGCGACCAGCTCGGCCGCCATGGTCGCGGTGAAGGCGTTGAGCCGGTCCGGCCGGTCCAGGGTGATCAGTGCGGTCGCGCCGGTGATCTCGTAGCGGATCTGGGTGCGAGGCGGGGTGTCGGTCGCGGTCATGACCTTCCTCCGGCTTCCGGGGCCCCGGTCGGGGCCAACACGGCCGGACGGCGTTCCCGCGCACCCGGCCATAAATCATAAGACATTAGTTTTAGTATGCCCGGGCGCGTGCCGGACGTGGAAGCACTGCGGCGTGGCATACCGTGAGACATACAACGTTGATTGTCACATATTCTGCCGGATACCGTCCGCTCGCCGGACGCGACGCAGCGCCACCGGGCGCGGAATGGAGACCGGTTCGTGTCGAACGATCTCGCCAACGCCGTCGATCGCAGCACCTTCTTCGTCGGCGGTGACTGGGTCCCGCCCGCGGGGACGGAGCGGGTCGACGTCCTGGAGGCCGCCACCGGTACCGCCTTCGGCAGCGCGGCCCTGGCCGGCCCGGCCGACGTCGACGCCGCCGTGGCCGCCGCGGGCGACGCCCTGCAGGGCCCCTGGGGGGCGACGACCGGCGCCGAGCGCGCGACCGTCATGCGCCGGCTGGCGGCCGCGCTGAAGACCCGCGCCAAGGACACCGCCGCGCTCGTCAGCCGCGAGAACGGGATGCCCCGCTCGCTGTCGATCGGCGCCAACGGGTTCAGCCCGCCGCTGATGCTCGACTACTACGCGGGCCTCGCCGAGGGCCTCGACGCCGACGACGTCCGCTCCGGCATGCTGGCCCGGGTGCGGGTCCGCCGTGGCCCGGTCGGCGTCGTCGCCGCGGTGACGCCGTGGAACTACCCGCAGGCGCTCGCCGCGATGAAGATCGCCCCGGCGCTCGCCGCCGGCTGCACGGTGGTGCTCAAGGCCGCCCCCGAGACCGCGCTCGACGCCTACGTCTGGGCCGACGCCGCCGTGGAGGCGGGGCTCCCGCCGGGCGTGCTGAACATCGTCCCCGGCGGCCGGGAGGCGGGGGCGCACCTCGTCGCGCACCCGGGCGTCGACAAGGTCGCCTTCACCGGGTCCACCGCGGCCGGGCGGGCGATCGGCGAGGTCTGCGGCCGGCTGCTCCGCCCCGTCACCCTCGAGCTCGGCGGCAAGTCGGCCGCCCTGCTCGCCGAGGACGCCGACCTCGACGCGTTCCTCACCGCGCTGCCCGAGGTCTCGCTGGCCAACAACGGCCAGACCTGCCACGCGTGCACCCGCATCCTCGCGCCGCGCGGCCGCTACGACGAGATCGTCGACGCGATCACCGACACCGTCCGGTCCCTGCCGGTCGGTGACCCCCTCGACAAGCAGACCCGGATCGGCCCGCTGGTCAGCGCGGCGCAGCGGGACCGGGTACTCGGCCTGGTCACCGCGGGCCGGGACGCGGGGGGCCGGGTGACCACCGGCGGCGCCGTCCCGGCGGGGCAGGAGCGGGGCTGGTTCGTCGAGCCCACCGTGTTCGCCGGCGTCGACAACGACAGCGCGATCGCCCGCGAGGAGGTCTTCGGCCCCGTGCTGTGCGTCCTGCCCTACGACGACACCGACGACGCGGTCCGGATCGCCAACGACTCGGAGTACGGACTCGGCGGCACCGTGTGGACCACCGACCTCGACCGGGGGCAGGCGATCGCCGACCGGATCCGGTCCGGCACCGTCGGCATCAACCACTACGCGCTCGACGTCCTCGGGCCGTTCGGCGGGGTCAAGGCCAGCGGCCTCGGCCGCGAGCTCGGGCCGGAGGGCCTCGCCCCCTACGTCGACCTCAAGTCCGTCTACCTGACCCCGGAGTCCCGATGACCAGCAGTGCCACCCCGGCCGAGACCCCCGACGAGCCGGCCGCGACCTACGAGCGGCGCGGCCACGTCGGCCTGATCACCCTGAACCGGCCGCGCGCGATGAACGCGGTGAACTCCGCGCTGTCCGTCGCGGCCGGTGACGCGCTCGCCGCCGCCGGCGCCGACGACGAGGTGCGCGTCGTGGTGATCACCGGCGCCGGCCGGGGCTTCTGCGCGGGCGCGGACCTCAAGGAGGTCGCCCGCGGCAACCGGATCGACGACCGGGACCACCCGGAGCGGGGGTTCGCCGGGCTCGCCCGGCACTGGGTGGACAAGCCGACCGTCGCGGCCGTCAACGGCTTCGCGCTCGGCGGTGGCACCGAGATCGTCCTGGCCTGCGACGTCGCCGTGATCGACGAGACCGCCTCCCTGGGGCTGCCCGAGGTGAAGCGCGGCCTGATGGCGGCGGCGGGCGGGGTGATCCGGCTGGCCCGGCAGATCCCGCAGAAGGTCGCGCTGGAGGCCGCGCTGACCGGGGAGCCGATCCCCGCCGACCGCGCGCACGAGCTCGGGCTGGTCAACCGGGTCGCCCCCGAGGGCACCGCCCTCGACGTCGCTCTCGGCCTCGCCGGCGTGATCGCGGAGAACGCCCCGCTGTCGGTGCAGTACAGCAAGCAGGTCGTGCACCACTCCCGCGACGCCGGCTCCGACTGGGACGACCCGGCCTGGACCCTCAGCGACGACGCGATGAAGGTCGTGTTCGCCAGCCGGGACGCCCGGGAGGGCCCGACCGCGTTCGCCGAGAAGCGTGCTCCCCGTTGGGAGGGGCGCTAGATGACGGGTGCGGCGATCGCCGGTCTCGGCACGACCGCGATGGGCAAGATGTACGGCCGGTCCTCGACCTCGCTGGCGGCCGAGGCGGTGCGCGGCGCCGTCGCCGACGCGGGCCTGGCGCTCACCGATCTCGACGGGCTGCTCGTCAGCTCCGGGATCAAGCAGGACGTCGGGGTCGGGCTCGCCGCCGTCCTCGGTCTGCAGGACCTGTCGGTCCTGAACCAGGTGAACGCGTTCGGCGCGACGGCGGGTGTGATGGTCGCCCAGGCCGCGCAGGCCGTCGCCGCGGGCACGGCGACCACCGTCGCGTGCGTGTTCGCGGACAGCCCGCTGAAGCCCAAGGAGTCCGCGGGCTCGACCTACGGCGCCCCGCAGCGCAGCGGCCGGGGCCGGCCCGTGCGCGGCTACGCCGGGTGGTCGGTGGCCTCGGGCGCGACCAACCCGAACATCCTCTACGCGATGTGCGCGCGCCGGCACATGGAGCGCTACGGCACCACCTCCGAGCAGCTCGGCGAGATCGCCGTCGCGCAGCGGTCGTGGGCGACGCGCAACCCGCTGGCCCAGATGCGGGAGCCGATCACCCTCGCCGACCACCAGGAGTCGCGGTGGATCGCCGATCCGCTGCATCTGCTGGACTGCTGCCTGGTGAGCAACGGCGCCGTCGCGGTCGTCGTGACCTCGGCGGAGCGCGCGGCCGGGCTCGCGCGGCCCGCGGTGCACGTGTGGGGCTACGGCCAGGCCCACGCCCCGCGGCGGATGCAGGCGGGCTCCGACTGGGGTCTCGTCACCCCGGCCGCCCGTTCCGGGCCGCAGGCCCTCCGGATGGCCGGCGTCGGGGTCGGCGACGTCGACGTCGCCGAGATCTATGACTGCTACACCTACACGGTGCTCGTGACCCTCGAGGACTACGGGTTCTGCGCCAAGGGTGAGGGCGGTGCGTTCGTCGCCGACGGGCGCCTCGCCCCCGGTGGCACGCTGGCCTGCAACACCGGCGGCGGCCAGCTGTCGTCGTACTACATGTGGGGCTTCACGCCGCTGTCCGAGGCCGTGATCCAGGCGCGGGCCGACGGCGGGGAGCGCCAGGCGCCCCGGAACGACGTCGTGCTGGTCAGCGGCAACGGCGGGATCCTCGAGCACCACTCCACGCTGGTGCTCAGCCCGCACGAGAGGAGCGGACGGTGACCGGCTTCCCCCAGGTCGAGCGGGACGACACGAGCGCCGCGTTCTACGACGCGGCGGCCCGCGAGGAGCTGCTGATGCAGCGCGGCCCGTCCGGCACGGTGCTGCCCCCCGAGGCCAGGACCGACCCGGCGAGCGGATCGGCCGATCTCGAGCCGGTGACCGTCTCCGGCGACGGCGTCCTGGTCAGCTGGGCGGTGGTGCACCGCGCCCCGCTCCCGGCCCTGGCCGACGCCGTGCCCTACGTCAGTGCGGTCGTGGAGCTGGCGGAGGGGCCGTGGATCATCGTGCGCCTGGTCGGCGACACCCGCTCGCTCAGCGCCGGTGACCCGGTGCGGGCACGGTTCGTCCGCTCGGGGGCTCCCGAGGACCCCGGCGAGGTGTTGCCGGTGTTCGAGCCGGTCGCGACCGGTGTGACCAGCTAGCATCGACGGGGTTTTCGACAGGGAGGGGCCGGACGTGGCACGAGGGCGAGGGCCGTTCGCGGGCGGGCCGGAGCAGGCCCGGCGCCAGCTGGTGGTGGCCGCGGAGGAGTGCTTCCTGGACTTCGGTGTGCGGCGTACGACGATGGACGACGTCGCGCGCCGGGCGGGCGTCTCGCGCCCGACCGTCTACCGCTACTTCTCCGACCGGGACGCACTCGTCGTCGAGGTCGTCACGCGCCGGGCACGGATCTTCGGGGTCCGGGCGCGGGAGTACATCTCCGGTCGCCCCGACTTCCCGTCGAAGATCGTCGACGGGCTCGGCTACCTGGTGCGCGGCGGGCGGCGGGACCCGATCCTGAGCGCGTTGCTCCAGCCGGACAACCTGTCCGCCACCAGCGGGATCCTCACCGCGGGGAAGGTCGCCGAGCGGCTGTCCTTCGAGGTGTGGGAGCCGATCCTGATCGCCGCCCAGGAGGCGGGGGAGATGCGGCCCGAGATCGACCCGCAGGAGCTCTGCGGCGTGATGGCCGACCTGGAGCTCATGATGATCGGGCGGCAGGACCTGCTCGACCCGGACGGGCCGGGCGTGCGCGAGCTCGTCGGCGACTTCCTGCTGCCGGCGCTCGCGGCCTGACGCCGGGTGCCCGGCCGCCGGCTCAGCCGGCTGCCGGCACCGGGACCGTGCCGTAGGTGCCGGCGCGGTGCAGGGCCGGCGCGACGAAGGTCTGCATGAGGGAGCGCTGCGCCTCGTCGGTGCTGCCGGGCCGGTTGGTGCGGCTGAGCACCACGAGCTCGATGTAGGTCAGCCAGGTGCAGAACGCCGTCACGTCGAGATCGGCGCGCACCTCGCCCGCGTCCTTCGCGTCCTGCACGATCGGGCCCCAGAGCTCCGCGGACAGGGTCACCGGCAGCCGGGACGCTTCGGGGTGCCCCTGCATGCCCTCCATGAACTCGAGGCTGACCAGCTGCTGGAGCATGGGATCGCGGCTGCCGGCGTCGACCAGGAAGATCATGCCGTCGACGAGCTTGTCGTCGATCCGCGCACGCGTGTCGATGAAGCGGCGGGCCCGCTCCAGCAGGTCCCGGGCGCGGGACAGCAGGACCCCGAGCACGAGGTCGTCGCGGTTCGAGTAGTGCCGGTAGACGGTGGGCCGTGACACCCCCGCCTCGCGCGCGATGTCGTCCATCGTCGTCTTGGTGATACCCAGACGCAGGTAACAGGCCTCTGCGGCGAGCAGGATCGCCGTCGCGGGGTCGGACACCCGTGTCCGGGCGGCCCGGGGCCGACCGCCACCGGAGCTCTTCGACATGGCACCTCTTCTCGAAGCTCGACCGCAGGGTACCCCGCCGCCGGACGCACCGATGATCGATCGTTGGGCCGGACGGCGCAACGGCCGCCATGACACGTGACCCCCGCGCGCGGGCGCCTGCTGCGTGTCCCGCCCGTCCATGGTGCCATGTGATACGAAAAACATGGAGTGTCCGGTGTAGTGATCTCGGGCGCGGAGGTAGCCTCCCTTCTTATCTATATTCTTTAGATTTCCGGGTGAGTGGCCGCGACGACGCGGCCGGGACCGAAGGGGCGCACTGCGTGAGCGGTACGAGCATCCAGCACGACGTCCTCCCGCTGGCAGGGCTGCGGATCATCGACCTGGCCGACGGGGCGGCCGAGGGGTGCGGACGCTACCTCGCCGACCTCGGCGCCGACGTCCTGCGGGTCGAGCCGGCGGGCGGTTCGCCCGGGCGGGCCGACCGGCTCGGGTTCGCACTGCGCAACGCGAACAAGCGCAGCACCGTCCTCGACCTCGGGTCCGGCGCGGGACGGCAGCGGCTGCTGGAGGAGGCCCGCCACGCGGACGTCCTCGTCGAGTCGTTCACCCACGACGAGGCCGCCGCGCTCGGTCTCACCCCGGACGACCTCGCCACCGTCAACCCGGAGCTGGTCGTCGTCTCGGTGACCGGGTTCGGCCGCACCGGGCCGTACCGCGACCGGGTGGCGACCGAGGACGTGCTGGCCGCCGCCGGCGGCGTCCTGTGCCGGTCGGGCCGGCCGGGCGGGACCCCGCTGCTGCCGCCCGCCGGGCTCGTCGACCAGCTCGTCGCCGTGCACGCCGCGTGGGCGACGCTGGTCGCCTACGTGAAGCGGCTGCGGACCGGGGCGGGCGAGCACGTCGACGTGTCCGCGCTCGAGGCCGTCGTGCACGGGTTCGACCCGGCCTTCGGCGCGCAGGGCACGGCCGCGGCCGGCCGCGCCGAGACGTTCCCCCGGGACCGGCCCGACGCGGCCAACTTCTACCCGGTCTTCCCGTGCGCCGACGGGAGCGTGCGGATCTGCCTGCTGGCGGCCCGGCAGTGGCGTGCGATGTTCGCCTGGCTCGGCGAGCCGGAGGAGTTCGCCGATCCGCGGTTCGACGCCATCCCGGCCCGCTTCGCCGCCTCGGACCGCCTCAACCCGCTGATCGCCGAGCTCTTCGCCGGATCGACGCGCGACGAGCTCGTCGCCGAGGGCACCGCCCGCGGCATCCCGGTCGCGGGCATGCTGAGCCCGGACGAGGTGCTCGGGGCGGAGCACTTCCGGGAGACCGGCTCGCTGGTGGAGACCGAGCTCGCCGACGGCCTCCGGGCGATCGTGCCGTCCGGCTACGTGACCGTCGACGGCGTCCGGGCGGGCCTGCGCACCCCGGCCCCGGGCCCGGGGACCGACGCCGGCGGGTTCGGCGAGGCGCCGCCCCGGGACCTCGGCCTGCCCCCGCTACCCGCCGGTGCCGGACCGCTCACCGGGGTCCGGGTGCTCGACCTCGGGATCATCGTCTTCGGTGCCGAGCTGGGCCGGGTGTTCGCGGACCAGGGCGCGGACGTGATCAAGGTCGAGAACAGCGCCTACCCCGACGGGCTGCGCCAGACCCGCAAGGGCGGCGGGATGAACCCCTCGTTCGCCTGGGGGCAGCGCAACAAGCGGGGTCTCGGTCTCGACCTGCGCAGCCCCGAGGGCGGCAGGCTCTTCCGGGAGCTGGTCGCCACGGCGGACGTCGTCCTGGCCAACTTCAAGCCGGGCACGCTCGAGTCGCTCGGCTTCTCCCGGGCCGAGCTCGCCGCCGTCAATCCGCGGATCGTCGTCTCCGACAGCAGCGCGTTCGGCGCACGCGGGCCCTGGCGGAAGCGGATGGGATACGGGCCGCTCGTGCGCGCCTCCTGCGGACTCTCGGCGCTCTGGCGGGACCCCGCGGCGGATCCCGCGGACCCGGCCGCGTTCTGCGACGGGTCGACCGTCTATCCCGACCACGTGGCCGCGCACGTCACCGCGGTCGCGGTGCTCGCCGCGGTGATCGGGCGGGCCCGCACCGGCCGGGGCGGCGCCGTCGACACCGCCCAGGCCGACGCGGCGCTCGTCGCGCTGGGCCCGGTCCTGGCGCGGTCGTCGCTGCGGCCCGGGACGGAGTCGGCGGAGGGGAACGCGCGGCGCGGTGCGGCACCCTCCGGTGTCTTCCCCTGTGCGGGTGACGACGAGTGGTGCGTGATCACTGTCCGTGATGACGAGACCTGGCCTCGGCTCGCGTCCGCGACCGGTCTGCCCGACGATCCGGACCTCCGGACCGCCGAGGGGCGGCTGACGCGGCGCGGGGAGATCGAGGAGGCCCTCGCCCGGTGGACCGCCGGGCACTCCCCGGACAAGGTCGCCGAGATCCTGCAGGGGGTCGGCGTGCCGGCGGCCGGGATGCTGCGGCTGCCCGACGAGCTGACGGATCCGCAGCTCGTCGCCCGCGACGCGTTCCACACGCTCGAGCACGAGCAGCTGTCCGCCGCGGTCCCGACCGGTGCCCGGATCGCCCGGTTCTCCACCGTGCCGGACCCGGAGCTGCGCCCGGCCCCGATGCCCGGGGAGCACACCCGCCGGATCTGTGCCGAGGTGCTCGGCCTGCCGGATCCGGTCGTCGACGAGCTCGTCGAGGCGGGGGTCCTGCAGGTCCACGACCCCGGCTCGGCGAACGGGTGAGGTTCCACCCGACCCGGGGTCGACGTCGTCACCCGCATTAGCTACGTTACCGCGAGACAATATCCGTCGTTTGTCATGTTGCGTGTCACCGGCGACCGAACAGGAGCGACCCATGACCACCACCCAGGCCGACCTCACCCCCGAGCTCGTCGTGGACTTCGACATCTACGACCCGTCCGTCACGATGCCGGTCGATCGGATGCAGGAGAAGGCGGCCGAACTGGCCGCCATCGGGCCGATCGTGTGGTCGACGACCCACGGCGGCCACTGGCTCGTCACGTCGTACGAGCACGTCCACGCGATCCTGCGGGACCCGGAGACCTTCTCCAGCCACCCGAACAACCTGGTCGACGCCGGGCAGGGCAAGTTCCTGCCGATCGAGCTCGACCCGCCGGAGCACACCTCCTACCGGCAGGCGCTGCAGCCGCTGTTCAGCCCCAACCGGATGAAGGTGCTGGAGCCCCGGATCCGCGAGATCGTCATCGAGCTGATCACCTCCTTCCAGGCCGACGGGAAGGTCGAGTTCGTCGAGAAGTTCGCGCACGAGCTGCCGACCCAGGTGTTCCTGGCCCTGATGGGGTGGCCGCTGGAGGACGCGGCGCTGTTCACCGACGCCACCGAGGTCGCGCTGAACGGGCGTCCGGGCGAGACCCCGGAGCAGGCCGCGGAGTCGCGCACGAAGGCCGCCTACGAGATGTTCGGCTACTTCATGAAGGTCATCGCCGAGCGCCGGGCCGCCATCGCGTCCGGTGACGCCGCCGCCGAGGACGTCACCAACGCGATCATCGACACCGAGATCACCGACTCCGAGGGCGTGCAGCGCCCGCTCACCGACGACGAGCTCGCCCGGATGTTCTTCCTGCTGCTCATCGCCGGCCTGCACACCACGCAGGGCTCGCTCGCGTGGATGATGCTGCACCTCTCGCAGAACACCGAGGAGCGCGACAAGCTCATCGACGACCCGGGCGCGGTGCCCGCGGCGGTCGAGGAGATCCTGCGCTACGAGGCCGCGATCGCGATGGGCCGCCGTGCGACGACGGACGCCACGATCGGCGACATCACGGTGCGCGCGGGCGACCAGCTGCTCCTGCTGCTGTGCGCCGCGAACCGCGACGAGGGCGAGTTCGACGAGCCCGGCTCGCTCGACGTCGAGCGCACGCCGAACCGGCACCTCACCTTCGGCTCGGGCCCGCACCGCTGCATCGGGTCCCACCTGGCCCGGCTGATGCTGAAGATCGCGGCGGAGGAGCTGCACCAGCGGATCCCGGACTACCGGCTCGACCCGGAGGACCCGCCCGTCGTCCTGCCGAGCCAGGTCCGCGGGTTCGCGCGACTGTCGCTGCTGTTCACCCCGGTGGGCTGACAGCGGCCGGAGACGTGAGGCCGGACCGGGCGCACCCCCGACCGGAGAGCACCGACGTACCCCGGTCGGGTGGGCTCCCGGGCGCCCGGTCCGGTCTCCGTGTGCGGTCCGGCACGCCGCCGGGCACACGAGACGGACGGGCAGGACCGCACGGCATCGAGGACACGAGGAGAGCGACATGGAACAGCACCTCACGGTGGACCGGAAGGCCTGTGCCGGGCACGGGCTCTGCTACGGAGCGGCACCGGACCTCGTCGACTGCGACGAGCAGGGCGACCCGGTCGTCCTGGCCGACCCGGTCCCGGAGGCACAGGTCGGCGAGGCCCGGCAGGTCGTGGACATGTGCCCGGAGCGGGCACTGGCCCTGGAGCAGACGCAGCCGGTCTGACCGGCGGCGGCACCGGGCGTGGGAAGGAAGGTCATCGAGGTGGGTAGGTCCGATCCGGCATCCGTGCACGACATCGACATGGAGGTCGCGGACCGGGAGACGGTCGCCGACGGCGTCGTGCGGCTGACGCTGCGCGGCGCGGACGGGCGGCCGCTCCCGGAGTGGGAACCGGGTGCACACCTGGACCTGCACCTCGGCGACGACCTGGTCCGGCAGTACTCGCTGTGCGGCGATCCCGGTGACCGCGAGGCGTACCAGGTGGCGGTGCTGCGGGAGCAGCCCGGCCGGGGCGGCTCGGCGCACGTCCACGACGTGCTGGAGACCGGCACCGCGCTGCGGGTCCGCGGGCCGCGGAACAACTTCGCGCTGGCCGAGGCGCAGCGCTACCTCTTCGTCGCGGGCGGGATCGGCATCACGCCCGTCGTCCCGATGATCGCGGCCGCCGAGAAGGCCGGCGCCGAGTGGCGGCTGGTGTACGGCGGCCGCTCCCGCGCCTCGATGGCCTTCGTCGACGAGCTGGTCGAGCGGTACGGCGACCGGGTCGAGGTCGTCCCGCAGGACGAGCGCGGCCTGCTCGACCTCGACGGGCTCCTCGGTACCCCGCAGGACGACCTGCTCGTGTACTGCTGCGGGCCGGAGCCGCTGCTCGCCGCTGTCGAGGAGCGGTGCGCGTCGTGGCCGGGTGGCGCGCTGCACCTGGAGCGCTTCTCCCCGAAGGAGGTCGCCGAGCCCGCCTCGGGCGACTCGTTCGAGGTCGAGTTCGCCGGCTCCGGGGTGACCGTGACCGTGCCACCGGGGGTCAGCATCGTCGACGCCGCCGCCGAGGCCGGCGTCGAGATCGAGACCTCGTGCCGGGAGGGCACCTGCGGGACCTGCGAGTCCGAGGTGATCGAGGGCGTCCCGGAGCACCGGGACTCCCTGCTGACCCCGGACGAGCAGGCGGCGAACGACGTGATGTTCCCCTGCGTCTCGCGGTGCCTGTCCGGACGGCTCGTGATCGATCGCTGAGCGGACGCCGAACTGCACGGTCGGGACTCCCGTGCTAAACCTTAAGGCTATAGAATAAGTCCGACCAGTTCTCGATCCGCGACGTCACCGGTCGCGGGAGCAGGAGGCGGCAGTGTCCACTGACCAGACCGCGGCGAGTGCCCAGCAGACGGACGAGCTCGCCGCCCGCAACGACCGGATCCGGCGCGCTCTCGACCACATCCGCAACGACAGCACGGATGAGTACGACGGCATCGCCTCGTTCACGGCCGAGGAGTTCACCGACCCGGAGATCGCCCGCCGGGAGCGGGACGCGGTGTTCGGCCGGGTCCCCTCGATCGTGTGCCACGGCAGCGAGATCCCGAAGCCGAACGACTTCATGACGCTGCAGATGCCGCGCAACAACGTGATCATCGTGCGGCAGAAGGACCACTCGGTGAAGGCGTTCGTCAACCTCTGCCGGCACCGCGGTGCGCTGCTGGAGGAGCAGGAGAAGGGCCGCTGCCGGCTGTTCTCCTGCGGCTACCACCGGTGGTCCTACGACACCGACGGCTCGCTGCGCGCGATCACCCGCGACAACACCTTCGGCGAGATCGACCGGTCGCAGTACGGGCTGATCGAGCTGCCCGCCGAGGAGCGCCACGGCTTCGTCTGGATGGTCGACGACGCGGACGCCGAGATCGACGTCGCGTCGTGGCTGGGTGCCGAGATGGACGGCATCCTCGCCGGCTACGACATGGACGAGCTCGTCTCGGCACAGGCCGAGGGCTTCGACGAGCCGGTCAACTGGAAGATCATGCAGGACGCGTTCCTGGACGGCTACCACATCCAGTACGCGCACCCGAACACCGCGGCCAAGCACATCCACACCAACGTGATGGCGGCCGAGGACTTCGGGCGGCACGCGCGGTTCATCGCGCCGCGCAAGACGATCGACAAGTACCTCGAGGAGCCCCCGGCCCCGGACGAGGACCTGTCGCCCTACGTCACCGAGACGCACTTCCTGCTGCCGAACAGCACCCTGCTGCGCCAGCCCGACCACTTCGAGCTGCTCACCTTCCGCCCGCACCCGACCGACCCCGGCCGCTGCCGGATGGAGATGCGGCTGGTCGTGCCGAAGGTCGAGGACTCGGGCATGGACTCCGAGCGCTGGACCAAGATCTGGGAGAAGAACTGGAAGATCCTCCTCGCGGTGCTGCACCAGGAGGACTTCCCGCTGCTGCGCAGCTCCCAGCAGGGCATGGGCAGCGCCAACGCCGGCGGCATGCTGCTCGGCCGCAACGAGGTCATCAACCAGATCTTCCACCGCGAGCTCCGGAAGCTGGTCTCGTGATCGATTTCGAGTGGTACCGGCCCGGCGGGCCCGGCTTCGAGCCGGACGTCGAGGCGGAGCTGCGGGAGATGCTGGCCGAGGCGTCGGAGACCGACGCCGAGGCCGGCTTCCCCCGGCTCTCGCTCGACGACCCGATCGAGCCGGGGACGTCGCACCTGCTGGTGTGGCTCCTCCCGGACGAGCGCTCCGGGCGGAACGTCCCGCTGGTGCCGAGCCTCGCCGGGTTCCTCCGGGTCGAGCCGCTGCGGGACGAGGACGCGGGGACCGCCGAGGTCTCCTACCTCGTCCGGCCGGACTACCGGTCCCGCGGCATCACCACGCTGCTGATCGAGAAGATCGGCCTGGAGCTCGGCACCCCCGACGGCTGGCAGGGCACCGGCGTGTCCGGCCTGCGGGTCTGGGCCCGGGCGAACCACCCGGCCGCGCTGCGCATGTCGCTGCGGTTCCGCCGCTACGGGATCCGCACCGTGCTGCGCGAGTGGCAGATGCTCGCACCGGTGCGGATCGGCCGGGACGTCGACCCGGGCGCCGAGCCCGGGCGTCCCGCGGTCCGGCAGGCCGCCGGCGCGGCGGAGCGCGAGGCGGCCGCGGCGCTGTGGACGGCGAGCGGGCGCAGGCACGAGCCCCCGGCGGACACGGTCCTGCTCGTCAGCGGATCCGCGGAGCGGCCCGACGGCGCCGTCTGGGTCGACCCCGAGTCCGGCGAGCCGACGGAGTACGGCACGGCCGGACGCCTCGTCGCCGTCGTCACCCGGGACCCGGACCGGGACCGCGAGGAGGACCCGCTCGTGCGGTCCCTGCTGGTGGCCGGGCTGGAGTACCTGCGTGACGCGGGGCTCCGGGTCGGCGCCACCACGATCGACTCGGAGGACCGGCCGCTCGTGCACGAGGCCCGGACCCTCGGTTTCGTCCACGACCAGACCGACGTCCAGTACACCGTGCACAACCGGACCACCGAACCGTTGCCGGCCGTCCGGTGATGGCCGGAATGGAGCAGAGATGACCGAGGTGCGGTTCCCCGACGTCCCCGCGGACCTGGCCGACGTGGTCGTGCGCCACGGCCGGGCCGTGGCGGCGGGCGAGAACGAGACCGTCCTGGCGGACTTCCGTCCCGACCGGGTCGGCCAGCTCCTGGCGTCCGCCCGGCCGCCGGACCGCATGAACGCCTCCGAGGTCGTGGCGATCGAGCCCGGCCCCGGCCCGCTCTACAGCGCGTACATCCGGTACAGCGGCGCGGGCGGCGACGAGGCCGTGTTCCGGTCGCGGTGGATCGACATCGACGGCACGTGGCTGGTCACCCAGGTCCGCAACGTGCCGGACACCCCGCCCCGGACGCCGTTCGCGGAGCCGACCGACGACGGGTCCGACACCCCGCACTGGGAGGGCCTGCGCCGGGGGGAGCTGCGGATCCAGCACTGCCCCCGGTGCGACGAGTGGATCTGGTCGCCCCAGCCGATCTGCCCGTCGTGCCACCACGACGAGCTGGAGTGGCCGTCGGTGGACCCGGCCGGGACCGTCTACGCGTGGACCCGCACCTGGCAGCCGTTCCACCCCTCGGTCTCCGGGCACCTGCCCTACGTGGTCGTGACCGTGGAGCTGCCCGCGGCGGGGAACCGTCGCGTGGTCGGCGTGCTGCTCGACGGCGACGGCGCCGACGTCCGGATCGGGCAGCAGGTGAAGGCGGAGTTCGACGACGCCGCGGACGCGGCGGACTACCCGCTGCTCCGCTGGCGCCTGTCCTGAGGAACGGAGTGACATGACCACACCCGACCGGTCCTTCCGGGGGGCCACCGCGGTGGTGGGGGCGGCCAACACCCCCTTCCTGAAGCGCGGGACCGCGACGTCGTCGTCGCTGCAGCTGACGCTGCGGGCGATCCTCGACGCGGCCGCCGACGCGGGCCTCGACGCCCACGACATCGACGGCTTCGTCTCCTACGCGAACGACGACAACGAGGGCCTGGCCGTCGGTGCGGCGCTCGGCGTGAAGGAGGTCCGCTGGTCCAGCATGGTCTGGGGTGGCGGTGGCGGCGGGGTGGCCGCTGCGGTGAACGCCGCGGCCGCGGCCGTCGTCGCGGGACAGGCCGAGACGGTCTGCGTCTACCGCGGCATCTCCGAGGCCGACGCGGGCCGGCAGAGCTACAGCAAGGGCCACATCGGGCCCCTCTACGGTGCGCACGGGGTCTTCGCGCCCGCCCAGATCTGCGCCCTGCGGACCCAGCGGATGATCGAGGTCGACGGCGTCCCCCGTGAGGCGCTCGGCGCGCTGGTGGCCGCCGCGTACCACCACGCGCAGAACAACCCGGAGGCCGTGGCGTACGGGAAGCCGCTCGACCCCGAGGTGTACGACGACGCCCGGATCATCTCCGAGCCGCTGCGCCTCTACGACTGCTCCCGCGAGAACGACGCCGCCGGTGCCGTCATCGTCACCAGCGCCGCGCGGGCCCGCGCGCTCCGGCAGGAGCCGGCCTACGTGCTCTCCGGGGTGCAGGGTGCTGGCCCGTCCTGGACCGAGTCGGTCGAGAACGAGAGCCCGTACAGCAGCGCGGGCTTCCACCCGGCGCTGGTCTCCCGGCTGTGGGAGGGCGCGGGGATCAAGCCGGGCGAGGTCGACGTCACCCAGGTCTACGAGAACTTCTCCGGGCCCGCCGTCGCGTCGCTGATCGACGTCGGGCTGGTCCCGCCGGGTGCCGAGGCCGGCCGGGTGATGCGGTTCGAGAACCTGATCGCCCCGGACGGCGGCCTGCCGCTCAACACCGCCGGCGGCAACATCGCGGAGGGGTTCGTGCACGGCTTCGGCCTGATCGTCGAGGCCGTCCGCCAGATCCGCGGGACCTCGCCCAACCCGGTTCCCGGTGCGGCCGTCTCGCTGCTGCTCGGTGGCCCGATGGCCCCGCTGGTCAGCGCCACCGTGTTCGGGGCCGGGTCGACGCTCTAGGTCCCGCTGCCCGTCCGGGGTCCCTCAGGAGGCCTCGGACGGCCGGAGGTCGGCGACGGTCCGGCCGGCCAGACCGTCCGGGGGCGGGGCGTCGGCCGGGACGTACGGCGCCGCCCCGCGCAGGAAGCTGCGGACGGTCTCGGCGAAGACCTCCTCGGTGCTCATCCGGTTCTGCGCGACCGCGTTCGCGAGCGTCGGCTCGGACTCCGGGTCGGCGGTGCCGAAGAGCTCGCCCGCCTCGTCCGGGTCCTTCGCGGCCTCGGCGATCGCGGCGCCGAGCGTCAGCTTGTCCAGCCCGTCGAGGAGCAGGACGCACTGGTCGGCCGGGACGCCCACGGCGGTCAGGAAGCGGGCGCTCTGCTCGTAGGTGCGGATCAGCACGTCGCGGGGCATGAACCGGAGCAGCACCGGTGCGGCGTTGCGGTGCTGCAGCACGGCGTGCCGGAAGTTGAGGCTGAGCGCGACGAACCACTCGATCCAGTTCGGGGTCGTCCGGGAGTCGGGCATCCGGGTCTCCACCACGATGGCGCGGGCGACGCCCCGCAGGATCTCGGCCTTGTCCGCGAAGTGGTGGTAGAGCGACGGCGCGCGCACGTTGAGCGCACGGGCCAGCCGGGGCAGGCTGAAGGCCTCCAGACCTTCCGCGTCGATGATCTCCAGCGACGTCGAGATCACCGAGTCGTACCTGATCAGAGGGCTGGCCGGACGTGGCATACGGTCATTATCACCGTCCCCGCGGCGCTCGCGGGGGTGGCTCGCCGCACAGCCGCGCCCCGTGCAGGGGTCAGGAGCCGCGGGGCGCCGGTTCGACGCGGACGGGGACGGCGTTCATCTGGACGGTGCCCGACAGCGGGTCGAGCACCGAGCCGTCGGTGAGGGTGTTGCTGTTGACCCCCGGCTGCCGCGCCGCGACGTGGAGCCGGGCGTGGTCGTCGTCGTGACCCCAGCCGTGCGGCAGTGAGCACACGCCGTCCGGCACCTCGTCGGTGAGCCGCACCGGGACCCGGATCCGCCCGGCGGCCGAGCCGACCGAGACCGTCCCGCCGTCGTCGATGCCGAGCTCGTGGGCGTCGCCGGGGGAGACGTAGAGCATCGCGCGCTCCGGGCCCCGTGCGAGCCGGTCCACGTTGTGCAGCCAGGAGTTCTTCGACCGCAGGTCACGACGCCCGATCAGCAGCAGCGTCCCGGGCTCGGCCACCGGGGCGTCGACGCCGGCGAGCGCGTCGAGCACCTGCGCCGGTGCGAGCTCGATCGTGCCGGAGGGGGTGCGGATCACCTCGTCGAGCCGGGGGCCCAGCGGACCGAGGTCGATCCCGTGCGGAGAGCCGAGCAGCCGGGCCAGCGTGAGCCCGCCCGGTACGCGGCCGAAGTGGTCGCCGTAGGGGCCGGACCGGATGCGCAGGTCGAGCAGCCTGCGCGGTCCCCGCTCCGGGAAGTCGGTGACGATCCCGTCCTCGCCGGTGTCGAGCCCGCGCGCGACCGAGGCCCGCAGCGACGCGGCGATCTCGTCGTCGACGAGCCCGGGGTCGGCGCCGGGGCCGCGGCCTTCGTAGATCGCGCAGAGCCGCAGCAGGATCTCCCACTCCGGGATCATCCCGTCGGGCACCGGCCGGGCGGGCCGGGAGAACCGTGCGAAGTTCCGCTGAGCGAACTGGTAGAGCACCAGGTCGAAGTGGTCGCGGGTGAGCGAGCCCGGCGGCGGGAGGATCACGTCGGCGTACCGGGTGGTCTCGTTGAGATAGGGGTCGACGCAGACGAGCGCGTCGAGGTCGGCGAGGGCCCGCTGCATGCTCGTCGAGTCCGGCATGGACCGGGCGAGGTTGCCGCCGTAGACCACCATCCCGCGGACACGGCCCGGACCGGGGGTCAGGATCTCCTCCGCCAGCGCGGCGACCGGGAGCTCGCCGAGCACCTCGGGGTGCCCGCCGACCCGGGTGCGGTACCGCCCGGTGGTGAAGGGCCGCGGGGGCCTGGTCGCCCGCCGGGTGGTGGGGGAACCGGTGACGGGACGGGTGAACTGCAGCCCGCCCGGACGGTCGAGGTGACCGCACACGACGTTCAGGACCTGCAGCGCCCAGCAGGTCAGGGTGCCGTGCCGGTTGAGCGTGGTGCCGAGCCGCCCGTACACTGCGGCGCGTCCGGTCCCGGCGAGCTCGCGTGCGAGCCGGACGATCGCGTCCGGCGCGATCCCGCAGGCGCGGGCCGCGGCGTCGGGCGTCCAGGGCGCGACCGCGGTGCGGAGCTCCGCGAGTCCGGAGACGCGGCCCTCCGCGGCCCGCAGCCGGACCCGGTCCTCGGTGATCACCACGTGCAGCAGGCCGAGCAGCAGGAACAGGTCGGTGCCCGGCCGCACCCGCAGGTGGTCGTCGGCGACGTCGGCGGTCGCGGTCCGCGCCGGGTCGACGACGACGAGCCGGCCGCCGCGCGCCCGTAGGGCACGCAGCTTGCCGCGGTAGTCCGGCGAGGCTCCGACGCTGCCGTTGGACACCAGCGGGTTGCCGCCGATGATCACGAGCAGGTCGGTGGTGTCGAGATCGGGCACCGGGATGCTGCTGGGCTCGCCGAACAGCAGGGCTGCGGTCACGGTCTGGGGCAGCTGGTCCATGGTGGCCGGCGAGTAGGTCTGGGCGCTCCCCAGTGACCGCGCGAGCCTGCCCGCCAGCAGGGTGAAGGCGACGTTGTGGCCGGTCGGGTTGCCGATGTAGGCGGCGACGGTGTCGCGGTCCGTGGCGAGCAGCGGCCCCAGCAGCCGGTCCACCTCGGCGAACGCCTCGTCCCAGGTCGCGGGGCGCAGCTCCCCGTCGCGCCGCACGAGCGGCCGGGTCAACCGGTCGGGGTCGTCGTCGACCGCGCCGAGCGACGCCCCCTTGGGGCAGAGGTAGCCCGCGCTGTAGACGTCGTGGTCGTCGCCGCGGACCGTGACCACGCGGTCGTCGGCGTCGAGGGTGACCGCCAGCCCGCACATCGCCTCGCAGAGCGGGCACCCGCGCGGGACGGTGCGCGGGACGCCCGGTCCCGGGTCGGGGAGCGGGACGGTCGACGGGCGGGTGGACATGGCCGAATTCTATAGCCGTTAGGTTTTGTCGTCCAGGTCCGCCGGGGCGCGGCGGGACCGTCCGGGCAGCGGCCGTGCGGTGCCGGCGAAGGCCGAGCGCAGGAACGTCCCGATGCGGTCGAGCGAGCGCGAGGCCTCCGGGAGCACCGGCGCGAACGCCTGGAACACGTGCGGCTGGCCGTGCCAGATCTCGAGCACGCAGTGCGCCCCCGCGGCGGCGAGGCGGCGCGCGAGCTGCTCGGTCTCCTCCCGCAGCACCTCGGCGGAACCGACGGTCAGCAGGGTGGGCGGCAGGTCCGCGAGGTCCGCCCGCAGGGGCGAGTACCGGTCCGGCGCGTCCCCGGCCAGGATCATCTCGATCATCCACTGGAGGGCGGCCGCCGACCCGGTCGGATCGTCGCCGGGATCGAGCGCGGCCCGCGCGGCGGTGTCGAGGTCGTAGACCCCGGACATCCCGACGACGGCCGCCGGTCGCGGCAGGCCGCGTTCCCGGGCACGCAGGGCGGTCGCGACGGCGAGGTGCCCGCCGGCGGAGTCGCCGGCGATCGCGATGCGCCCCGGCGCGATCCCGCGGGCGAGCAGCCACCGGTAGGCGTCGAGGCAGTCCTCGATCTCCTGGTCCAGCGACACCTCCGGGACCATCCGGTAGGCCACCGCCAGGGCGGCCTGCCCGGACGCCGACGACAGCCGGGAGACCAGCGAGCGGTGCGAGTTCAGGCCACCGAACAGCCAGCCCCCGCCGTGCAGGTAGAGGACGACGGCGTCGGGGTCCCGCACGCCCCGCCCGACCGACCACTCCGCGGGGAGGCCGTTGACCGAGGTGCGGCCGACCCGTGCGCCCCAGGGCACCGGCACGTGGGCGGCCCACTCGTCGAAGCGTGCCAGCCGGTCCCGCAGCGCCTGGGTCAGCGTGTCGCCGGTCAGGGCGCGCAGGGCCCGGGCCATGAGCTGGTCCATGACGGCCGTCAGGACGCGGGACCGGATGCTCGGCCGGTGGTGCTCCGTGACGAGCACGCCCACCGGCTCCGGCCCCTCGGGGTGGGCCGCCGCCCGCGGACGGCCGTGGTGCTCGGCCGTCATCCGCGCAGCGTCGGCGTCGCGGTGCCCGGCGCCAGGTCGAGCACCTCGGTGAACCCGTCCACCAGGCACTGCAGGTACAGGTCGCCGTCGGCGAAGGCCGCGGTGTCGAGGCCGACCCCGATGCAGGCGGTGGAACCGTGGCTGACCAGCGTGATCAGCGAGGCACCCCCGCCGAGCGGGCCGTAGCCGTAGAACCGTTCGACCCGGGCACCCGCGAGGTAGTGGTCCCCCTGCAGCCCCGGCACGTTGCTGGCGTGCAGGTCGTTGCCCTTCGTCATCGGCCCGGCGAGGATCGCGGCGAGCGCGCCGGGCATGCGGCCGAGCAGCGGCGAGAACAGGCCGATCACGTCGACCGCCGGCTCCTCCCGGACCTCGGACACCACGGCCCGGATCCGCTCGACCCGGCGGGCGACGTCGGTCTCGGCCATCGGACCGGCGAACCGGGCGGAGGCGATGCGGTTCCCGCCCTCGGGATCGTCGGACCGGCGCAGCGAGATCGGCATGGCGGTCGGGACGGCCTCCGGGACCGGCGCCCCGGAACGCTCGTGGAAGAGCCGGTACCCGCCGAGCAGCGCGGCCAGGAACGCGTCGTTCACGCTGCCGCCCGCGGCCTTCGCCGCCGCCCTGAGCCGGTCGAACGGGACGTCGACGGCGGCGAGCCGGAGGGTCAGGCCCCGCTCGGCGAGCAGCGCCGAGTTCTCGGCGGCCGGGGGAGCGAGCACTCGGCCCAGGGACGACACGTACCGGGACACCGCCCCGGCCGTCGAGAACGGCGCGGCCAGCGACCGCAGTCCGGCCGAGCCCAGCCTGCCCACCTCACCGGTCACGCGGCCGAGATCGGCACGGGCCTGGGCGACCAGCGCCTCGTAGGGCGACATCGGTGGCGTCTGCAGGTGCGCCGGCCGCGGCCCGCCCGGGACGTCGTCCTGCCGCTCCGGCGCCAGGATGCGCGCCAGGTGCTGCATCACGCCGAGACCGTCGGTGACGGCGTGGTGCATCTTCAGCGCGTACAGGGCGCGGCCGCGGGGGAGCCCCTCGACCAGGAGGGCCTCCCACGGGGACCGCGCCCGGTCGAGCGGGCTCATGTAGAACTGCGACAACCCCTCCATCAGCTCCGGCCAGCCGCCGCGGGCCGGGAGCTGGTGGCGGCGGAGGTGGAACCGGAGGTCCATCGCCGGGTCGGTCGTCCACCGCGGCACCCCGAGCCCCAGTGCCGGCTCCACGACCCGCTGGCCGAGCCGGGGGACGACGGCGACGGCGGCCTCGTGCACCGCGGCCAGCCGTCCGGGGTCCGGGACGGCGTCGAGCTCGAGACAGGCCATGGCCGGTGTCCGCAGTGCGGGATCCGACTCGATCCGCCACATGACGGTCTCGAAGGCGTTCATCTCCTCGCCGGCGGCGTCCATGCGACTCGTCCCCGTCACTGCACGCGGGGGAACTCGGTCGTGGGCTCGTCCCGGAACCCGTGCCGGGCGGCGCCGGCGCCCGCCGGGACCGCCTGGTCGTCCATGTTCGCGCGGATCGCCTCCTGGGCCGCGGGCGACAGCGTGTGCATCATCTCGCGGACCCGTTCCTGGCGGCGCCGGACGGCCGCCCGCTCGGGCATCCCCGGGGAGGCCTGGAGCTGCGGCTTCATCGGGGGCAGCCCGGCCAGCCCGCCGGCCTCGGCCATCTCCCGTTCGGCCTGCGCCGAGTCCTTCTCCTCGGACATCCCGATCGGCCCCTGCCTGCGGCCGTTGAGGAACTGTGCGACGACGGGCTCCTCGGAGGTCAGCAGCTGCTCGCGGGGGCCGAACATGGCGAGGTGCTTGCGGTACAGCAGGCCGATGTTGTCCGGGATCGTCTGCGCGGTGTTGATGTCGTGCGTGACGATCAGGAAGGTGGAGTCGGTCTGTGCGTTGAGGTCGATGATCAGCTGGTTCAGGTACGCCGTGCGCACCGGGTCGAGGCCCGAGTCCGGCTCGTCGAACAGGATGATCTCCGGGTCCAGCACGAGGGCCCGGGCCAGCCCGGCCCGCTTGCGCATGCCGCCGGAGATCTCGCCGGGCAGCTTGCCCTCGTCGCCGCGCAGGCCGACCAGGTCCATCTTCTCGAGCACGATGTCGCTGATCTGCGACTCGTTCTTCTTCGTGTGCTCGCGCAGCGGGAAGGCGATGTTGTCGAACAGGTTCATCGACCCGAACAGCGCGCCGTCCTGGAACAGCACGCCGAACAGCTTCCGGATCTCGTAGAGCTTCGACTCGTTGCACCGGACGAGGTCGGTGTCGTGGATCACGATCGACCCCTGCTCGGGCTTGAGCAGCCCGATGAGGGTCTTCAGGAACACGGACTTGCCGGTACCCGACGGGCCCAGAAGCACCGACACCTCGCCCGGAGGGAGGGTCAGTGACACGTCCGACCAGATGTTCGCCTTGCCGAACGACTTCGACAGGTTCTCGACCTTGACCTCCACGCCCTTCACGGCGCACCTCCTCGTGTCGCTGCGTCGGCGATGACCGCCTCCGATACTGAAACAACGAAACATCTTTCGTCGAGTGTCTCTTACTCGGCTGCTCGTTCGGGTGATGTCTCGGTGGGTCAGTACTCCGATCGGGTTAACAGTGAGACGTTGAACGAAACTTGTCAAAGCGTAGCTCGTTCTGCCTCTGAAGACGGAGCGCCGTCCCCGCGACGCCCGTCCCGAACCCCGTCGTCTCAGAGCAGAGGCCCCCGATGCAGCCCGACGTTGTGACCTGCACCGATGCCACCCCGAGGGGGATGGCGTCATGAACACCCCCCCGGCGGTCGCGCGGACCGTGACACCGCTCGGCACCTTCTTCGCCTTCACCGCGGACACCTTCGTCGCGATGTTCAGGCGCCCGTTCCAGTGGCGCGAGTTCGTGCAGCAGACCTGGTTCGTCGCCAGCGTCTCGCTCGGGCCGGCGATCCTGCTCGGCATCCCCTTCGTCGCACTGGTGACGTTCCAGTTCAACCTCGTGCTCGTCGAGATCGGCGCGATCGATCTCAGCGGCTCGGGGTCGGCGTTCGCCACGGTGACCCAGATCGGACCGGTCGCGACGACGTTCATCATCGCGGGGGCCAGCTCCACCGCCGTCTGTGCCGACATCGGTGCGCGCCGGATCCGCGAGGAGCTCGACGCCATGGAGGTCCTCGGCATCGACGTCGTGCACCGCCTCGTCGTGCCGCGGGTGCTGGCGACGGCGGTCAACGCCTTCCTGCTCAACGGCGTGATGATCCTGATCGGTCTCTCCGGCGGCTACGTCTTCGCCGTCTACCTGCAGGACGCCAGCCCGGGTCAGTACATCGACTCGCTCACGCTGCTCGTCGGCTTCGACGACCTGGTGCACGGCGAGCTCCGCGCCGTCGTGTTCGGCGTCGTCGGCGCCCTCATCGGCTGCTACCGGGGGATGACCTGCAAGGCAGGTCCGCGCGGTGTCGGGAACGCGGTCAACGAGACCGTGGTCTACACGTTCCTCGCGCTCTTCCCGATCAACATCCTGCTGACGCAGATCCCCTACTCGCTCGGACTCGTGTGAGGGACGTGCCCATGCTCTCCTCTGTTCGCAACGCCCTGGGCGCTCCGCTCCGGCTGCTCGACGACCTCGGCAAGCAGGCCGAGTTCTACGGCAAGGGCGTCGTCTGGATCCCCAAAGCCGTCAAGAGCTACAAGACCGAGCAGGTCCGGCTGATCGCCGAGGTCGGTATGAGCACCGGCGCGCTCGCCGTCATCGGTGGCTCGTCGGTGATCACCTTCTTCATCACCCTGTTCGCCGGTGTCACCGGCGGCCTCCAGAGCTACGACGCGCTGGCCAACCTCCAGCTCGAGGCGCTCGGCGGGTTCGCCTCGGCGATCATCAACCCGCGCCTGCTGGTGCCGATCATCGCGGGCGCCGCCCTCGCGGCCACGGTCGGCAGCGGGTTCACCGCCCAGCTCGGCGCGATGCGGGTCTCCGAGGAGATCGACGCGCTCGAGGTGATGGGCGTCCGCTCGCTCCCCTACCTCGTCACCACCCGCCTGGTCGCCGGAATGATCACGATCATCCCGATCTTCTCCATGTCGATGGTCGGCGCCTGGGTCGGCTGGAAGGTCACCCAGGTCGGCTTCTTCGGGCTCTCCGAGGGCACGTTCGACCACTACATGCAGACGTTCATGCAGTGGCAGGACGTCCTCTACTCGTTCGCCCAGGCGATCGGGATCGCGATCGTCGTGATCTCCATCCACACCTACTACGGCTACACCGCCAGCGGTGGCCCGGCCGGCGTCGGGAAGGCGGTGGGGCAGGCCGTCCGCACGTCGCTGATCGCGGTGCTGACCGCCGAGCTCGCCATCTCGATGGCCCTCTACGCCGACTCCGACGCCTTCCGCATCACGGGATGACCTGATGAACGAGACCTTCTTCTCGCGGTTCAAGTACCGCGTCTACGCGTTGATCCTGCTCGGGATCATGCTCGGGTTCCTCGGGCTGTGCACCGCCATGTACCTCAACGCCTTCGCCAAGACCGTCCCCGTGCAGCTGCGCGCGGACCGGTCGGGCCTGCAGATGTACCCGGGCAACCGGGTGCAGCTGAAGGGCGTCGACGTCGGCGAGGTCGGCTCGGTGTCGCTGGCCGACGGCGACCGCGGTGCGGTCGACATCGTCCTCGACATGGACGCCGACCGGATCGGTCAGGTCCCGGCGGACGTGTCCGTCTCCCTCGACCAGCTCACCGCCTTCGGCGCGAAGACGGTGCAGATGACCATGCCCCAGGCGCCGTCGGGCCGGATGCTCGCCGCCGGGGACCGGATCAGCAGTGACGCGGTCACGGTCGAGGTCAACACGCTGTTCGACTCGCTCGACCAGATCCTCGACACCCTCGAGCCGGCCCAGGTGAGCCAGGTGATCGGCAACCTCGCCACCGCGCTCGACGGCCGCGGCGAGGAGATCGGCGAGACGGCGACGCAGCTGAACGCCTACCTCAAGCGGTTCAACGCGAACCTGCCACAGCTGCAGACCGACTTCCGCAAGGGCGCGGACCTCACCAACCTCTACGGCGACGTGGCCGGTGACCTGGCGTCCACCCTGGACAACGCCACGGTGACCAGCCGGACGGTCGTCGAGCAGCAGGCCGACATCGAGAGCTTCCTGTTCCAGCTGTCCCGGGTCTCGAAGACCGGCGAGTCGTTCTTCCTGCAGAACCGCGAGGGGATCCGCGACGTCGCACAGACGGCGTTGCCCACGACCGACCTGCTGCGCGAGTACTCCCCGATGTTCTCGTGCTGGCTCAAGGGCCTGGACAAGTCGCGCCAGCAGCTCGAGCAGCAGCAGGGCAACACCGTCCCCGGCTTCGTCGGGCTCGTCACGCTGCAGCCGGGCGACACCGTCTACAAGAGCCCGCCCGAGGTCGGCGCCGACAACGGCCCGGACTGCCACCAGATGCCCGGGCTCGACGGCAGCGTGGTGCCCGAGTCGCTGATGAAGAACGTCGACAAGGGTGGCGAGCCCAACCCGGACGGCGACAACACCGTCCGGATCGGCGAGCCGCCGCTGGTCACACAGCTCTTCGGCCCGTTCGCCGGTGCCGGTGAGGGGCTCGGCCTCCCGGGCGCCCAGGTCCAGCCGGTCCCGGGCGGCGAGAACGCGCCGGCGCCGGGGGCACCGGCCGGGCCGGGCGCTCCGCCCGCTCCGGCACCGGGCGCTCCCGGACCGCTGACCCCGGAGCAGGAAGCGACGCCGCCGACGGCGCCGGACGGTGGGTCCGGCGGTCTCCTCGGCGGGCTGTTCACCGACGAGGAGGGCGGCCGATGAGCGTCTCGAAGGCCCAGAACATCAAGGGCCCCCTGGTCAAGTCGACGATCTTCGTGGTCGTGACGATGCTCGTGCTCGCCGTCGTGAGCATCGAGATGGGCGCGGGCTCCGGGTTCGGCGACCGCAAGAGCTACTCGGGCGTCTTCACCGACACCTCCGGGATCCTCGAGGGCGACTCGGTGCGGATCGCAGGCGTCGAGGTGGGGTCGGTCCAGGACGTCTCGGTCGTCGACAACACCCAGGGGAAGGTCACCTTCACCGTCGACTCGGCGAAGGAGCTCCCCGCCGACACGAATCTCGCCGTCCGGTACCTCAACCTGACCGGTGACCGCTACCTCGAGGTCTCCCGGGGCACCGGCGGCGGCGCGCCGCTGGCGGAGGACGCGGTCATCCCGGTCGCGCAGACCCGCCCGGCCCTCGACCTCGACGTCCTGCTGGCGGGCTTCTCGCCGCTGTTCGAGGGGCTGGCGCCGGACCAGATCAACCAGATGAGCTCCGACATCATCTCGGTCTTCCAGGGGCAGGGCGGCACCATCGAGTCGCTGCTCGCCCGGGTCGGCTCGCTGACCAACACGCTCGCCGACAAGGACGCGGTGATCGGCTCCGTCGTCGACAACCTCAACACCGTGCTCGGCACGCTCGACAAGCGCGCCCCCGAGCTGGAGTCGACGATCGGCCAGCTGCAGGAGCTCACGACCGGGCTGGCGAACGACCGGGAGCGGATCGGCAACTCGCTGGAGGGCGCCAACCGGCTCACCAGCAGCGTCGACGAGCTGCTCGGGAAGGTCCGCGGCCCGCTGAAGGGCACCGTGGACCAGCTCGACCGGGTGTCGAAGCAGGCCAAGGCCGGTGAGGCGGCGATCGACGAGAACCTGGCGCTGCTGCCCGGGGCGTACCTGCGGGTCAGCCGGCTGGGTTCGCGCGGCGCGACCTACAACCTGTTCATCTGCTCGGTGCGGGTGAAGACCACCGGCCCGGCCGGTGACCCGGTCTACTCGCCGTGGGTGGGCCCGGCCGACAACGTCGACCGCTGCAAGTTCGGCAACTCCCCGCTGGAGACGCCCGAGCAGCGCGAGGCGAACCCGATCCCGCAGGAGGACGCCGCGGACCAGGGCCAGGTCCCGAACGAGCTCCTCCGCACCGACGGTACGGAGGGCCCGCGATGAAGCTCCGGTTCCGGGAGAAGAACCCGGTCACGATCGCGATCGCCGGCCTGGCGATCCTGGCGGTGCTGCTGGTCGCCTCGTTCCAGCTGGCCGAGCTGCCGGTCTTCGGCGGCAAGAAGTACGAGGCCCGGTTCACCGAGGCCGGTGGCCTGCAGATGGGCAACACCGTCCGGGTGGCCGGTGCCGAGGTGGGCCAGGTCAAGAACGTCACCCTGGACGGGCCGGACGTGGTCGTCGAGTTCACGGCGAAGGACGTGGAGCTCGGCGACCTGACCTCGGCGACGATCGGCACGCAGACCCTGCTGGGCGAGCGCAACCTGGAGATCCGGCCGGACGGGCGGACCCCGATGGAGGCCGGCGGGGTCATCCCGCTGGAGCGGACCGTCGCGCCGTACAGCATCACCGAGGGCATCGAGGATCTCACCCGGCGCACGGGCGAGATCGACATGAACCAGGTCAGCACGGCGCTCGACACGTTCACCGACGCCTTCCAGAACACCCCGGACGAGCTCGGGCCCGCGTTCGAGGGCATCACCCGGCTGTCCCGCACGATCGCCAGCCGGGACGCCGCCATCGGTGACCTGCTCGAGCGGGCGGAGAGCGTCACGGGCGTCCTCAACCGGCAGACCGCGAAGCTGACGACGCTGCTCACCGACGGCAACAAGCTGCTCGGTGAGCTGGAGGCCCGCCGCGACATCATCGGTGAGCTGCTCGTCACCACCCGGCGGGCCACCGACCAGATCGTCGGCCTGACGGAGGATCAGCGGGGGCGGCTCGCACCGGCGCTGAACGAGCTCAACGGAGTGCTCGAGATCCTCGAGCGCAACGAGGGCAACATCGTCTCCGCCGTCGAGCGCGTCTCGAGCTTCATCACCGGCCTGGGCGAGGGTCTCGCCGGCGGCCCGTTCTTCGCCGGGCACGGCGACCTGGGGAACGCCGGGCCCACGTTGTTCCCGGCCGCGGACTTCCTGCCCAGCCTGGCCGTTCCCACACCGCCCGCCGGGGGCGCACCACCCGTCCCCACTCCGCCCTCGATCGGCGGCCTGATCGGTGCCGGAGGAAACTGAGATGTCCCGTCTGAAAGCAGGAACGGCGCTGACCCGGCTGCTCGCCGCCGGTCTCGTGGCCGCCGTCGTGGCGGCTGCGGTGATCGTGCTGGTCAGCACGTCGTCGAAGACCGGTGTGGCCTACTTCGAGTCGGTCAAGAGCATCTACCCGAACGACCGCGTGAAGATCCAGGGCGTCGACGTCGGCAAGATCAGCTCGATCGAGCCCGCCGGCGACAAGGTCCGGATGGAGTTCACCTACGACTCCCAGTACGACCTCCCCGCCGAGGTGAACGCCGCCGTCGTGTCGCCGACCCTGGTCGCGACCCGGTTCCTCCAGCTCGCACCCGCCTACACCGGCGGCCCCGTGCTGGAGGACGGTGCGGAGATCCCCGTCGAGCGGACCGTCTCCCCGCTGGAGTTCGACGACCTGAAGAAGGAGCTCCAGAACCTGAGCACGGCGCTCGGGCCCGACGAGGCGAACCAGAGCGGTTCCCTGTCCCGCTTCCTGGACATGGCGGCCCGCAACGCCGCAGGTGGCCAGGGCCAGAAGTTCAACGAGCTGGTGCGTGAGGCGTCCTCGGCGGTCGAGACCCTGTCCGAGGGGCGCGGCGACCTGTTCGGGACGGTGCGCAACCTGCAGGCCTTCGTCACGGCGCTCAAGCAGGTCGACGGCCAGATCGTCGAGTTCAACTCGCGGCTCGACACGGTCTCCGGAGTCCTGACCGACAACGAGGACGAGCTGTCCCGGGCGCTCGAGGGCGTCTCCCGGGCCGCCGTGGCGGTCGACGAGTTCGTCGCCGACAACGGCCCGGTGCTCAACGAGTCGGTCACCGAGCTCGGTGACCTCACCCGGACGCTGTCGAACTCGCGCGACGAGCTCGCGACGATCCTGCACGTCGGCCCGAGCACGCTGATGAACCTCTTCAACATCGTCTCGCCGAGGACGCGGGCCCTCTCCGGGAAGCTCGTGGTGGACAACCTCAACACCCCGGCGGACTTCGTCTGCTCGGCGTTCACCGCTGCGGCCCAGGACCCGATCAAGGGCATCGACTACTGCAAGAGCAACCTCGGCCCGCTGTTCAACCTGCTGCGCGTCCAGCAGCCGCCGGTCGGCGTCAACCCGATCGCCGTCCCCGGTACGGGTGGGCCGACCGACAACCAGCCGGGCAGGGACGCGCCCTACCGGCAGCCCACCCCCGGACCGGAGGCCCCGCCGGACGTCGACGCCCCGGGTCTCGGCGGCCTGCTGTTCCCCCAGGGAGGCAACTGATGGCCAGGACGCCACGCAGCGTCGCGATCGCGATGATCGCCGCCTGCTCGGTCTCGCTCTCCGCGTGCGGGTACAGCGGGCTGAACGACTTCACCCTGCCCGGTGTGCCCGGCGTCGGGGACGGCGCGTACACGGTGCAGATCGAGCTGCGCAACGTGGCCGATCTCGTGCCGAACAACCCGGTGCGGGTCGGTGACCAGCCGGTCGGCAACATCACCAAGGTCGAGCTCGACGACTGGAACGCGCTCGTCACGGTGTCGCTGAACTCCGACGTGGAGCTGCCGGCGAACACCCAGGCCCGGATCGGCCAGGCCTCCCTGCTCGGCGCGAAGTTCGTCGAGCTGACGCCTCCGGCCGACCAGGCGCCGACCGGGCGCCTGACCGACGGTGCCCGGATCGGGCTGGAGCAGTCCGGCAAGTACCCGGAGACCGAGGAGGTGCTGGCCTCGGTCGCGACCCTGCTCAACGGCGGCAACCTGCAGAACCTCAAGACCATCACCGGCGAGGTGAACAAGGCGCTGGGCGGCCGCACCGAGGACTTCCGGGGCCTGATCACCGAGCTGGAGACCTTCTCCCGCGGGCTGGACGACCAGAAGCAGGACATCACCCGCGCGATCGACGGGATCGACCGCCTGGCGGCCAACTTCGCCGAGCAGGACCAGGCCATCGACGGGGCCCTGCAGGCGATCCCGCCGGCGCTGACCGTGCTGAACCGGGAACGCGAGAACCTGACCGACACGCTCGTGTCGCTCGGCAAGTTCGGTGACGCCACGGACGCGGTCGTCGCGGAGAGCTCGGACAACCTCGCCCGCAACCTGGACAACCTGACCCCGGCCCTGGCCGGGCTCGCGGACGCCAACAACTCGCTGACCGACTCGCTCGGGCTGCTCGGGACGATCATCTTCCCGCTGCGCAACTTCGGCGAGACGTTCCAGGGCGACTACATCAACTTCTGGCTCACGCTGGACCTGACGCTCGGCACGCTCGACCAGAACTTCCTGACCGGCACGCCGTTCGAGGGTCAGCTGAACCGGCTGCAGGACATCATGAAGGCCGGCGGCAACGCCCTCGGTGCGGCGAATCCCCTGACGGCGCCGGTGCTGCCCGAGGAGCCGGGTGCCCCGGTCGGTGAGCCCGGGCTCGACCTGCTCGACGGCGCCGTGCCGAACGAGCCACCGCCGGGACCGCCGTCCGGCACGCTCGAGCGCCCGGCCCCGCCGGAGCAGAGCGAGTTCGAGCGGCAGCAGGAGCAACAGCAGCAGCAACGACCGGCCGAGGAGCCCTCCGGCGGCGGCCTGCTCGACGGCCTGACGGGAGGCAACTGACGTGATCACCAGGTACGTCAAGGTCCAGCTGGCGATCTTCATGGTCCTCACGCTGCTCGCCTCGCTACTGATCGTCTTCTACTACGTGCGGGTGCCCCAGGTGCTGGGGTTCGGCCGGATCGCGGTGACGGCGACGCTGCCGGCCACCGGTGGCCTCTACCCGAACGCCAACGTGACGTTCCGCGGCGCCACCGTCGGGACCGTCACCGACGTCGACCTGGACCCCGAGGGTGTCCGGATCCGGATGACGCTCGAGGAGGACCGGCTGCCGCCCAGCGGCAGCCGGGCCGAGGTGCACAGCGTGTCGGCGATCGGTGAGCAGTACGTCGACTTCGTCCCGCAGGACCCGGCGGCCCCGCCGCTGGCCGACGGGGACCACATCCCCAAGGAGATGACGACGGTCCCGATCCCGACGGCCGACGTCCTCCAGAACACCGACAACCTGCTGACCTCGGTGGACCAGGACAACTTCACGACCGTCCTGAACGAGTTCGCCGACGCGTTCCGCGGGATCGGGCCCGACCTCGGGCGGCTGGTCGACAACACCCGGCTCCTCGTCGACGAGGCGGACAAGAACTACGAGCCGACCGAGCGGCTGATCAACGACTTCGAGGGCTTCGCCGACCCGCAGCTCGCGACCAGCGACTCGATCCGGAACTGGAGCCGGAACCTGAACTCCTTCACCGGGCAGCTGCGGGAGAGCGACACCGATCTGCGGTCGGTGTTCACCGACGGCACCCGTGCGGCCGAGCAGGCCGAGGGCCTGCTCGGTGACCTGAGCCGGAGCACGCCGACGCTGCTGAGCACCACCGAGGTCCTGACCCGGCTGGCGGAGGCGTACAACGCGCCGATCGAGCAGATCCTCGTCGTGTACCCGATGTTCACGGCCGGATCGCTGGTCGTCGCGCCGGAGGCCGAACCGGGGATCTTCCGGTTCAACCTCGAGACCAACGCCAACCAGCCCAACTGCGTCGAGGGATGGATCCCCGCCGGCCAGCCGGGCGGACCGCGGAACGCGATGGAGACGGGTGACGTCCCGCTCCCGGAGAACAGCTACTGCAAGCTGCCCCAGGACGACCCGACGCTGGCCCGCAGCGCGCGCAACCTGCCGTGCTTCGAGCCGGGGTCGCCCCCCGGCCGGCGTGCGGCGACGATCTTCCAGTGCCGTGGCGAGGGCTACAGCCCGACGGCGGCCGGCCGCCTGACGCTCCGTCCGGACACCGGGCTGAACGGTGAGCCCGCCTTCGAGCCGCTGGGTGCGATCGGCGCCGTGAGCACGCCGGCACCGCCCGCGGACCAGATGACGCTCGGCGGTCTGATGTCCGTCCCGGGCCCGGCCTGACCGTGGTCAGCAGTGGTACCGGACCCCGGATGCGAGACAGTCGAGCCAAGATGTCACGATCGAACGGCCGTGACGGAGACAACATCGTTGGTCCGTCCGGTCGTGGGCACGGCCGCACCCGCTGTGCGGCCGGGCCCCCACACGGCGCCGGCACCCCGCGCCCCGCTCACCCCCGGAGCGGGGCGGCCCGGCACCGCCGAACCGAGGAGTTGACGTGGTGAGAACCTTCCAGTCCGGCAGGCGGGCGACGACGCCCGCGGCCGGGGACGAGGCGGCCGACGCCGTCACGTCGCAGGAGAGCGACGTCCGCACCGAACGGACCGAGACCTCCGGTGCGGAGAACACCCCGGAGCGCGAACCGGACGGGCTCCCCGCCGCGCCGCCGCTGCGCACCGGTGACGACGAGGACGGTGAGGACGGCGACGGCGGCGAGGCCGGCCGGGGTGGCTCAGGCCCCGCCGCGACCCGCCGCGAGCCCGAGAGCGGCCCCGCGCCGAGCGCGACCGTGCGCCGTGGTGTGGCGGCGGCCTTCGGGCTGATGCTCGTCGCCGCCGTGGCGACGGGCATCTGGTGGGGCATCGGGCAGCAGGCGGAGTCCGACCGTGCCGCGGCGCTCGAGTCCGCCCAGGCCGCGGCCGTGAGCCTGACCTCGATCAACTTCGAGACCGCCGAGGACGACGTCCGCAAGGTCGTCGAGGAGTCCACCGGTGACTTCGGCGGCCTGTTCGCCCAGAACCTCGACTCCTACATCTCCCTGGTGAAGGAGTCCAAGGTCGCCACCCAGGGCGAGGTCACCGGTGCCGGCATCGACCGCATCGACGGCAGCACCGCCCGCGTCGTGGTCGCGGTCAAGGCGGACGTCAAGAACCAGAGTGTGCCGAACGGGGAGCCCCGCTTCTACCGGATGGTCACCGAGCTCGAGAAGAAGGACGGCGAATGGCTCGTCTCGCGAGTGGAGTTCGTGCCGTGAGGGGCCCGAAGGCGTTGCTGCGGCCGGTGGGCCGTGGCCTGAGGTGGGTCGGCCTGCTGCCGGTCCGTGCGTACCGGTCGGTCGTCGGCTGGTACCGGGACCGGCCCCGGCAGGCGACCCGGGTGCTCGGCGCCGGTGCCGTGGTGCTGGCGGTCCTGGCGGTGCTGTTCACCGTGCTGCAGGTGCAGAACATGCGGACGGACTCGGCCCGGAACGAGGCGCGGGCGGTGGCCGAGGAGGTCGTGCCGCGGCTGCTGTCCTACGACCACCGCAGCATCGCCGACGAGATCGACGAGCGGACCCAGCAGGTCGGCGGCAGGTTCCGCGACGATTACACCAGCCTGGTCCGGGACATCGTCATCCCGGCGTCGGACCGTGACCAGCTGGTCACCCAGACCTCCACGGCCGCGGTCGGCACGACCGAGGTGTCGTCGCCGGGGCAGGTCCAGCTCATGATGTTCCTGAACCAGACCTCCACGCGGGCGGGGCAGGACCAGCCGACCCTGTCGGGCTCGCGGGTGCGGGTCACGATGGAGCAGGACGGTGACCACTGGCTGGTGTCGGCACTCGACCCGGTGTGACGGACCGCGCCGGGAGGTCCCGCCTCCCGGCGCTCCGTCGGTCCGGTACCGGCTCAGTGCCCGCTCATCCCGCCGTCGACGGCGAGCGTCGTCCCGGTGACGTAGCCGGAGGCGGGGGCGGCGAGGAACAGCATCGCGGCGTCGAGCTCGCGCTGGGTGCCGAGCCGCTGCAGCGGTGCCCCGGCGAGGAAGCGGCCGAGGGTCTCCTCCGGCATCTCCTCGGTCATCTCGGTGTTCACGAACCCGGGTGCGAGTGCGTTGACCCGGATCCCGCGGCGGCCCGACCACTGCTGGGCGAGGTCGCGGGTCAGGCCGAGGAGGCCGGCCTTGCTCGCCGAGTAGGCGGCCTGTGGCAGCGCCGACGCGACGAGGCCCAGCACGCTCGCGACGTTCACGATCGCCGAGCCGGGCTCCATCCGCCGGGCGCAGGCCTGTGCCATCCAGTACGCCCCGGACAGGTTGACGTCGAGCACGCCCCGGAAGTCGCCGGGCTCCTCCCGCAGCGCGGGCACCACGCTGCTGATGCCGGCGTTGTTCACGAGCACGTCGACCCGGCCGAAGCGTTCGAGTGCGGCTCCCGCGACCCGGTCGCAGTCGTCCGGGTCGGCGACGTCGGCCGCGACGGCGTGCCACCCGCGGCCGTGCCGGGCCACCGCGTCACCGGTCTCGGCGAGGCGGTCCGCCCGGCGGGCGGCGAGGACGACGTCCGCGCCCGCCTCGGCGAGCGCGACCGCGAACCCGGCCCCGAGCCCGGAGCTCGCCCCGGTGACGACGGCGACCTTCCCGTCGAGCCGGAAGAGGTCGAGCAGGGGTGTCGGCGGGGCGGGGTCCCCCGCGGGAGCGGCTTCGTCGGCGATCATGTGACGGATGATGTCATATGTATCCATCAGTGCCGTACGAACGTGCTCTCACCTGGTGTGACGCGCCGCGCGATGCTTCTTGCGAGACAAAAACCCGAGAACGTATTGACGGCCCTACCTACCAACTTTAGGCTGGTCCACGCTCCGGAGGGTCCCGATCTTCCCCGGCCCCTCGCCGAGGCCGTCGAGGGAGACGGTCGCTCCGCTCCGAGCGGCATACCGCACATTCCCCGAGAGGAACAAGACGATGAAGTCGAGGGCAGCTGTCCTGTGGGAAGCACCGGGCGAGTGGGACGTCATCGAGATCGACGTCGACGAGCCCAAGGAGCACGAGATCCTCGTGCGGTACACCTCCGCCGGGCTGTGCCACTCCGACGACCACCTCACCAAGGGTGACGTGCCGTCGGCGCACTACCCGTACTGCGGCGGGCACGAGGGTGCCGGCGTGGTCGAGCGGGTCGGCTCCGGCGTGCGGGACCTGCAGCCCGGCGACCACATCGTGGCCAGCTTCATCCCCGGCTGCGGCCGCTGCCGCTGGTGCGCCGAGGGCAAGCAGAACCTCTGCGACAACGGCGCGTTCATGATGACCGGGACCCAGCTCGACGGGACCTTCCGCCTGCACCACGGCGACACCGACATCGCCCAGTGCTCGCTCGTGTCGACCTTCTCCGAGTACAGCGTCCTCCCCGAGTGGGGCGCCATCAAGATTGACAAGAGCATCCCGCTGGAGAGCGCCGCCCTCGTGGGCTGCGGTGTCCCGACCGGGTGGGGATCCGCCGTGAACGCCGGCCAGGTGCGGCCCGGGCACGTCGTGATCGTCATGGGTGTCGGCGGGATCGGCATCAACGCGGTGCAGGGTGCGAAGCACGGTGGCGCCCTGCGCGTCATCGCGGTCGACCCGGTCGAGTTCAAGCGCGAGAGCGCGCTCAAGCTCGGTGCGACCGACGCGGTCGGTACCATGGCCGAGGCCACCGCACTGGCCAAGGACCTGACCAACGGCCAGGGCGCGGACAGCGCGATCGTCTGCGTCGGCGTCGCGACCGGCGAGCACGTCGCCGAGGCGTTCGCGTCGGTCCGCAAGGACGGCATCGTGGTGCTCACCGCCGTCGCGAACTTCATGGCCACCGGCATCCCGGTGAACCTGATGGAGTTCGCGATGTACCAGAAGCGGATCCAGGGCGCACTGTTCGGCATGTCGTCGCCGACCCGCGACGTGCCCTACTTCCTGAACATGTACCAGCAGGGCTACCTGCGGCTCGACGAGCTCGTGAGCCGGCGGTACAAGCTCGAGGAGATCAACCAGGGCTACGCCGACATGCACGCGGGCCTGAACCTGCGCGGAGTGGTCGACTTCGCGTGACCGGCGTGGCGCAGGCGGAGGTGACCGTCCGGCGGAGCGGTCCGGCGGCGACGGTCGAGCTGTCGAACCCGGGCCGGCGCAACGCGCTGACCGCCTCGATGCTCGACGAGCTGTACCGCCTGCTGACCGAGCTCGACGACGACCCGCAGGTGCGGGTCGTCGTCGTGACCGGGCGGGACGGCGACTTCTGCTCCGGGGCGGACCTGTCGGCGGTGTCCGACGAGCGGCACCCGCTCGGCTCGATGAACCGGATCAACCGCACGGCGCTGGCGCTGCACCGGATGGCCACCCCGACCGTCGCGCGCGTCGACGGGGTGGCCGTCGGGGCGGGGCTGAACCTGGCCCTGGCCTGCGACCTCGTCGTCGCGTCCGACCGGGCCCGCTTCTCCGAGGTGTTCGTCCGGCGCGGGCTGGCCGTCGACTTCGGCGGGTCCTGGGTCCTGCCCCGGCTGGTCGGCCTGCACCGGGCGAAGGAGCTCTGCCTGCTCGGCGAGATCGTCCCCGCGGACCGCGCCGCCGAGATCGGCCTGGTCAACCGGGTCGTGCCGGTGTCCGAACTCGACACCGTCACGGGCGACCTGGTGGACCGGCTCGCCGCCGGGCCCGCGGTGGCGATGGCGCTGACCAAGCGGCTGCTCACCGACGGCGGTGACCGCAGCATCCAGGAGGCCCTGGACGCGGAGGCCGCCGCGCAGGCGATCACGCTGCGCGGCGACGACTCGCGGGAGGCCTTCAGCGCGTTCCGCGAGAAGCGGGACGCGGAGTTCACCGAGCGGCTCTGACGCCGCCGCACCGGATCCCAGCGGGAGGAGACAGATGGCGCTGCGTACGAGGTTCACCGAGGTCTTCGGGATCGAGCACCCGGTCGTGCAGGGCGGGATGCAGTGGGTGGGCCGCGCGGAGCTCGTCGCCGCGGTCGCCGAGGCCGGCGGCCTCGGCTTCCTGACCGCGCTGACCCAGCCGACCCCCGAGGACCTGGCGAAGGAGATCGCGCGCTGCCGCGAGCTCACCGACCGGCCGTTCGGGGTGAACCTGACGATCCTCCCGGCGATCGACCCGCCGCCGTACGACGAGTACCGGCGGGTGATCGTCGAGTCCGGCATCCCGATCGTCGAGACGGCCGGGTCCAACCCCGAGCCGCACCTCCCGCTCTTCCACGAGCACGGCGTGAAGGTGCTGCACAAGTGCACCAGCGTCCGGCACGCCCTCAAGGCCGAGCGGGTGGGCGTGGACGGCGTGAGCATCGACGGGTTCGAGTGCGCGGGGCACCCCGGCGAGGACGATGTGCCGGGGCTCGTCCTGATCCCGGCGGCGACGGCCCGCCTGTCGGTCCCGGTGGTGGCCTCCGGCGGGTTCGCCGACGGCCGCGGCCTCGCGGCGGCGCTCGCGCTCGGCGCCGACGGCATCAACATGGGCACCCGGTTCATGGCGACCGCGGAGGCGCCGGTGCACCGGAACGTGAAGCAGGCGATCGTGGACGCCGACGAGCGGGCCACCGACCTGATCTTCCGCCCGCTGCGGAACACCGCACGGGTGGCGCGGAACGCGGTCAGCACCGAGGTCGTCCGGATCCTCGACGAGGGCGGGCAGTTCCCCGACGTCCGCGAGCTGGTGGCGGGGGCCCGCGGGCGGACCGTGTTCGAGACCGGCGAGCTCGACGCCGGTGTCTGGACGGCGGGCCAGTGCCAGGGACTGATCGACGACATCCCCACGGTCGCCGAGCTGGTGCACCGCATCGTCGCCGACGCCGAGGAGGTGCTCGGCCGGCTCGCCGGCCGGGTCGTCCTACCGGCCTGACCCCGTACCGGGCCGGTCCGACGGCCCACCGAAGGATGTCCACGTGACCGGGAGGTCCGGGGCCCGAGGCCCCGTCCGGTCGCCGGCTGCGCACCGTGGCGCGAGAAGGAGAATCATGGCGACGTCAGTTGCATCGGCCCTGCACTGGTGGGCTCGTCGGAAGCCGGACCAGCAGGCCGTCGTCGTCGGCGACGACGCCGTGACCTACCGGCAGCTGCAGGACTGGTCCGGACGGCTCGCCCGCAGGCTGGTCGGGGAGGGCGTCTCGCCCGGCGACCGGATCGGCCTGATGAGCGCGAACAGCGTCGAGTGGGTCGTGACGGCCTGGGGGATCGTCAAGGCGGGCGGCGTGCTCGTCCCGCTCAACCCCCGGCTGGTGGCGAGCGAGCTGCACAAGATCCTCGGCGACTCCGGCGCCCGGGTGGTCGTGACCGCGGAGGCGCACGAGGAGACGCTCAAGGAGGTCGTCGGGCTCGGGCACGACCTCACGACCGTCCCGTTCGACGAGGTCGGCCGGCTCCGCACCGGCGGCACCGACGACTTCCGGATCGACCTCGACCCCGCGGACCCGGTGGCGATCCTGTTCACCAGCGGGTCGACCGGCCTGTCCAAGGGTGTCGTCTGCACCAACCGGACGCTGCTCGACATCGTCTTCGAGAACTCGCTGACCGACCCCGGGATGCGGCCCGGCGCGCGGACGCTCCTGCTGCTGCCCCTGGCCTTCACCCCGGGCCTGGTCTACGGCGTGGTGATCACCGGTGTGCTCGGCGGGACGCTGGTCGCGGAGCGGGAGATGAAGCCGTCGCGCGCCGTGCAGCTGATCGAGAAGCACCGGATCACCGTCATGTTCGGCGTGCCGCTGATCTTCCAGGCGCTGGCCGCGACCCCGGAGTTCGCCGACGCCGACCTGAGCAGCCTGGACACCGCGATCGTCGGTGGCGCGGCGGTGCCCGTGCCGCTGCTGGAGGCGTACGCGGCGAAGGACGTCGTGCTCCGCCAGATCTACGGGATGACCGAGGTCGGTGGCGTCGCGACCGCGACGTGGCCGGAGGAGGCCGCCGACCACCCCGACAAGTGCGGCAGCGGCAACGTCTTCACCGAGATCAAGGTCGTCCGTCACGACGGCACCGAGTGCGAGCCCGGCGAGAACGGCGAGATCCTCATGCGCGGGCCCGGTGTCACACCCGGGTACTGGCAGGACGAGGAGAACACGGCCAAGGCGCTGCGCGACGGCTGGCTGCACAGCGGCGACCTCGGGAACCGCGACGAGGGCGGCCGGCTCACCTTCGTCGACCGGCTCAAGGACCTGATCATCACCGGAGGCATCAACGTGTCGCCGTTCGAGCTGGAGGCCGTGATCTCGAAGATCCCCGGGGTGAAGGAGGTCTCGGTGATCGCCGCCGAGGACGAGCGGTTCGGCGAGACCCCGGCGGCGATCGTCTGGGGCGAGGGCCTCGACGAGGCGTCGATCATCGCGGAGTGCAACCGGCACATGGCGGACTACAAGGTCCCGCGCTACGTCGTGGTCCGCGAGGACCCGCTGCCGCGGCTGCCCAGCGGGAAGATCGCGAAGCCGGCGATCCGCACCGAGTACTCGGACATCACGTCCACCCACCAGAAGGTGCGTTGATCCCCAGCACGACGCATCCCGCCGCCGGCGGCGGGCCCCGACGGGCCCGCCGCCGGCGGCCTGCTCCCGTCCGCACCGTCGAGGACCACCGATGACCCATGTGATCACCCGCTCGTGCTGCAACGACGCGTCCTGCGTCGAGGTCTGCCCGGTCGACTGCATCCACCCGACGCCCGACGAGCCGGGCTACGCGAGTGCCGAGATGCTCTACATCGATCCGGACACCTGCATCGACTGCGCGGCCTGCATCGACGTGTGCCCGGTGTCGGCGATCGTGCCGGACGAGGACCTCGAACCGGTCGACGAGCGCTACCTGCGGATCAACGCGGCCTGGTACGACGGCCGGGAGCCGGCCGCGCGGACGGAGCGGACCGAGCCGGAGATCAGCTCGCCCGAGGGGGCGGGGCCGTTGCGGGTCGCCGTCGTCGGGACCGGCCCGGCCGCCTGCTACGCGGCGGAGAGCATGCTGCGCCGGCGCGGGCTGGACGTCGAGATCACGATGATCGACCGCCTGCCGGTGCCGGGCGGCCTGATCAGGCACGGCGTGGCCCCCGACCACCAGGACACCAAGGGCGCGGGCACCGCGCTCGCCCGCACCTGGGGGCGGCGGAAGGTCGACCTGCACCTCAACGTCGAGGTGGGGGAGCACATCGGGCACGACGAGCTGCTCGCCCACCACCACGCGGTGCTGTACGCGGTCGGTGCCCCGGGCGGGCGGAGCCTCGGGATCACCGGGGAGGACCTGCCCGGCTGCAGCTCGGCCACCGACTTCGTGGCCTGGTACAACGGCCATCCGGACGCCGCGGACCGGCAGTTCGACCTGTCCGGCGAGCGCGCGGTCGTCGTCGGCAACGGCAACGTCGCCCTCGACGTCGCCCGCGTGCTGGTCGCGGGGGAGGAGCACCTGGCGGGCACCGACACCTCGGCGCACGCGCTCACCGCGCTGCGGGACAGCGCGGTCCGCGAGGTCGTGGTCCTCGGCCGCCGGGGCCCCGCCCAGGCGGCGTTCACCACCCCCGAGATCCTGGCGCTCGGCGACCTTCCCGGGATCGACGTCGTCGTCGACCCCGCGGAGATCGAGCTCGACGAGGTCACGGCGGCCCGGCTGGAGCGGGAGCCGGACCCGGTCCTCGCCCTGAAGCTGGACGCGCTGCGCGAGCTCGCCGGGCGCGAGCCGGGCGGTGCCGGCCGCCGCATCGTCCTCCGGTTTCTCACCGGGCCCGACGAGATCCTCGGGGAGAAGCGCGTCGAGGGCGTCCGCGTCGCGCGGAACACCGCGGTCGCCGACGGGGACCGGGTCGCCGCCCGGCCGACCGGCGAGACCGAGGACCTCGACTGCGGGCTCGTCCTCACCTCGGTCGGCTACCGCGGCGCGCGGATCCCCGGGGTGCCCTTCGACGAGCAGCGCGGGGTCCTCCCGAACGACGACGGCCGGGTCACCGACCCGGACACCGGCGAGGCCGTGACCGGCGTCTACACCGCGGGCTGGATCAAGCGCGGCCCGAGCGGCGTCATCGGGACGAACCGCTGGTGCGCCGAGGACACCGTGAACGCCCTGCTGGCGGACTGGTCGGCGGGCCGGCTGGACACCCCGCGGGCCGGGGGGCCGGAGTTCTCGGCGCTGGTGGCCGAGCGCAGGCCCGAGGCGATGGGGCTCGCCGCCTGGAAGGCGATCGACGCCCACGAGCGGCGGACCGGCCGGGGCGAGGGACGACCCCGGGTCAAGCTCGTCGACATCCGGGACATGCTCGACGTGGCCGAGGCCGCGGCGACCCGCTGACACCGTCCGTCCCGTTCACCGCCGGTCCGACCGGCCGGAAGGAGAGACCGCGTGGAGACCGACCTGTACGGGGCCGACCACGAGGCGTACCGCGAGACGGCCCGGGCCTTCGTGACCCGCGAGGTGGTGCCCAACGTGGAGCGGTGGGACACCGACCGGCAGATCGACCGGGAGACCTGGAAGAAGGCGGGTGCGGCCGGCCTGGTCGGGCTCGCGGTGCCGGAGGAGTACGGCGGCGCGGGCGAGCCGGACTACCGGTTCCGCTTCGTGCTGTCCGAGGAGATCGCCGCGGCCGGGGCGGCGTCCCTCCAGTCCGCGTTCGGGACCAACGACGACATCGTCCTCGGCTACCTGCTGAACCTCGCCGGCCCGGAGCAGCGGGAGCGCTGGCTCCCCGGCTTCGCGACCGGGGAGACGATCGCCGCCATCGCGATGAGCGAGCCCGCGGCGGGCAGTGACCTGCGGGGCATCGCGACGACCGCCGTCCGCGACGGCGACCACTGGGTCCTCAACGGCTCCAAGACGTTCATCAGCAACGGGATCACCTCGGACCTGGTCGTCGTCGTGACCCGCACCGACCCGGACGCGGGCTCCGCCGGGTACTCCCTGTTCGTCGTCGAGCGGGACACCCCGGGCTTCGAGCGCGGCCGCAAGCTGGACAAGATCGGGCTCCCCGGCCAGGACACCGCGGAGCTGTTCTTCCAGGACGCCCGGGTGCCGGCGGCCAACCTGCTCGGCGAGCTCGGCGGCGGACTGCCGGCGCTGATGCAGAACCTGCCCCGTGAGCGAATGGGCATCGCGGTCGCCGCGCAGTGCTCGGCCGAGGCCGCGTTCCGGTGGACGCTCGACCACACCCGCGAGCGCACGGCCTTCGGCAAGCCGCTCGCCGCGCAGCAGAGCGTCGGGTTCACGCTCGCCGACCTCCGGACCCGGATCGAGGTCACCCGCAGCTACGTCGACCGGTGCGTCCGTGAGCTGAACGCGGGCCGGCTCACCCCGGTGGACGCCGCCAAGGCCAAGTGGTGGGCCACCGAGATGCAGTGGCAGGTGATCGACGCCGGGGTCCAGCTGCACGGCGGCTACGGCTACATGACCGAGTACCCGATCGCGCGCGCCTTCACCGACGCCCGGGTCCAGCGGATCTACGGCGGCGCGAACGAGATCATGAAGGAGATCATCAGCCGGGATCTCGTCCGGGGCTGAGATCCCCTCAGGTCCCGGCGAGCTCGGCGACGACCGGGGCCATCCGCTCCAGCAGCGTCTCGTTCACCGTCAGGTAGCTCACGCCCGTCTCGTCGCGGCGGCGGCGGAGCTCGTCGGCGATCTCCGCGGTGTCCCCCACGAGCACGCTGGGCAGCCGGGGTACCTCGCCGGGCGCGACGCCGAAGCTGTCGGCCAGCCGGTCGATCCGGGCGGTGTCGGCGCGGTCGTGGATCCCGGTGATCGACATGTGCAGCTCGACCGTGGCCCCGCGGGCCGCGGCCACCTCCCGGATCCGGGCCGCCTTGGCCATGACCTGCTCCCGTCCGGTGGTCCGTGCCGCGGCGCGGCCGATCCGGCCGCTCCGCATGTCCGGGGCGATCCCGACGACGTCGGCGTGCCGGGCCGCGAGATCGAGCACCCGCCGCCCGCCGCCGCCCACGAGCAGCCGCGGCGGGGTCGCGGTGGCGGCACCCTCCGGCAGGTCCTCCAGCACGTAGTGCGTCCCGGCGAACGACGTCCGCCCGGCCCAGCACCCCCGGATCAGCGCGAGGGCCTCGCCGAGGCGGTCGACCCGCTCGGCGGGCTCCCGGAACGGACGGCCGAGCATCGTGTGGTCGGCGGCCATCCAGCCCGCCCCGATGCCCAGTTCGAACCGGCCGCCGGTCGCGGCGGCGAGCCACGCGGCGTCCCGCGCGACGACGGCCGGGTGGCCGGTCTCGTTGTCCAGCACCAGCGTCCCGACGGTCAGCCCCGACGTGGCCGCGGCCGCCGTCGCGAGGGCGGGCAGCGGCGGTACCGACGGCACGCTGAAGTGCTGGGGGACCTGGAGCACGGACCAGCCCTGGTCCTCGACCCGCCGGGCGAACGCCGGCCAGCCTCCTGGACCGCAGGTGGCACCGGTGCTGAGCACTCCGAAACGGAATCCCGACATCGCTTCACCTTAAGGCAGAAGGTAGCGTCCAGTGTCGTGAGATGATTGACAGATATTGTCTCACGTGTCACGGTTCGGCGACGGACGGAGGAGGAGTGGTGGGCGGATACTCGTTGCTCGACGGCGTGCGCGTCGTCGAGGTCGCGCAGCTGGCGCCGTCGTCGGTCGGCGGGCACCTCGCCGATCTCGGCGCCGACGTCATCAAGATCGAGACGCCCGGCCGCGGCGAGGGCGTCCGGTACGCCGGGGCGCAGGCCGTCGGCGGACCGGACGGCCCCGGGTTCATGCACCTGCGGTGGAACCGCGGCAAGCGCAGCGTCGAGCTCGACCTGCGCACGGCGGAGGGCGCCGAGGCGTTCCTCCGGCTCGCCGCGTCCGCCGACGCGGTGGTCGAGGGGACGAGGCACGGGTACCTCGACCGGCTCGAACTCGGCTGGGAGCGCCTGGCCGGGCAGCGCCCGTCGACCGTGCTGTGCGAGGTCTCCGGCACCGGGGCCGAGGGGCCGTACCGGGACCTCGCCACCGGCGGGATGTGGTTCGACGCCTACGCCGGGCTGCGCACGGTGGACACCGCGCGGCCGTCCCCGCCCGGGGTGATGGGCGGCTCGGGGGAGACCCCGCAGGCGATGTACGCCGTGGGCGCGTACGGCGCGATGGCGGTCCTGGCGGCGGTGCTGCGGGCACGCACCACCGGAGAGGGCGCGCGCCTGCAGGTGAGCAGCGCCGACGTCGCGATCGCCTGGATGCCGGACCGGATCGACGGCGCGCTGAACGCCGGCCGCACCCACCGGCGTCCGGGCTGGACCGCCGACGGGCGGCTGCCGGACTGGCCGCTGCTCGACGCGTACGCCACGAAGGACGGCGGCGCCATGGTGTTCGGCTCGCACACGCCGAAGTTCTGGCGGGCGTTCTGCGACGCGGTCGACCGGCCGGACCTGCTGGAGGTCGATCTCGTGTCGGTGGACGAGGGGTCCGACGCGCGCGCCCGGCACGTCTGGCGGGAGCTCGACGCGGTGTTCCGCACCCGGACGCGGGCCGAGTGGACCGCGCTGTTCCTGGCCCGCGACATCGCGGGAGGCCCGGTCAACACCGTGACCGAGCTGGTGGACGACCCGCACTTCACGGCCCGCGCCACCACCTACGACCAGGACGGGTTCCGGTTCGCCGCCAGCCCCGTCCGGGTCGTCGGCGAGGAGTTCGCGCCGCAGCGGGCCCCGGACCTCGGGGCCCACACCGACGAGGTGCTCGGGGAGATCCGAGCGTCCCGCCCGTCGACCACCACCACCCTGGGGACCGAGACATGACACTGCTGAACGACGACGTCGCACACACCCTCGCCGAGCACCTGCGCGCCGGGACCACGGAGATGTCCCCGACCGATCTCCGGGTGCCGATCTCGCACTTCGTCGGTGAGGAGCGGGCCGCGCAGGAGCGGGCGCTCCTGAAGCGGCTGCCGGTGATCATCGGGCACGGTTCGGAGATCGCGAGGCCCGGCAGCTTCCTGACCCGCGAGATCCTCGGGATGCCGCTGATCGTCGTCCGCCGGTCGGACGGCACGGTCGGCTCCTACCTCAACATCTGCCGGCACCGCGGCGGCCGGGTGGAGGACGAGCCGTGCGGTCAGAAGCGGATCTTCACCTGCCATTACCACGGCTGGAGCTACTCCCGGGAGGACGGCGGCCTGCGCGGCGTGCCGTACGACGACTTCTACACCCACGTCGACAAGGACCGGCACGGCCTGCACCGGATCCGGACCGAGGAGCGGCACGGCTTCCTGTTCGCCGTCCTGTCCGGTGACCAGGACCTCGAGATCGACGACTGGCTGGGGCCGGAGGTGGACGCGCAGCTGTCGCCCTACGGCCTCGGCGGCGCCGAGATCTTCCTCGACGAGTCGTTCACCCTGGACATCAACTGGAAGATCGTTCTCGACGGTGCGATCGACGTCCTGCACCCGAAGTTCCTGCACCCCGAGGGCGTCGGGAAGCTGATCGAGACGAACACCAGCGTGTGGCGGCAGTACGGCCGGCACGGCCAGTCCTTCAGCCCGCGGACCCGGATGGGCGACCTCGCCCGCGCCGGGGAGGAGGTCGACGCCGACTTCCGGCTGCTGGGCAGCAACCTGTTCCTCTACCCGAACTCCATGGTCATCTCGACGCCGGACCACGTGGAGTTCTGGACCGTGTGGCCCGACACGACCGACCCGAACCGGTCGACGACGCAGATCCGGTTCCTGGTCCGCCCGGAGAAGCGGACCGAGCGGATCGAGCGGCGGATCCGGCGGAGCTGGGAGATCCTGCAGGACGCCGCCGTGAACGAGGACTGGCCGATGGAGCTGACGATCCAGCAGAACGCGGCCGCCTGGCCGCACGGGACGTTCCTCTACGGCCGCAACGAGCAGGCCTGCCAGCACCTGCACCGCGAGCTCGCCGCCGACCTGGGTGACTGACGCGCTCCGGCCGGCCCGCTCAGCGGGCCGCCGTGAGCGCGGGCACGACGAAGTCGGCCACGAGCCGGCGGATGCGGTCCGTGTCCTCCGGCGTGTCCTCCAGCTGGACGATGAACATGATCTCCAGCCGGGAGATCCACTCGCACAGGCCGACCAGGTCGAGGTCCGCCCGGATCTCGCCGGTGTCCCGTGCCGCGGCCAGGACGGGCTCCCAGAACTCGTGGGTCAGCTCCGTCGCCAGCCCGGTCGAGCTCAGGAGGGTGTTCGCCAGCGCCATCTGCTCGGGGGAGACGAGCGCGTGCATCAGCGGGTCCCGGTGCCCGACCCGGACGTTGAGCGTGATGCCCTCCACGACGCGCTCGGTGAGCGAGCCCAGCGCCATGATCCGGGCCCGGCTGCGCTCGATGTTCATCCGTGCGCGGCGGCGGACCAGCGCCGTCAGCAGGCTCTCCCGGTCGGAGAACGTGCGGTAGAGCGTCGCGCGGGAGATCTCCGCCGCCGACGCGACGTCCTCCATCGTCGTCTTGGCGATGCCGTAGTGGGCGAAGCACGCGTCGGCGGCGTCGAGGATCCGCTCGACGGCAGCGGAGGGCCGGGCGGTCACCGGAGGCGAGCGGTCGGGCACCGGCCCAGCATACGGAGCGGCCCCGATGTTCCTCGACGCTCGTCCCGTGCAGGCGCTGTGACAATGGACGGTATTCGTCTCACGTGTCAGGATGATCGGAACCGAGGAGAGGACGTACGCGTGCCGTCACCCGACGCCGCGGCCCGGCGGGTCGCGCTGCTCACCGGAGGGGCCCGCGGGATCGGGGCCGCGGTCGCCCGGCGGCTCGCGGCCGACGGCCACGCCGTCGCCGTCGACTACGCGACCAGCGGGGCCGAGGCCGAGGCGCTCGTCGAGGAGATCCGGGGAGCCGGCGGGACCGCGGAGTGCCTGCAGGCCGACGTCACCGATCCCGCCGCGGTGACGGAGCTGGTCGAGCGGGTGACCGCGCTGTGGGCCGCACCGTCGGTCCTGGTCAACAACGCCGGGATGAACCTGACCGCGTCGGCCCGGCGGCTCGACCCCGCCGACTGGGACCGGGTGATCGGCGTCAACCTCAGCGGGGCCTTCTACTGCACGCACGCCGTGCTCCCGGCGATGTACGAGGCGGGGCACGGCCGGATCGTGTTCGTCGGCAGCCCGGCGGCCGGCCGGTCGGTCCTGCCCGGGACCGGCGCCTACGCCGCCGCGAAGGCGGGCGTCGGGGCGCTGGTCGAGGTGCTGGCCAAGGAGACGGCGCGCCGCGGGATCACGGTCAACTCGGTGATCCCGGGGTTCGTCGAGACCGGGATGACCCGCGGCGAGGGGGAGAAGGCCATGGAGGTCCTCCGTGGACAGTGGCCGGAGATCCCGCCCGACGCCGTCGCCGACGCCGTGTCCTACCTGGTCTCGGACCGCGCGGCACACGTCTCGGGTGAGCAGCTGGGTGTGTGGCTGGGCGGTCCGTCCGGCCTGCACCGGTGAGCCCGCCGAGAGAACCCCTGGAGGACGGATGACGACCACCGGCGACGCCGTACCCGTACCGGACGACCGGCCGGTCCTGACCGACCGGCCGGAGCCGGGGATCCTGCGGATCACCCTGAACCGGCCCGGAGCGCTCAACGCCATGGGTGCGGAGCTGGTCGAGGCCCTGCACGACGAGCTGCGCGCGGTCCAGGAGGACTCCGGGGTCCGCGCGATCGTGCTGACCGGCGCCGGCCGGGCGTTCTGCGCGGGCCTCGACCTCCGCGGCTACGGGGACCCACCGGGCAGCCCTGCGGAGGAGGGACGCTCCCAGGCGGGGATGCGCGTCCAGCAGCACATCTCGAGCCTCGGCGAGACCTTCCGGCGGGTCCGGGCCCCGATCATCGGCGCCGTCAACGGCGCGGCGGTCGGTGGCGGCATGGCGCTGGCCGTGTTCTGCGACATCCGGCTGATGGCACGTTCGGCGATCCTGCAGGCGTCGTTCATCCGGCGCGGACTCGGCGGCACCGACATCGGGCTGAGCTGGCTGCTGCCCCGGATGGTCGGCTTCGCCCGGGCGACCGACCTGATCCTCACCGGCCGGACGGTCGACGCGGACGAGGCGGAGCGGATCGGCCTGGTCGCGGCGGTCGTCGACGACGACGCACTGCAGGAGGCCGCCCTGGAACGGGCCCGGCTCATCGCCGGCCACAGCCCGTTCGGTGTGTGGATGAGCAAGGAGGTCCTGTGGGCGAACCAGGAGACCGGCAGCTTCCAGGCCGCGGTCGAGCTGGAGAACCGCTCGCAGATCCTGACCGCGCTGACGAAGGACCACCGCGAGGCGGTCGAGGCGTTCCTGGAGAAGCGCCCGCCCGTGTTCCGGGACCGGTGACCGGGCCCGCGCTGGCCGGGCGCACCGCGGTCGTGACCGGGGCGGCGAGCGGGATCGGGGCGGCGGTCGCCGCGCGGTTCGTCGCCGAGGGGGCCTCGGTGCTGGTGTGCGACGTCGACACCGAGCGCGGTGCGGCGCTCGCCGGCGAGCTGGGGCCGCGGGCCCGGTTCCGGCGGGTCGACGTGCTGCGGGAGTCCGACGTGGAGGGCGCCGTCGCGGAGGTGCTCGACCGGGACGGCCGGCTGGACTGCCTGGTCGCCAACGCCGGTGCCGTCGGCCGGTGGCGCTTCGTGGACGACATCCCGGCCGACGAGTGGGACGCCGCGTTCGCGCTGCTCTGCCGCTCGGTCCTGTTCGGGATCAGGTACGCGGTGCCGCCGATGCGGGCCGCCGGGCACGGCAGCATCGTCGCCACCGGCAGCGTGGCGGGCCTGCGGACCGGGTACGGCCCGCACGCCTACGGGGCGGCGAAGGCCGCGGTCGCCCAGCTCGTCCGCAGCGCCGCCGTCGAGCTCGCCCCCGACGGGATCCGGGTGAACACGCTCGTCCCCGGCGGTGTGGCGACACGGATCGTGGGGCACGGCGCGGGCCTCACCGGTGACGCACTGGACCGCTCGGTCGACACCGTCCGGGAGAACCTGCGGTCGTTGCAGCCGCTGCCCCGCGCCGGGGAGCCCGACGACCTGGCCGACGCCGCGGTGTTCCTCGCCTCGGACGCGTCGGGCTTCGTCACCGGTCAGGAGCTGGTCGTGGACGGCGGCGCGTCCCTGGGCCGGGGGTGGCCCGCCGACGCGGTCCGGGCGGCGTCCCGGGCGCGGCGGCGCCACCGCTGACCCGGCGGGCCCGGACCGGGCCCGCCGGGCCGGTGGTCAGGCGGGTGTCGTGTCGCGCAGGGAGACCGCCTCGGGCGGGACCTCCCGGAACCTCTCGCGCAGCGCGGCCTTGGTCAGCTTCCCGGAGAAGGTCCGCGGCAGCGGATCCGGCGAGGCGACGGCGTGCCGCGGCTGCTTGAACCGCGCGAGCCGGGACCCGGCGGCGGCGGCGAGCTCCGCGACGACGACGGACGCGTCGCGCTCGGAGTGGAAGACGACCATCGGCACCTCGCCCCACACCTCGTCGGGGACCCCGATGACGGCGAGGTCACCCACCCCGGGGACGGCCGCGAGCACCTTCTCGATCTCGGCCGGATAGACGTTGATGCCGCCGGAGATCACCAGGTCCTTGCTCCGGTCCACGATGGACAGGAAACCCTCGTCGTCCATCCGGCCGAGGTCCCCGGTGTGCAGCCACCCGTCGACGACGGTCTCGGCGGTCGCCTCCGGCCTGCGCCAGTACTCGCGCATCACGTGCGGGCCGCGGACGAGCACCTCACCGACCTCACCGGTGGCCGCGGCGACCCGGACCTCGGTGCCGACCAGCGCCCGGCCGCAGGACTCGGGGCGGTGCAGCGCGTCGTGCCATGGCAGGCTGGTGACCAGGCCGGACGCCTCGGTCAGGCCGTAGACCTGGTTCAGCGGGACGCCCCGGTCGCGGTAGGCACGCAGGGTCTCGGTCGCGACGGGCGCGCCGCCGGCGGCGGCGTAGGTGAAGGCGGAGAGTGCGGCGTCGGCGAAGCCGGAACGGGCGGCCATCCGCTGCCAGATCACCGGGACGAACGTCGCCGCGGTGACCCGCTCGCGCACCATGATCTCCAGGCTGCGCTCCGAGTCGAAGTCGGCGAGCAGCACCATGGTCGCGCCCGGGTAGATCACGAGCTGCACGAACACCGACACGACGGAGCCGGTGTAGACCAGCGGGGCGGGTACCAGGACGCGGTCCCGCCAGGACAGGCCGTAGGCGATCATCTGCGCCTGGGCGGGCGCGAGGACGCTGCGGTGGGTCAGCAGTGCGCCCTTCTGCACGCCGGTGGTGCCCGAGGTGTAGCAGAGGAAGGCGCCGTCGTCGTCGGCGATGTCGGCCGACGGTGCCGGGCCGGGGGTGCCGAGCAGCGTGTCGTACCCGGGGACGGCGGTCGAGCCCAGCGAGACGACGTCGTGACGTCCGTCGCCGTCGGCGACCAGGGAGAGCAGCGACTCCTCGGTGACGACCAGGGAGCAGTCCGCGTCGTCCAGTAGTTCGGCGAGCTCGCCGGACAGCAGCCGGAAGTTCAGCGGGACGCAGATCGCGCCGAGCTTGAGCACCGCCACCATGGTCCGGGCGAGCTCGGGGCGGTTGTGCATGAGCACCGCGACCCGGTCACCCCGGGCGATCCCGCGGGCGGCGAGACCGCGGGCGAGGTCGTCGGTCGCGGCGTCGAACGCGCTCCAGGACTCGGCGGCGCCCTCGAAGGCGATCGCGTCGTGGTCGGGCCGGGTGCGGGCCCAGAATCGGACGAGCTCGGGGACGTTCATCGGCTGCTCCGGTGGTGGGACGTCGGGTCGGGACGGACGCGGTGCTCACGGGCCCGTCGCCGAGCGCGCCGGTGCGGTCGTGGTCCTGCATGTCCAGACTGACACGTGAGACAAAGAACGTCTAAAGTCTCATCGTGTTGCGACCTGCTCCCGGCCGATCCCGGCGCGCGGAACTTCCGAGGGGGCATGCGCGAATGGTCCGGGCCGGCTCCGGGAACGGTGTCCGATCGGTGACCGGAAAGCGACGGAATGTGTTCGCGTGGCGATCTCCGTCGTCGGGGTCGCGATATGGGGACGCGATTCGGGAATGGTGGCCGACCGTCCTGACGGAAGTACCTTACGGCGATAGGTAGAGAGTGTCAAGGGTCACTCCGGGGGGTCACGGCGTCCGTCGTCGCGGGTCTCGCGGGCGTCTCCGGCCGCATGGCGTCGATGCCGCGCAGGAACGTCCGGACGGACTCGGCCCAGAGGGTCTCGGGGTCGAGCGCGTTGTTGCCGATCGCCCGGACCAGGGCCGGGTGCTGCTGCGGGTTCGCGTGCGGGAAGACTCGGTCCTGTCCGGCCGGCGCCTTCATCGCATCCGTCAGTGCGGCGCCGAGGGTGAGGCGGTCGAGCCCGTCGAGGACGAGGACGTGCAGGTGGGGCGGGATGCCGACCTCCTCCAGGAAGGTCGCCGAGGTCTCGTAGACCGGCGTGAAGACCTCGCGCGGCATGAACTCCAGCAGGATCGGCGCGGCGTGGGCGTGGCGCAGGATCGTCCGGCGGAAGAGCAGGCTCAGGGCGACGAAGTACTCGATCCAGTCGTCCGTGTCCCGGGCGACCGGCTGCGGCGTCTCGCGGATGATCGACCGGGCGACGGCCTCGAGGATCGATGCCTTGTCCGGGAAGTGGTGGTAGAGCGAGGGGGCCTGCACGCCCATCTCGCGGGCGAGCCGGGTGAGGCTGAACGCCTCCAGTCCGTCGGCGTCGATGATCGCGAGCGCTGCCGTGACGATGATTCTCCGGCTCAGCATCGGGCGGTCGGGTCGTGGCATGGAGGAATCATGCCGGACCGTCGGAGAAATGGTTGACCGCTTCTCACCTAATTGCATAAGGTTCGGCCTCCTCGCGCGCCCGTTCCCGGCCGACGCGACCCAGCACACGGAGGACGTCGATGTCCAGATCCGCCACACGCAGCACCGGGTTCCGGGCCGTCGTGTCCACCTGCCTCGCGGTGACCGTCCTCGACGGGGTCGACCTGCTCATGTTCGGAGCGGTCCTCCCGGTCCTGCTGCAGGACCAGGTGTGGGGCATGACGACCGTCGAGGCCGGACTGATCGGCAGCGTCTCGCTGTTCGGCATGATGATCGGGGCGATGCTGGCGGGGTGCCTGACCGACATCGTGGGCCGGCGGCCCATCGTGCTCGGCTGCGTCGCGAGCTTCAGCGTGTTCACCGGGTTGTGCGCGCTCGCCCCGAGCCTGGAGGTCTTCGCGATCCTGCGCTTCCTGGCGGGGCTCGGGTTCGGCGGCGCGCTGCCGACCGTCATCGCGCTGACCATGGAGTACGTGCGGATCGAGCGGCGTCAGTTCTACAACGGCGTCGTCCAGACGGGGTTCCCGATCGGCGGCGCGCTCGTGTCGGTCATCGCCATCGTCGTCATCCCGGTCTTCGGGTGGCAGTCCCTGTTCGCCGCGGCGGGCCTGGTGGGGATCGTGCTGTTCGTCGTCGCCTACCGGAACCTGCCCGAGTCGATGGCGTTCCTCGTCGCCCGCGGCCGTGCCGACGAGGCCGCGGAGCTCGCCCGCCGGTACGAGGTCGGCGTCGCCGCCGAGTCCGGCCTCGCCGTCCGGCAGGGCGCCACCGCCGGGGACGAGCGGCGCTCGGCGTTCCGCCTGTTGTCCGCCCCGGGGTTCCGCGTGGCCGCCGTGCTGTTCCCGCTGATCAGCTTCTTCGGGTTGCTCGTCTCCTACGGTATGAACACCTGGATCCCGCAGATCCTCCGCACGACCGGCTACGACCTCGGCTCGGCGCTGTCGTTCATGCTGGCGTTCAACCTCGGCAGCGCCGTCGGCATGGTCGTCCTGACGGGGCTCGCCGACCGCTTCGGCTCGCGCCGGGTCATCTCCACCGGGTTCCTGGCCGGCGCGGCGGCCGTCGCGGCCCTGACCCTGGGGCCGGCCCAGGGGGTCGTGTTCGGCCTGGTGCTGCTGATCGGGTTCTGCGCGTCGTCCCAGTCCGCGGTGTACGGCTTCGCCGGCGTCTACTACCCGGCTGCCGCGCGGGGCACGGTCCTCGGGCTGTGCACCGGGCTCGGCCGGCTGGGCGGGGTCGCCGGGCCGATCATGGTCGGCATCGTCATCGCGGCCCCGGCCGGTGCGACCGGCGTGTTCTGGGCGTTCACGGCGGTCGGGCTCGTCGCCGCGGTGCTCGTCGCACTGGTCCCGCGGACCGGGCTCACCGACCGGCCCCGCCCGGTCGTGGACGACGGCCCCGCGGACCGTCAGGTCCCGGCGTGACCGGGGCGGACCCGCGGTCGCCGTGGGAGCGCCTGCTCGGGACCTGGGACCTCGTGTCGTTCGTCCGGCTCGTCGACGGCGACCCGATCGGTGACGTCCTCGGGCCCGATCCGGTCGGCCGGCTGACCTACCAGGCGGACGGGCGCGTCACCGCCCTGCTCGCGCGTCGCGACCGTCCGTGGCGGTCCGGTGAGACCTTCCTGTCCGCCGGCGACGAGGCCCGCGGGGCCGCTGCGCGTGAGTTCGTCGCCTACTCGGGCCGGTTCGAGGTCGTGGACGACCGCGTCGTGCACCACGTGGACATCTCGCTGTACCCGGAGCACCCGGGGACCGACCTGGTGCGGACGGTGTCCTGGCGCGACGGGCTGCTCGAACTGCGCACGCCGTCGCGTGACACCCGGTCCGGGCGCTCGATGTGCGACCGCCTCACCTGGCGCCCGGAGTCCGGGGCCTGCCGTCCACCGTCGGTGACGAGCGCAACGGCGACACGGGGCCCGGAAGGGTGGTGAAACAGATGACGGATCCTGTAACACTGATGCATCAGCTCCGGGCCGCATCGTCGCGGCACTGACCGCGGACCGCCCCGGATGCCAACGACGTCGATCCCTGGAGGTCAATCGTGCGGGACGCAGTCATCGTCGAAGCGGTGCGCAGCCCGGTCGGCAAGCGCAAGGGCGGTCTGGCCGGGGTGCACCCGACCGATCTGTCGGCCCACGTGCTGCGGAGCGTGGCGGAGCGGTCGGGTGTCGACCCGGCTGAGATCGAGGACGTGATCTGGGGCTGCGTGTCGCAGTCCGGTGAGCAGACCCTGGACATCGCCCGCAACGCGGCGCTGGCGGCCGGGTTCCCGGAGTCGGTGACGGGTGTGACGGTCGACCGGCAGTGCGGGTCGAGCCAGCAGTCGGTGCACTTCGCGGCGGCGGGCCTGATCGCCGGGCAGTACGACGTGGTCGTCGCCGGTGGTGTGGAGTCGATGACCCGGGTGCCGATGTTCTCGTCGAGCCAGGGCGAGGACCCGCTCGGTGCGGACTTCGCGGCGCGGTACGGCACCGCCCCGAACCAGGGTGTGGGCGCGGAGATGATCGCCGAGAAGTGGGGCTTCTCGCGGCAGCAGCTCGACGAGTTCGCGCTGCAGTCGCACGCGCGTGCCGCCGAGGCGCAGGACGCGGGCCGGTTCGACGGCCAGATCGCGCCGCTGGCCGGGGTCGCCGCGGACGAGGGTGTGCGGCGGGGCGGGACGCTCGAGGGTCTCGCGCAGCTGAAGACGGTGTTCAAGGAGGCCGGCCAGGGTGGGGTGATCCATGCGGGGAACTCGTCGCAGATCTCCGACGGGTCGGCGGCGTTGCTGATGACGACCTCGGAGAAGGCTGCGGAGCTGGGGTTGCGTCCGGTGGCGCGGGTGCACACCGCGGTGCTGGCGGGTGCGGATCCGGTGATCATGTTGACGGCGCCGATCCCGGCGACGGAGAAGGCGCTGGCGAAGTCGGGGCTGGGTCTGTCGGACATCGGGGCGTTCGAGGTGAACGAGGCGTTCGCGCCGGTGCCGCTGGCGTGGCTGGCCGACATCGGTGGGGACGACGCGGGTGTGGCGCAGCGGTTGAACCCGAACGGTGGGGCGATCGCGCTGGGGCATCCGCTGGGTGGTTCGGGTGCGCGGATCATGACGACGCTGGTGCACCACATGCGGGACAACGGCATCCGTTACGGCCTGCAGACCATGTGCGAGGGCGGCGGGCAGGCGAACGCCACCATCCTCGAACTCCTCTGATCCCTACCTTCACACGTTCCCCACGGAAAGGACCGCTACAGACATGGACATCAACGGTTCCGTCGCCGTCGTCACCGGTGGGGCCTCCGGCCTCGGCCTGGCCACCACCGAGAAGCTCGTCGAGCAGGGCGGCAAGGTCGTGATCATCGACCTGCCGTCGTCGCAGGGCGAGGCCGTCGCCGACAAGCTCGGTGACGCGGTGCGCTTCGTGCCGGCCGACGTCACCGACGAGGCCCAGGTCGGTGCCGCGCTCGACGCCGCCGAGGAGCTCGGCACGGTGCGCATCGCCGTGAACTGCGCGGGCATCGGCAACGCCGCCAAGACCTACGGCAAGAAGGGCGCCTTCCCGCTGGACGGGTTCACGAAGGTGATCAACGTGAACCTGATCGGCACGTTCAACGTGATCCGGCTGGCTGCGGAGCGGATCGCGACGGCCGAGCCGGTCGACGGGGACCGCGGCGTGGTGATCAACACGGCGTCGGTGGCGGCGTTCGAGGGTCAGATCGGGCAGGCGGCGTACTCGGCGTCGAAGGGTGGCATCGTCGGGATGACGCTGCCGATCGCGCGTGACCTGGCCGACCTGGGGATCCGGGTGTGCACGATCGCGCCGGGGCTGTTCGAGACCCCGCTGCTCGGGGCGCTGCCCGAGGACGTGAAGGCGTCGCTGGGCAAGCAGGTGCCGCACCCGTCGCGGCTGGGGCAGCCCGCGGAGTACGCGAAGCTGGCCGCGCACATCGTCGAGAACCCGATGCTCAACGGCGAGACGATCCGCCTCGACGGCGCGATCCGGATGCAGCCGCGGTAGCGGGCCCGGCGCGAGGAGGAGACGTCCGATGCGGCGCACACTGTACGAGTCCGACCACGAGGACTTCCGGTCCGCGTTCCGAGCCTTCGTCGACAAGGAGGTCGCTCCGCACGGGGAGCGGTGGACCGCCGACGGGATCGTGCCCCGGGAGCTGTTCACGACGGCCGGCGCGAACGGCTTCCTGGGCATGGACGTGCCCGAGTCCTACGGCGGCGGCGGGGTCCCGGACTTCCGGTTCAACGCCGTCGTCATCGAGGAGCTGATGGACGCCGGTGCCGGCGGCCTGGGCCTCGGGATGACCCTGCACAACGACATCGTCATCCCGTACCTGCTCGCCTACGGCTCCGACGAGCAGAAGCAGCGCTGGCTCCCGGACGCGGTGAGCGGGAACGCGATCCTGGCGATCGCGATGACCGAGCCCGGAACCGGCTCGGACCTCGCCTCGATGACGACGACCGCGGTCCGGGAGGGCGACCACTACGTCGTCAACGGGTCCAAGACGTTCATCACCAACGGCATCAACGCCGACCTGGTGGTCGTGGCGGTGAAGACCGACCCGTCGCAGAAGCACAAGGGCATGAGCCTGCTGGTGCTCGAGCGCGGGATGGAGGGGTTCGAGCGCGGCCGGAACCTGGACAAGCTGGGCCAGCACGCGCAGGACACCGCCGAGCTGTCGTTCACCGACGTCCGGGTCCCGGTGGGGAACCTGCTCGGGCCCGACGAGGGCCAGGGCTTCACCCAGCTCGTCACCAACCTGCCCCAGGAACGGCTGTCGATCGCGGTCGCGGGCGTCGCCGCGGCCCGCACCGCCCTGACGCAGTCCCTGGAGTACGTGAAGGAGCGCAAGGCGTTCGGCTCGCCGATCGGCTCGTTCCAGAACTCGAAGTTCGTGCTGGCCGAGCTGGACACCGAGATCGACATCGCCGAGCACTACGTCGACGACTGCGTGCGCGCCCTCAACGCGGGCGAGCTGACCGCGGTCGACGCGTCGAAGGCGAAGTACTGGTGCACCGAGCTGCAGGGCCGGGTCGTCGACAAGTGCCTGCAGCTGCACGGCGGCTACGGCTACATGAGCGAGTACCCGATCTCCACGGCGTACGCCGACGCCCGGATCACCCGGATCTACGGCGGCACGACCGAGATCATGAAGGAGGTCATCGGCCGGGGCCTGGGACTCTGAGGCCCCGGGACCGCGGCGTCACCGGAGCGCCGCGTCCAATCGCCGGACCAGCTCGCCGACCCGTCCGCCCCCGCCGCGTGCCCCGCGGCGCGGGCGGCGTCGCTCGCCGCGGCCAGGCCCGCGTCGCGGGTCTCCTGCGCCGCACGGTGCGCGGCCCACGCGGCGTCCCTCGTCGCCCTGGTGCGGTCGGCGCCCCCGGCGAACGCGTGGGCCGCGTCCACCGCGTCGCGCGGGCGCGGGTCGCCCGGACACGCGTGCTCGACGATCTCCAGGGCGGGCCGCGCGCACGCCACGGCGAACGCGGTGACGGCCCGGAGCTCGTCGTGGCCCAGCGGGATCGTCGTCGGGTCGTCCGGCACGGTGTCCCTCCCGGTCAGGGCCGTGTGCCGGGTGCGCGGTCCCGGTACCGCTCGACGACGAAGTCGGCGAACCGGGCCACGACGGGCGGGGCGGGCCGTTCCCGCAGCCAGGTCAACCCGATCGACCGGTGCGCCGTCGCGTCGGTCAGCGGGACGTAGGAGACGCCCGACTCGGCCCGGTCCGGCCGCGGCTCGGGCACGATCGCGACCCCCAGCCCGGCCGAGACGAACCCCTCCAGCGTGCCGATCTCGGTGCTCTCGAACGCGAACCGCGGGCTGAGCCCCGCCCGGGCGCAGAGCTCGTCGGTGAGCCGCCGCAGGCCGATCGGCGCGCGCAGCGCCACGAACGGGTCCGTCCCCGCCGCCGACAGCGCGACCCGCGGGCGGCCGGCGAGCCGGTGGTCGGCGGGGACGGCGAGGCACAGCTGCTGCCGGTACAGGCCGGTCCAGGCCAGCTCGTCGTCGTCCGGGCGCGGGGCGGTCAGCCCGAGGTCGGCGCGCCCGGCGCGGACGTGCTCGATGATCTCGTGCCCGGCGGCCTGGGTGAGCTCGAAGACGACCCCGGGGGCGTGCGAGCGGTAGGCCCGCAGCATCTCGGGGGTGAGGCCGGCCGCGATCGAGTGCAGGAACGCCAGCCGGACCGTGCCGTGGTCCGGGTCGCGCAGCGTCGCGATCCGGTCCCCGGCGGCGGCCAGCTCGGCGAGGCTGCGCCGGGCGTGTTCCAGCATGATCTCGCCGGAGGCGTTCAACCGGAGCCTGCGGGCGACCCGGTCGAACAGCGGGGCGCCGACCTGGCGCTCGAGCCGGCCCAGCGCGCGGGACAGCGTCGGCTGGGCGACGGAGAGCTTCTCCGCGGCCCGGGTCATGTGCTCGGTCTCGGCGAGCACGACGAACCACTCGAGCTCGTCCAGCGTCGTCACCGCCTCATCATGTCACCGCCCGCGATGCACCACGGACATGACGCGGGCCGGGCGGTCAGACGGGGGCGCCCGCCTGGCGGAGCACCTCCCGGGCGTGCGCGAGCACCGGCGCGTCGATCATCCGGCCGTGCAGGCGGAACACTCCGCCGCCGGTGTGCTCCCGTGCCGCGTCGAGGACCTCGCGGGCCTCGGCGACCTCGTCGTCGGTCGGCAGGAACGCCTCGCGGACCACGGTGACCTGCTTCGGGTGGATGCAGGCCTTCGCCGCGTACCCCGAGCCGACGGCCGACTCGCTGTCGGTGCGGAGCGTGTCGAGGTCGTCGATGGCGACGAGCACCGTGTCGACCGGGGTGACCCCTGCGGCGCGCGCGGCGTAGAGGATCCGGATGCGGGCCTCCTCGACGGCCGGGCGGTAGCCCCCGCCAGGTGCGCGGCCGGGGCGTCCGCCCAGGTCGGCGACCAGGTCCTCGCTGCCCCACATCAGCCCGGTGCAGTTCGGTGCGGCGGCGATCTCCGGTGCTGCGAGGACGCCGGCCGCGGTCTCGCACAGCGCGATCACCGGGCGCGGCGCCAGCGCGGCGACGTCGGCGGCGCGGGCGGCCATCGGCAGCATCACCGCGACGTCCGGGTGGCCGGCGAGTGCGGCGACGTCGGCGTCGTGCCACGCGGTGCCCGGGGCGTTGACCCGGACGACCACGGCGGCCGGGTCGAGCTCCGCCAGCCCGGCGACGACGGCGGCGCGCGCCGCGTCCTTGCCGTCCGGGCCGACCGCGTCCTCCAGGTCCAGGATCACCGTGTCGGCCGCGGCCGCCGCCTTCGCGTACCGCTCGGGTCGGTCGCCCGGGCAGAACAGCAGGGCCGGGCCGCGCAGCGTGTAGCCCGTGTCCGTCGTCGTGTCCGTCATCCCCGCTCCAGTCCGCCGCGCTTGACCAGCTGTGCGGCGATCACGTTCCGCTGGATCTCGTTGGTCCCCTCGCCGACGATCATCAGCGGAGCGTCGCGGAAGTACCGCTCGACGTCGAACTCGGTGGAGTAGCCGTAGCCGCCGTGGATGCGGACGGCGTTCAGCGCGACCTCCATCGCGATCTCGGAGGTGAACAGCTTCGCCATCCCGGCCTCCATGTCGCACCGCTCGCCGCGGTCGTACTTCTGGGCGGCGTAGAGGATCAGCTGCCGGGCGGCGGTGATCTTCGTGGCCATGTCGGCGAGGTGGTTGCCGACCGACTGGTGCTGCCAGATCGGCTTGCCGAAGCTCTCCCGGTCCTGGGCGTAGCGCAGGGAGTCCTCCAGGGCGGCGTCGGCGACGCCGAGCGCGCGGGAGGCGACCTGGATGCGGCCGGTCTCGAGGCCCTTCATCATCTGGCCGAAGCCCCTGCCGGGGGTGCCGCCGAGGACGGCGCCGGCGGGGACCCGCATGTCGTCGAAGATCAGCTCGCAGGACTCGACGCCCTTGTAGCCGAGCTTGGGCAGATCCTTGGACACCGTGAGGCCGGGGCCGTGCTCGACGAGCAGCACCGAGATGCCCCGGTGCTTGGGCTCGGCGGCCGGGTCGGTCTTGCACAGCAGCGCGATCAGCCCGGAGCGGCGCGCGTTCGAGATCCAGGTCTTGGACCCGTTGATCACGTAGCCGTCGCCGTCGGGCGCGGCGTGGGTGGCCATGTTCTGCAGGTCGGAGCCACCGCCGGGCTCGGTGAGCGCCATCGTGGCGCGCAGCTCGCCGGTGGCCATCCGCGGCAGGTAGCGGTCCTTCTGCTCCTGGGTGCCGAACTCGACGAGCAGCTTCGCGACGACGGTGTGCCCGCCCATCGCGCCGGCCAGGCTCATCCAGCCGCGGGCCAGCTCGGCGGTGACCAGGGCGTAGCAGGGCATCGAGACCGGGGCCTCGCCCCAGGGCTCGGGGACCGCGAGCCCGTAGATGCCGAGCTCCTTCATCTGCTCGATCCACTTCTCGGGGTACTCGCCCGAGTGCTCGACCTCGTTGACCGAGGGCTTGACCTCGCGGTCGACGAAGTCGCGCACGACGTCGACGACGGCCTGTTCCTCGGTGCTCAGCACACCCATGACTCGGTTCTCCTGCTGGTCGTGGTGGGGGTCGTCCGGCCCGGTCTCAGCCGAGGTGGACGGTGGCCGTCAGCGAGGGCTGCACGCCCTCGGCGGCGACGGCGACGGTCGCCTCGGCCCCGCTCCGGTCGCCGGTCGCGACGAGGGCCGACGGCACGAACGCCGGGCGGGCGAGCCGGTACTCGAACCCGGTGACCCGGTCGGACGGTGCGTTCTGCCGGGGGAGCTCCAGGGCCAGCAGTGCCATCAGCGGGCCGTGGATCACCAGGTCGGGGTAGCCCTCGACGCCGGTGACGTAGGGGAGGTCGTGGTGGATGCGGTGCCCGTTGTAGGTCAGCGCGCTGAACCGGGACAGCAGGACGGAGTCGGTCGGGCGCCGCAGCCGCCACGCGCCGCCGGGATCGGGCTGGTCGGCGACCGGACGCTCGACGACGCGGCGCTCGGTGCCCTCGGGCTCGGAACGGTAGACGATGTCCTGCTCCTCGACCGCGACGACGTCGTCGCCCCCGTCGACGGTCAGCTCGTGGCGGACCGTCACGAACAGCATCTCGCCGGACCGCCCGGACTTCGGCGTGACGGTGGTGACGGACGACCGGCTCCCCAGCACCGAGCCGAACGGGATCGTGCCGTGGGCGTGGAAGCGGCCTCCGGCGAACATCCGGCGCCGGCCGGGTACCGGCGGGAGGAACGGGCCGTCGGTGGGGTGCCCGTCCTCGCCGATCTCCGAGGTGCGCGGGTGCGGGAGCAGGAGCAGCCAGTGCCACATCGGGGGGAGCGCGGCGCCGTCGCGGAGATCCGGCACCGGGGCGTCGAGCAGGTCGGCGAAGGCGGCGGCGGGCCACGGGTCGACCCGCCTGCTGTCGGTGACCTGCGGCGGGTCCCAGTCACGGACCAGGTCGGCCAGGACTCCGGTGGCGGCGGTCTCGGGCACGTCACTCCCTCGTTCGACGGCTCGGGGCGGGGCCGGCGCCCGTCGTGGTCGCCGGCCGGTCGGGATCAGTCTCCGCCCCCGGCGGCCCCGGGGGAAATGACCGTTGGTGGGTGACCCCATGTGTCCGGGACATGGACGCGGGGGACGCCCGGTGGGCACGTCACCGGATCGGGGACCGCTTGTTACCCGCGCGACTCCTGCGCTCCGCCTCGCCGGAACATCGCCTGGGCACGCTGGGGTCATGAGTGAGAGCAGCACGCAGCACGCGGACGCCGGGTGGCCGCACCCGGCGAGCGAGGCGGCCCGCCTCGACGGCCGCTACAGCCCGGACCGGACCGGGGCACCGACCCGGCTCACCGACGACGCCGGCATCCACCGGGACTGACCCGCGCACGACCCGACCCACCGGCCGGGGTCAGTCCGAGCAGACGCCCGGGCACCGCCCGAGCGTGCCGTGGAAGGTGACGGTGGTTCCGCCCGGGCCGCGCTCGACGCGCACGTCCTCGGTGACCGCCTCGATCATGCCCAGCCCGCGACCGCGGCAGCCGTTGTCCTCCGGCGGTTCCCGCCAGGAACCACGGTCGGAGATCTCCATCCGCACCCGGGCGCCGTCCGCCGTCCCGCGCAGCGAGACCGTGCCGGACGGTGCCGCCCGGTAGCCGTGCTCGACGCAGTTCGACACGGCCTCGTTCACGGCCAGCACCAGGTCCTGCGCGGTCTCGCACGGCCGGTCGGCGCCGCACAGCGACGTCAGCCAGCGGCCGGTCTCCCGGCGCGACCGGCCCGCCGCGCCGGGATCGGCGGGCAACTCGACGTGCAGACGCGGTCCCATGGGGGCTGGGGTACCCCGACCGGTGCACCCTGATGCGTGCCCCCGGCCACACCGCGTGCACCGCATCCCCCGTCCGGTGCGGCGTCGCGGCCGATCCGGTGCGGTTCGACGCGCGGGCCCCCCCGACGCCGCCCTATCGTCGCTGGTGATGAGACCAGACCACCGCCTTCCGTGGGTGCGGGATGGCTGAGCCGGACACCCGGATGGACACCGCGACCGTCGCTACCGACGACGAGTACGCGCACCTCGACGCGCCGCTGCGGGCCTTCGCGGCCGCACCGGGCGACGACCCGGAGCGCGCCGCACTGCGCGAGCAGCTCGCACGGGGATTCCATCCGGTCGTCCGGCACATCGCCGGGCGCTACCGGCACCGCGGTGAGCCCGCCGACGACCTCGAGCAGGTCGGCGCGATCGGCCTGCTGAACGCCCTCGACCGGTTCGACCCGGAGCAGGGGACCCCGTTCCTCGCCTACGCGGTCCCGACGATCACGGGGGAGATCCGGCGGCACTTCCGGGACCGGACCTGGTCGATGCGGGTCCCCCGGCGGCTGAAGGACTTCCAGACCCGGATGACCCGCGCCCAGGAGGAGCTGGCGGTGCGCCACGGCCGGGCACCGAAGGTGTCCGAGCTGGCCGAGCACCTCGGGACCAGCCGGGAGGAGGTCATCGAGGGTCTGCAGGCGCAGGACTCCTACCGGTCGGACTCGCTCGACCGGCTCGCCGGTGACACCGAGAGCCCGCTCGGCGAGATCGTCGGAGGGGCCGACGCCGGCATCGGCACCGTCGAGGACAGGGAGGCGTTGCGCCCGGCGTTGCGCCGGCTCCCCGAGCGCGAGCGGACCATCCTGCTGCTGCGGTTCTTCGGCAACAGGACGCAGACCCAGATCGCCGAGGAGGTCGGGTTGTCCCAGATGCACGTCTCCCGGCTGCTCGCCCGCAGCCTCGCCACGCTGCGCCGGCACCTCGTCGAGGAGCCCGGTGGGGACTCCGTGTCCCCGATGTCCGACGCGGGGTGAACGCCGCCCCGGCGGGCCGGGGAACGCCGCCCCGGCGGGCGTCGGGGCCGCGCCGCCGGTCACATTGCGTGTTTGCCGGGCGGTCACCGGGGAACCCTCCTGTGTTCGCGCACGACACCTCCCGATCACGGGGCCGGTGCTCGTGCGACACCGTCGTCATCCCGCACGGGGCGCAGGCGCGCCGCCGACCCGGCCGGGTGCACCGGGGCCCGACCCGGGCCGCACCGCCGGCACGTCGCCACGCCCGCTCCGGCCGGGACAAGGGGAGGACCTCGTATGGCCAAGAAGGACAAGAAGGACAAGAAGGGTTCCGGCGCTGCCGCCGAGCAGACCCTGACCGCCTCCGCCACCCGGATGGAGCGGGCGGCCGAGCGGGCCGAGCAGGCCGCCGTCCGCGTGCAGCGTGCGGCCCGCATCGCCACCGAGGCCGCCGACTCCGTGGCCGGTGGGTCCGGCGACGCGGCGGGCGCGACCACGGAGAAGGCCGGGAAGTCCGAGAAGGCCGGGAAGTCCGGGAAGTCCGAGAAGGCGGAGAAGGCCGGGAAGAAGTCCGGCAAGAAGGACGGCAAGAAGGACGGCAAGAAGGCCCGTCGCGCGGAGGAGAAGGAGGCCGAGCAGGCCGTCCGCGCCGCGGCGAAGGCCGAGAAGAAGGCCAAGGCCGAGGCCGACGAGCAGCGCAAGGCCCAGAAGGACGCCGCCAAGGCCGAGAAGAAGGCCGCGAAGCAGGCCAAGGCCGCCCGGCTCGAGAAGGTCGCGAAGCGCGAGAAGGCGGACAAGGCGGAGAAGAAGGCCCGTCGTGCGGCGACCGAGAAGGTCGTCGCCGAGAAGCCCGGCTCCGGCGTCGGCGCGCCCGAGACCGCGCCCGCCGACCGGGAGGCCCGCCGTCGCGAGGCCGAGCGTGAGGCCGCCCGGATCGCCGCCGCCGTCGAGCACAAGGTGGACAGCGACCAGCCGGCCGAGGTGCATCACACGAACGCGATCCGCAACTGACGCGTTCGTCGTAGTCCCGCACGCCCGGGCCCTCCGTACGGGGGTCCGGGCGTGTCCGTGTTCTCACACATGAGTGGATGTTCAGTCTTGCAGGGTTGCGCTGCGCAGCCGTAGCGTTCCGGCGAACCGCTGGACCTGCGAGGAGAACACCCGTGCACATCGCCGAGGGCTATCTGCCGCCGCTGCACGCGGCGGCCTGGACCGTCGTCGCCGCGCCGTTCGTGGTGCACGGCGCGCGGGCCGTCGTCGTCCGGGTCCGGGAGGACCCGGACACCAAGCTGCTGCTCGCCGCGGCCGGGGCCTTCACCTTCGTGCTGTCCGCGCTGAAGATCCCGTCGGTCACCGGGTCGTCGTCGCACCCGACCGGCACCGGACTCGGTGCCGTGCTGTTCCGGCCACCCGTCATGGCGTTGCTGGGGACGGTGGTGCTGTTCTTCCAGGCCGTCCTGCTCGCCCACGGCGGCCTGACGACACTCGGCGCGAACGCCTTCTCCATGGCGATCGCCGGGCCCTGGATCGCCTACGGCGCCTACGTCCTGGTGCGCCGGCTCGGCGGCGGGCTCGGGCCCGCCGTGTTCGCCGCCGCGTTCCTCGGCGACCTCGGCACCTACACGATCACCAGCGCGCAGCTGGCGCTGGCCTTCCCGGACCCCACCTCGGGGTTCGGCGGCGCCTTCGTCACGTTCGCCTCCATCTTCTCCCTCACCCAGATCCCGCTGGCGGTCGCCGAGGGGCTGCTGACGGTGCTGGTCGTCCGGCTCCTCGTGAGGATCACCCCGGACGAGCTGCGCCGGCTCGGCGTGCTGCGCCCGAAGGACACCGCCGGTGACGGCGCCGCGTCGAAGGAGGCATCGGCGTGAGCCGTTCCACCCTGGTCAACGTCCTGCTCGTCGTCGCCGTCGTCGCGCTGTTCGCGATCCCGGTGCTGTTCGTCCCCGGCGAGTACTCCGGGGCCGACGGCCAGGCCGGCGAGGCCATCGAGGCGTCGGGCTACGAGCCGTGGTTCTCCCCGGTGTGGGAGCCGCCGTCGGGCGAGATCGAGTCCGGCATCTTCGCGCTCCAGGCCGCGGCGGGTGCCGGTGTCCTGGGGTACTGCCTCGGCGTCGCCCGGACGCGGTCGAGGCAGCGGGGCGCGGACTCCGCGCCGACCGAGACCTGATGCTGCTGATCGACGAGATCGCGCACGCCAACCGCTGGCGGGGCAGGCACCCGGGGGAGAAGGCGTTCCTCGCGCTCGGCCTGCTGGTGCTGGCCGTCGCGCTCCCGCCGTGGCCCGGCGCGCTGCTCACCGGCACCGCAGCGGTGGCGCTGCTGCTCGCCGGTGCCCGCGTCCGGCCCGGGACGGCGCTGCGGCTGCTGCGGCTCCCGCTCGGGTTCGTGCTGGTGGGGGCGTTGCCGCTGCTGGTCACGCTCGGCGGGGACCCGTGGCTCGCGCTCGCGCCGGGCGGCCCGGCGCGGGCCGCCGAGCTGGTCGGCCGCTCCATGGCGGCCGTGGGCTGCCTGATCCTCTTCGCCGCGACGACCCCGCTCGCCGACACGCTGCCGCGGCTGCGGTTCGTGCCGCCTGCCGTCCTGGAGATCACGTTGCTGATCTACCGGATGCTGTTCCTGCTGCTGGACTCGCTGAACGCGGTGCGCGAGGCGCAGTCGCTGCGGGTGGGGTTCCGGACCCGCCGTGCCACCTTCCGGTCGCTGGCCGGGCAGGGGAGCGCGGTGTTCGTGCGTGCCTTCGACCGGGCCCGGCGGCTGGAGGCGGGTCTGGCGTCGCGCGGCTACGACGGCAGCCTGCGGGTGCGGGTGACCTCCCGGCCGGTGTCTCCGCGGTTCGTCGCGGCGAGCGCGGCGCTGCTGGTCGCGGTCGGTGCGACGGCGCTGGCGGTGCGCGCGTGACCGCCCCGGTGCTGGAGGCGCGCGGCGTCGCCTTCGCCTACCGCGACGGGCCGCCGGTCCTCGACGGCGCCGACCTCGCCGTCCGCACCGGACGGCGGCTGGCCGTGCTCGGACCGAACGGCGGCGGCAAGACGACGCTGTTCCGGTTGCTCCTCGGGCTGCTCGAACCGGCCCGGGGCGAGGTCCTGCTCGACGGTGCCCCGCTCGACCGGTCCCGCCGCGGGCTCGCCCGGCTGCGCGAGTCCGCCCAGCTCGTGCTGCAGGACCCCGACGACCAGCTGTTCGCCGCCGACGTCGCGCAGGACGTCTCGTTCGGCCCGCTCAACCTGGGCCTGCCCGACGCCGAGGTCGACGCCCGGGTCGGCGAGGCACTGGCCGCCGTCGGGATGGCGGAGCTCGCCGACCGGCCCACCCACCGGCTCTCGTTCGGCCAGCGCAAACGGGTCGCGATCGCGGGAGCGCTCGCCGTCCGGCCGCGGATCCTGGTGCTCGACGAGCCGACGGCCGGGCTGGACCCGGCCGGGGTGGAGGAGCTCGTCGCCGTCCTGGGCCGGCTGCACGACGAGGGCACCGCGGTCGTGCTGTCCACGCACGACGTCGACCTCGCGCACCGCTGGGCCGACGACGTCGCCGTCGTCCACGACGGGCGGGTGCGCCGGGGGCCGTCGGCCGAGATCCTGGGGGACACCGGGCTGCTCGCCGCGGCCCGGCTCGGTCCCGCGTGGGCGCCCGCGGTCGCCCGGCTGCTCGCGGCCGCCGGGCACCCCGGGCCCGCCCCGCGCACCGCGGCCGAGCTCCACGACGTGCTGACCGCCCTTGCGCTGCGAGAGGAAATAGCGAGAGGGTAACGCCATGATCGACCCGGACCGGGCCGGAGGCCCCGATCTCAGCCTCCCCAACCCCGCCCGCGTCTACGACTACATGCTCGGCGGCGCGCACAACTTCGACGCCGACCGCGCGTTCGCCGAGCGCCTGCTGGAGGCACTGCCCGGTGCCCGCGACGCCGCCGTGGCCAACCGGGCCTTCCTCGGCCGCGCGGTGCGGGCCTGCCTGGACCGGGGCTGCCGGCAGTTCCTCGACCTGGGCTCCGGGATCCCGACGGCCGAGCCGCTGCACGAGATCGTCCGCCGGCACGATCCCGCGGCCCGGGTCGCCTACGTCGACAGCGAGCCGGTCGCGGTCGCGATGTCGCGGGAGATCCTCGACGGCGTCGACGGGGTGACGATCTCGGCCGCCGACCTGACCGACGCCGACGCCGTCCTCGCCGCCCCCGGCGTCGCGGACCTGTTCGATCCCACGGTGCCCACCGCCGTGCTGGCCGTGTCGGTGCTGCACTTCGTCCGCGACGACGCCGTCCTCACCCGGCTCCTCGACCGCTACTGCGACGCCTTCGGGCCCGGCGGCCTGCTCGTCCTCTCGCACGGCAGCACCGACGTCGACGACGAGCGCGCCGCCGAGGAGATGCGGACCATCGAGCGGTTCACCCAGGAGAGCGCCCAGCCCGCGGCCGCCCGGGACCGCGCGACCCTGCGCCGCCTGCTGCACCGGGTCGACCTGCTGGAACCGGGCCTCGTCGACGTCAGCCGGTGGCGCCCCGAGCCCGGCCACGAGCCGGGCCGGGTCGTCGGCATGTACGCCGCCGTGGGCGAGATCGTCCACTGACCGGCCCGGCCCGGAGCCACCCGCCCTCGCACAGCCCCACGGCAGCCGCACAGCCCCACGGCAGCCGCACAGCCCATCGGCATCCGCACAGGCCGGCCGGCTGCCGCACAGGTTCGGGCTCGTGCGGGAGGCCCGGACGCTGTGCGGCTGCGCCGTGCTAGTCGCGGTAGGTGCCGGGGCGCTTCTCCAGGAACGCCGACACCGCCTCCTGCAGGTCGGCGGAGACCAGCTGCCCGCCGTTCCAGGTCGCGATCTGGTCGAGGGAGTCGGCGACCGTGTGGTCGCGGGCGTAGGTGATCGCGTACTTGGTGCCGCGCATCGCCAGCGGGGACTTCGCGGCCAGCTCCGCCGCGAGGCCCGCGACGCCCTCCTCGAGGGCGGCGGCGTCGTCGTAGACGCCGTTGACCAGCCGCAGCTCCCGCGCCTCGGTCCCGGAGACCGGGCGGCAGGTGTAGGCCATCTCCCGCGCGACGCCCTCGCCGACGATCCGCGGCAGCCGCTGCAGCACGCCGACGTCGGCGGCGAGGCCCATGTCGACCTCCTTCAGCACGAAGGACGCGTCGGCCGTCGCGTACCGCAGGTCGCAGGCCACGGCGAGGTCGAGACCGGCGCCGAGGCAGACGCCGTGCACCGCCGCGATCACGGGCGTGCGGCAGCGCTCGACCGCCGTCAGGCACTCCTGCAGGTCGAGGATGACCCGCCGCAGCCGGTCCGCGCCGTGGCCCGGGGAGTCGTCGGCGGCGGTCTCCTTCAGCCCGCCCAGCATCGCCACGTCGATGCCGGAGCAGAAGTGCCGCCCGTTGCCGCTGATCACGACGACGCGGACGGCCGGGTCGTCGTCCAGCGCGCGGAGCGCGTCGCGCAGCCCGAACCACATCGGCTCGTTCAGCGCGTTCGCCGCCTCCGCGCGGTCCAGCCGCAACCGCGCGACCCCGTCCGCCACCTCGACCGCGATGCCCGTCGGCTCGCCCATGCGCACTCCCTCGTGTCCGATCCGGTCCGACCCGGAGGCTACCGCGGAGTAACCCCGGCCTGACAGGATGCGTCGGTGCGGCAACGGGGCGCGGGGGACCGGACGTGGTGGGTGGCGTGCGGGCTGCTGTTCGCGACGGCGTTCGGCACCAACGTGCCGACACCGCTGCTGCTCGTCTACCGGACCGAGCTCGATCTCGCGCCGAGCACGCTCGCGGCGATCTTCGGCGTGTACGCGCTGGGGCTCGCGCCGTCGCTGCTGCTCGGCGGGCCGGCGTCGGACCGGTTCGGGCGGGTCCGCGTGCTGCTCCCCGCCTCGGTGGGGGTGGTGCTGGCGTCGCTGCTGTTCCTCGGCGGGGCGTCGGCGCTGTGGCTGCTGTTCGCGGCCCGCTTCGTGCAGGGCCTCGCCTCGGGCGCCGTGTTCTCGGTGGGCAGCGCCTGGCTGCAGGACCGCGCCGGTGCGGACGGTGCGGGCCGGGCCGCCCGGGCGGCCTCGGTGGCCCAGACCGCGGGGTTCTGCCTGGGTCCGCTCGCCTCCGGGCTGCTGGCCGCGTACGGGCCGTTGCCGCTGACCCTGCCCTACCTCGTCCACGTCGGGCTGCTGGTCGTGGCCGTCGCGGCCGTCCTGGTCACCGTCGGGACGGGGAGCCCGCCGGTGGGGGTGGTCCCGCGCGGGCTGCTGCCGCGGCCCGGGTTCGATCCCGCGGCCCGGCGGACGTTCGTCCGTGTCGTCGTCCCGACGGCGGTGTGCGTGTACGCGTTCCCGTCGGTCTCGGTGACGGTGCTGCCGCTGCTGCTGCCCGGCGCGTCCGGGCTGGTCGCCTTCACCGGGCTGCTCGCCGCGCTGACCCTGGGCACCGGGACCCTGGTGCAGCCGTTCGCGCACCGCCCCGGGGCGCGGGCCGGCGCCCTGGGCGCGGCGCTCGGCGCGCTCGGGTTCGCCACCGGCGTCGTCGCGGCCCTCACCGGCTCGGTCGTCGCGGTCGCGGTGGCGGGGATCCTGCTCGGTGCCGGGGGCGGGCTCTGCCTCAACGCCGGACTGACCCTGGTGGGGCGGCTCGCGCCGGCGTCCGGCCGCGGCGCCGCGAACGGCGTCTTCTACACCGCCGCCTACCTCGGCTTCGCGACGCCGTTCCTGGTGACGGCGTCGGCACCGGTGCAGGCGCTCGCCGTCCCGCTGGCCGTGCTGGTCGCGGTGACGGTGGCGACCGCGGCCTGGCTCGCCGCGCGCGCCGGGGACACCGCCTCCTGACGGGCCGCCGCCCGGCCGGTCCGGGCGCGGACCGGCCGTCCTAGGCTCGCCGGGTGCCCGACCTGACCAGCACCGCCAACCCGCGCGTCAAGAACCTGGTCCGGCTGCGCACCCGCCGCCACCGCGACGCCGCGGGCGTCACCCTCGTCGAGGGGCACGACGAGCTGTCCCTCGCCCTCGACGCCGGGGTCCGGCCCACCGAGGTCTACTGGGCCCCCGACCTGGTGCGGTCGGAGGAGCTGCTGGAACGGATGCCCGGCGCCCGCGCGACGTCGGTGACCCGCGAGGTGTTCGCCCGCATCGCCTACCGCGAGTCCCCGGACGGCTGGCTCGCGGTCGCCCCCGCGCCGGGCCGCCCGCTCGACGAGCTGGAGCTCCGGCCGGACGCGCTGGTGCTCGTCGCCGAGGGGATCGAGAAGCCCGGCAACGTCGGCGCGATGCTGCGCACCGCGGAGGCGTGCGGGGTGGACGCCGTGGTCATCGCGACCCCGGACCGGGCCGGGACCGACTTCGCCAACCCGAACGTCGTGCGGGCGTCGAAGGGCACGGTGTTCGCGGTGCCGGTGGCGTCGGCGCCGACCGCGGAGGTCCAGGAGTGGCTGCGGCGCCGCGGCGTGCGCAGCGTCGTCACCACCCCGGCCGGGACGACCGAGCTGGGCCGGGCCGACCTCACCGGCCCGACGGCGCTGGTGATCGGGACCGAGGCGACCGGCGTCACCGGGCCGTGGCTGGCGGGTGCCGACGCCACCGTCGTCATCCCGATGCGCGGCACCGTCAACTCGCTCAACGCCTCGATCGCCGCCGCGGTGGTGCTGTTCGAGGCGGTCCGGCAGCGCTCGGGTACGTCAGCAGGCTGACGCGGCGCGGACCGCGCTCTGCGTAACCTCGCGGCATGCCGACCGTGCGCGACGTGCTGGTGGCGCTCGTCGTGGGTGCCGCCGCGGTCGCCGGTGCGCTGTTCGCCGACCCGTCCGGCCGCCCGCTGCTGCCCTGGGGCGCGGTCCTGATCGCACTCGCCACGCTGCTGCTGTGCTGGCGGAGCCGCCACCCGGTGCCCGTGCTCGTCGCGGTGATGGTGCCGACGGCGCTCTACTACTGGCTCGACCATCCCGACGGTCCGGCCTCGCTGCTCGTCGCGGTCGCCGTCTACACCGTCGCCAGCCGGGTGAGCTGGCCGCACGCGGTGCTCACCGGGGTCCTCGTCGTGCTGGCGTGGACCGGTACCGAGCAGCTGATCGTCGGCCCGCCGCCGGAGCTGCACCTCGACCACTACTCGTGGATCGTCGTCACCGTCGCGCTCGGTGTCGCGGTCGGAGCGGTGCGCCGGGCCGCCGAGGCGTCGGCGGGGCGGGCCGAGGAACGGCTGGTCCGCCGGGTCGAGCAGGAACGGCTGCGGATCGCCCGCGACGTCCACGACGTCGTCTCGCACAGCCTCTCGATGATCGTCGTGCAGGCCGGGGTGGGCGCGCACGTGGCGGCCCGCCGCCCCGAGGAGGCCGTCGCGGCGCTGGAACGCATCCGCGACGCCGGCACCGACGCCCTGCGCGAGCTGCGCGGCACCCTCGCGCTGCTGCGTGATCCCGCCGACCCCGGTGCCGACCCGGGCGATGGTGACGGAACGGCCCCGGACCGGCACGCCGGCGGGCTCGACCGGCTCGACGAGGTCGTCCGCGCCGGGCGGGCCGCCGGGATCACGGTGACCGTGGCCGGGGACGCCGGTGCGCTCCCGCCGGAGGTGGACCGGGCCGCGTTCGGCACCGTGCGGGAGGCCGTCACCAACACCGTCCGGCACGCGCCGGACGCGTCGGCGGCGCGGGTCACGCTCGACCGGCACGGCGACCTGCTGCACCTGCGGATCAGCGACGACGGGGGCCCGCCCGCCCCCGCGGGGGAGCGCGGACGCCCGGAGGGCCAGGGCCTGCGCGGCCTCGCCGAACGCGCCGCGGCGCTGGGCGGGCGGTGCACCGCGGCACCGGACGGGGACGGGTTCGTGGTGACGGCGGAGCTGCCGGTCGCGATCCGGACCACGCCCGCGGCGGGAGGTGCGGCGGGTGCCTGACGTGCGGGTGCTGCTCGCCGACGACCAGCCGCTGATCCGGGCCGGGCTGCGGGTTCTGCTGGAGACCGAGGACGGCTACGCGGTCGCCGCCGAGGCCGCCGACGGCGCGGAGGCCGTCCGCCGGGCCCGCGAGACCCGGCCCGACGTGGCGCTGATGGACGTCCGGATGCCCGGCACCGACGGTCTCGACGCCCTCTCCGCGATCACCGGCGACCCGGAGCTGGCCGGGACCCGGGTGATCGTGCTGACCACGTTCGACCTGGACGACTACGTCTATCGGGCGTTGCGCTCCGGGGCGAGCGGCTTCCTGCTCAAGGACACCGACCCGGTGGCGCTGCTGCGCGCGATCGACCTCGTGCACGCGGGGGAGGCGCTGCTGGCGCCGTCGGTGACCCGGCGGCTCATCACCGAGTTCGCCCGGCACGGGCCCGCCGCCCCGCCGGGCACCGACCGGCTCGCCGTCCTCACCGGACGGGAACGCGAGGTACTCGCCCTCGTCGGGCGCGGGCACACCAACGGCGAGATCGCCGCCCAGCTGGTGATCAGCCCGGCCACCGCCCGGACCCACGTGGGGCGGCTGCTGACCAAGCTCGGCGCCCGCGACCGGGTGCAGCTCGTCGTCATCGCCCACGAGACGGGTCTGGTGGGGCAGCGGCGCTGACCCCGGCCCGGGTCCCGGGGTCGTACGCCCGGGCGCTTAGCTGCGGGTGACGTCGTCGCGCCGACGCGCCGGGACCGGTGTCCCGGCGAGGCTCGGTCCCATGACCAGAGCGTTCACCCGCCGGGGCTTCCTCGCCTCCGCGCTGGCCGGAGCGGGCGCCGCCGCGGGCGGCATGCTGCTGCAGTCGTGCTCGCGTGCCCCCGTCTCGGCACCGCGCCCCGCACCGGTGCCCCGCCCGCTCGCGGTCCCGCCGCTCGCACCCTCCACGGTAGACGGCGGCGTGCGCACCTTCCGGCTGACCGCGGCGCCCGGGACGAGCGGGTTCCTCGCCGGCCGGGACACCCCGACCTGGGGGTACGACGCCCCGTTCGGCGGCCCGACCCTGCGCGCGGCCCGCGGCGAGCGGGTCCGCGTGCACGTGACCAACCGGCTGCCCGAGCGGACCTCGACGCACTGGCACGGCATGGTGCTGCCCGCCGCCGCCGACGGCGGACCGCACAGCCCGATCGAGCCCGGCGCCACCTGGAGTCCGGAGTGGACGATCGACCAGCCGGCGGCGACGCTCTGGTACCACCCGCACCCGCACGGCGTCACCGGGCGGCACGTGCACCGCGGCCTGGCCGGGCTGTTCGTGATCGACGACAGCGCGGACGGCGCAGACGGCGGCATCCCGCTGCCGCACCGCTACGGCGTGGACGACGTGCCCGTCGTCGTCACCGACCGGGTGTTCACCGCCGACGGCGCGTTCGACGAGGCGCACCGCAACGCCCACGGCCTGCTCGGCGACACCCTGCTGGTCAACGGGACCGTCGCGCCGTACCTGGTGGCGACGACAGCGCGGATCCGGTTGCGGCTGCTCGACGCCTCACCGGCCCGCTGCTACCGGTTCGCCCGCTCCGACGGGCGCCCGCTCGTGCTCGTCGGCACCGACTCGGGGCTGCTCCCGGCCCCGCGCCCGGTCCCCGACGTGCTGCTCACCCCCGGTGAGCGCGCCGAGGTGCTGCTCGATCTCGAGCCCGGACGCCCCGTGATCCTGCGTTCGGTCCCGCACGACCTCGGCGCGGTGTCCGGCACCGAACGCACGATCGGTGCCCGCGACACCTTCGACGTGCTGCAGATCCGGCCCGCCGCCGTGCTCGCGCCCGCACCGCCGCTGCCGGACCGGCTGCCGCACGAGCCCGGCCCGGAGCCCGCGCCGGGAACGAGGGTCCGGAGGTTCGAGCTCGGCGACGACACGATCGACGGGAGGTCGATGGACATGACCCGGATCGACGAGGTCGTCCCCGCCGGTGCGGAGGAGGTCTGGGAGCTGGCGAACGTCCACTCCCGCCCGCACAACCTGCACGTCCACGACGCGCGCGGCCAGGTGCTGTCCGCCGCGGGCCGGCCGGTGCCCGCGGCGGAGCGGTGCTGGAAGGACACGGTGTACGTCCCGCCGCGGACGACCACGCGGGTGCTCCTGCGCTTCGGCCGCCACCCCGACCCGGCGGTGCCGTACATGTACCACTGCCACCTGCTCCACCACGAGGACCAGGGAATGATGGGGCAGTTCGTCGTGGTGCCGCCCGGGACCGCCGACGTGCCGCGGACCCTCGCCGCCGTGGTGAGCGGCCACCATGGCTAGGCCGCTCGCCGCCGTCCCGTTCCGGGTGTGGGCGGTGTTCCACGGGCTGCTCGTGCTGGCCCAGGTCGGGGCGGCCGGCGCGCTGCTCGACGCCGTCGGCCCGGCACTGGCCTGGCACGGCGGCATCGGGGGCTCGCTGATCCTCGTCGCGATGGTGCAGACGGTGCTCGCGGTCCCGGCGGTGTGGCCGGGCGGGATGCCGGTGTGGCCGCTCGCGGTGAGCGCGGTGCTGGTCGTCGCCGACACCGCGCAGGTCGCGATCGGGCACGCGGGGCTCCTGACGCTGCACGTCCCGCTGGGGATCGCGGTCGTCGTGACCCAGGTGGTGGTGGCGGTGCGGGCGCTGCGCCCGGCCCGGCCCGCCGCGCGGACGGCGGACCGGGCGCCGGTGCTCAGGCCGTGACGCCGGTGAGCTCGGCCCGCAGCCGCTTCTTGTCGGTCTTTCCGATCCCCGTCAGGGGCAGCTCGGGGACGAAGCTGACCCGGGGGACGTACATGTCCCCGGCGCGCTCGGCGACCAGGCCGGTCAGGTCCCCGGCGGACGGCGCCGGGTCGCCCGCGACCACGGCGGCGTGCACGACCTCGGTGCCGTCGCCGTCCGGGACGCCGAACACCGCGGCCTGGCGGACGCCCGGGTGCTCCATGAGGGTGTCCTCGAGCTCCGAGGTGTACACGTGCCCGCCGACGACGATCACCATGTCCTTCACGCGGTCCACGACGTGCAGGTAGCCGGCGTCGTCGAGCCGGGCGACGTCACCGGTCCGGACCCAGCCGTCGGAGATCGTGCGGGCGGTCAGCTCCGGCTGCTTCCAGTAGCCGTCCATCTCGGTGCCGGTGTGCACCCACAGCTCGCCGTGCTCGCCGTCGGCGACCCGGGCGCCGTCGTCGCCGGTGATCGCGATCTCGGTGCTCGGGACGATCCGCCCGACGGTGCCGAGGAGCTCCGGCTTCTCGTGCTCGGCGGGGGTGAGGATGCTGATCCCGCCGGCCTCGGTCTGGCCGTAGAACTGGGTGAGGACCGGCCCGATCCGCTCGTGCGCCTCCGCGATCCGGCGGGGGTTCGCGGGCGCCCCGCCGTAGAGCAGCGAGCGCAGCGACGACAGGTCGGTCTCGTCGAGGCCGGGGTGGTCGAGCAGCCGGTACAGCAGCGGCGGGAGCAGGAACGAGTGCGTGATCCGCTCGCGCTCGACGGCGGCGAGGAAGTCGCCGGCGTCGAACCGGTCGAGCAGGACGACCGTCCCGCCGCCGGTGAGCATCCGGTCGGCCACCCCGCCACCGGCGTGCGCGACCGGCGTGGCGACCAGCATCCGGGCCGGGCCCTGCGGGGTCAGCGGCTCCATCGCCTCGCGCAGCCGGGCCGCGCGGGTGTGGTGGTCGAAGGTGTAGGTGATCCCCTTCGGGTGGCCGGTCGTGCCGCCGGTGTGCCGGATCTGCTCGACGTCCTCCGGGCGGGCCCGCCCGCGGACCGGCTCGGTGGACGCGGCGGCGGACTCCGCCAGGACGTCCTCGCGCCCGGCGACCGTGCCCAGCGCCAGGACCTCGGCCGGCGCCGCGTGGTCCAGGACCGCGGCGGCCTGCTCCGCCTGTGCCGCGTCGACGAGGACGAGTGCGGGCTCGACGTCGTCGACGATCCGGGCCTGCGCCGCGGCGGCCAGTCCCTCGTGCGGCTGGGTGACCCCGGCACCGAGGAGGTTCACCGCGTAGCGCGCGATCAGCGCCTCGGGCGAGTTCCCGGCGAGCAGCGCGACGACCTGGCCGGGCCCGACCCGGCCGTCGAGGGTGTGCGCGAGCCGGTGCACGGTGTCGGCGACGTGACCGGCCGTCAGGCGTCGGTCGCCGTGCACGAGGGCCTCGCGGTCGCGTCCGGTCTCCAGGGCGTCCAGCAGTTCCTCGACGTCGGTGTGCGCGCCGGTCGGCATCGGTGGTTCCTCCAGGTGGTTCGTGTCCGACGGGATCGTTACCAGACGCAACGATCGACATGGGCCCGTGCTTCCGGAAGGTGAGCCGATCGACACCTCTCGCTTCGTCGCCGGGCCGGCGGGGTACCCGCCCGCCATGACGACGATCGGGAACCAGGTGTCGGGGCTCTGCCTCGGGACGAACGTGTTCGGCTGGACCGCGGACGAGGAGACGTCGTTCGCGCTGCTCGACGCGTTCGTCGGCGCGGGCGGGTCCATGCTGGACACCGCCGACTCCTACATGGCCGCCGCCGAGGGCAACTCGGGCGGCGAGTCCGAGACGGTGATCGGCAACTGGCTCGCCGCCCGGCCCGGGATGCGGGACCGGGTCGTGCTCGCGACCAAGGTCGGGCAGCTCCCCGGCCGCGAGGGGCTCGGCCCGGAGAACGTCCGTGCGGCCGCGGAGGACTCGCTGCGCCGGCTGCGCACGGACCGGATCGACCTCTACTACGCCCACGTCGACGACGAGGCGGTGCCGCAGGAGGACTACCTCGCCGCGTTCGACGGGCTGGTCCGGGACGGGAAGGTCCGCGAGATCGGGGCGTCGAACTTCTCCGCGGACCGGCTGCGGTCGGCGCTCGCGGTCGCCGGCGGCACCGGTGGGGCCCGGTTCACCGCGACCCAGCCGCACTACAACCTGATGGAGCGCGGCTACGAGGCCGAGGAGGCACTCGTCGCCGAGACCGAGGGGCTCGCCTGCTTCCCGTACTTCGGTCTCGCGAAGGGGTTCCTCACCGGGAAGTACCGGGCCGGTGACACCGCCGCGGTCGACTCCGGCGTGACCAGCGGGCCGATGGCGCGGGCCCGCGCCGAGGGGGCGCGGGCCTACCTCGCCGACCCGCGGGCCGAGAAGGTGCTGGCCACCCTGGACGAGATCGCCCGTGCCCGCGGCGTGGCGGTCCCCGCCGTGGCACTGGCCTGGCTGGGCGCCCAGCCGACGGTCGCCGCGCCCATCGCCAGCGCGCGCACGACCGCGCAGCTCGACGCCGTCCTCCCGGCGCTGACCCTGACCCTGGAGCCGGTCGAGCTGGCCGCGCTGTCCGACGCGAGCGCGCCGGACGCGTGACCGCCGCGGCGCCGGGGCTACGCGGCCAGCGCGAGGTCCCGGCGCCGCTCGACCCGCTCCATCCGGACGGCGACACCCAGCGCCACCAGGCCGAGCAGGGGCAGGACGGTGGCGGCCGCGGCGGGCGACGTCCAGCCCCAGCCCGCGGCCAGCACCGCGCCGCCCAGCGCCGCGCCGAGCGCGTTCGCCACGTTGAACGCGGCGTGGTGCAGGGCGGCGCCCAGCGTCGGGCCCTCCCGGCCGGCGTCCATCAGGCGGGTCGCCAGCGCCGGGGTCGTCGCCGTCGTCGTGAAGGCCAGTGCGAACAACGCCACCAGCGCCATGACCGCCGACGACGCCGTCACCGCGAACACCGCCATCGACAGCGCCGCCGCGCCGAGCCCGGCCGCGATCGTGCGGACCGGCGCCGCCTCGGCCATCCGGCCCCCGGCCTGGTTGCCCAGCGTCATGCCCAGTCCGTACACGGCGAGCGCGAGCGGCACCGCGGCCTCGGCGAGACCGGAGACCTCGGTGAGGATCGGGGTCACGTAGCTGTAGACGGCGAACGAGCCGCCGAACCCGGTCGCGATGACGGCCATCGTGATCCACACCTGGCCGCGGCGCAGGGCCGACAGCTCGGCGACGACCGAGCCGCGGCGCTCCTCGCGCACGTCGGGGACCAGCCACCACACCGCCACCATCGTGACGACGGCGATCGCGCCGGTCGCCAGGTAGGCGGCGGGCCAGCCCGCCGCCTGGCCGAGCCAGGTGGCTCCGGGCACGCCGACGATGTTCGCGATCATCAGTCCGCTCATCACGGTCGCGATCGCGCGCGGCCGCCGCTCCCGCGGCACGAGCGACGCGGCCAGCACCGACGCCGTCCCGAAGTAGGCGCCGTGCGGCAGCCCGGCCAGGAACCGGGTCCCGACGAAGGTGCCGAACGTCGGCGCGAACGCCGAGGCGATGTTGGTGACCGCCAGCGCGGCGGCCAGCACCAGCACCAGCCGCTTGCGCGGCCACCGCGCTCCCAGCACGGCGAGCACCGGGGCGCCGACGACGACCCCGAGCGCGTAGGCGCTGATCGCGGTGCCGGCCTGCGGCACCGTCGCGCCGAGATCGGCGGCGAACGCAGGCAGCAGGCCCATCGAGGCGAACTCGGTGGTGCCGATCGCGAGCCCGCCCAGCGCCATGGCGAACAGCGCGGGGCCGGGCTTTCCGGTGGTGGAGGAGGGGGTGGGAGAGTGGCCGGTGCGCGCGGGGTAGTTTTTCATCGCGTCACGAGGATAAAGACCGCGCGCCCGGAGGTGTCAAACGAGATGGGGGCGGTGTCAGCCGGTTCACGTCCCGGCCGGGCCGAGACCGACCGCTGGCGGGCCACCGCGGAGGCCCTCCGGGAGGTCCGGCGCGAGCCCGGGCTGACCCGGGTCGAGCTGGCCCGGCGGCTGCGGCTGGCCAGCGGGTCGGCCACCGAGATCGCGGGCCGGCTGCGCGACCTGGGCTGGGTGGCCGAGGAGCGCGCGCCGTGCGGGGGCCGCGGCAGGCCCACCACCCGGCTCGTCCCGGCGCCGGGCGGGCCCGCCGTCGTCGCGGTCGACGTCCGGTTCGAGGACTGGCGGGCCGGGCTCGTCGGTCTCGACGGGGAGCCCGTCGCCGTGCGGTCCGGGCGGCACACCCGCCGGGACCCGGAGACCGTCGTCTCCCGGCTGGCCGCGGTCGTCGGCGAGCTGGTCGCGGAGCATCCCGGCCCGGTCGTCGCCACCGGTATCGGGGTCGCGGCCACGATCGTCGACGAGCATCTCGCCCAGGGCGCGGGCCAGGGCTGGAGCCCGCTCGACGTGCGCCGGATCGCCGCCGGGCACGGCCTGCCGGTGCTCGTCGGGAACGACGCGAACCTCGCCGGTGTCGCCGAGGTGCGCGACGGCGCCGCCGCCGGGGCGGGCACGGCGCTGTTCCTCACGGTCGAGGTCGGCATCGGCGGCGCCCTGCTGCTGCGCGGGCGCCCGCAGACCGGCGCGCGCGGTGCGGCGGGGGAGTTCGGGCACCTGCCGTTCGGGGACCCGTCGCTGGAGTGTGCGTGCGGTGCCCGGGGATGCTGGAACAACGGCACCGACGGCCGGGCGCTCGCCCGGATGCTCGGGGAACCCGAGCCCGACGACCCGTACTCCTACACCGGCCGGGTGCTCGACCGGGCGGCCGCCGGGGACGCCGCCGCGACGTCGGTGGTGACGTCGGCGGCCGCGTCGCTCGCCCGCGGCACGGCCGGCCTGGTCAACGCGCACGACCCGGAGGTCGTCGTGCTGGGCGGGCTCGCGCCCGCGCTCCGGGCCGCCGCCCCGGAGTCGTTCGCCGTCGCCTACGACGCCGGGCTGATGGCGTTCCGCCGGACCGAGCCGCCCCCGGTGCACGACGCCGCGCACGGTGCCGACGGCGTCCTGCGGGGAGCGGCGGCCATCGCCCTCGACCACGCCACCTCCCCGGCCGGGCTGGCGGCCCGCGCGGGCTGAGCGGTCACGGCCGCGGGATAGACCGCAGGTTGCTGCGCGCCAGCTCGATCATCTTCCCGACGCCGCCGTCGAGCACGGTGCGGGTCGCCGCGAGCGCGAACCCGCGGACCTGCGCCGCCGTGACGTGCGGCGGGATGGACAGCGCGTTCGGGTCGGTGCGCACGTCCACCAGGGACGGGCCGTCGTGGTCGAGCGCCGTCCGCAGTGCGGACCGGACGTGGTCCGGGTCCTCCACGGTGACGGCGTGCGCGCCCGCGGCGCGGGCGATCCCGGCCAGGTCGGCCGGGCCGTGGTCGGTCTGGAACGACGGGTAGCCCGCGACCATCATCTCCAGCCGGATCATGCCCAGCGATCCGTTGTTGAACGCGACGACGGTGAGCGGCAGCTCGTGCTCGACGGCGGTCAGCAGCTCACCGAGCAGCATCGTGAGCCCGCCGTCGCCGGACAGCGAGACCACCTGCCGTCCGGGGAACGCGCTCGCCGCGCCGATCGCGTGCGGCAGCGCGTTGGCCATCGTGCCGTGCCGGTAGGAGCCGATGATCCGGCGCCGGCCGTTGGGGGTCAGGTAGCGCGCGGCCCACACGTTGCACATGCCGGTGTCGACGGTGGCGATCGCGTCGTCGGCCATCTCGTCGTCGAGGACGTCGGCGACGTGCTCGGGGTGGATCGGACGCAGGTCCGAGACCTTCCGGGTGTAGGCGCCGACGACCTTCTCCAGCGCCTCGGCGTGCCGGCGCAGCATCCGGTCGAGGAAGCTCCGGTCGGTCCGCGCCGTGATCCGCGGCAGCAGGGCGGCCAGCGTGGACCGGGCGTCGCCGTGCACGCCGAGTTCCAGCACCGTGCGCCGGCCCAGGTGCGCGGCCTCGGCGTCGATCTGGACGGTGCGGGCCTGCGGCAGGAAGTCGTCGTAGGGGAAGTCGGTGCCGATCAGGATCAGCAGGTCCGCCTCGTGGGTGGCCTCGTAGCAGGCGCCGTAGCCGAGCAGCCCGCTCATGCCGACGTCGTACGGGTTGTCGTACTGGATCCACTCCTTGCCGCCGAGCGAGTGCCCGATCGGGGCCTGCACCGCCCCGGCCAGTGCGAGCACCTCGTCACGAGCGCCCGCGATCCCCGCACCGACGAACAGCGTCACCGACGACGCCCCGTCCACCAGCCGGGCCAGCTCGTCGACCTTCGCCGGGTCCGGGACGACGGTGCCGGACGGCGTCACCAGGTCCGAGTGGCCGGTGTCGTGCGCGGCCGGCTCGGCGCTGACGTCACCGGGCAGCACCAGCACCGAGACGTCGCGGTGGGCGATCGCGCTCTGCATCGCCATCCGCTGCATCCGCGGCATCTGCTCCGGACGGGAGATCAGCTCGCAGTAGCCCGAGCACTCGGCGAACAGGTGCTCCGGGTGGGTCTCCTGGAAGTAGCCGGTGCCGATCTGCACCGACGGGATGTGCGAGGCGATCGCCAGCACCGGCGCGCCGGTGCGGTGCGCGTCGTAGAGGCCCTGGACGAGGTGCGTGTTCCCGGGCCCGCAGCTGCCGGCGCATACGGCGAGCCGCCCGGTCAGCTGCGCCTCGGCGGCCGCGGCCAGCGCCGCGCCCTCCTCGTTGTGCACGTGCACCCAGCGGATCCGGCCGTCCCGGCGGATCGCGTCGGCGAGCGGGTTCAGGCTGTCCCCGACCAGTCCGTAGATCCGTTCGACGCCCGCCTGGTGCAGCAGCTCGATCATCTGGTCGGCCACGGTGCGGCTCACCGGCACGCTCCCTCCACTCGGTCCGTCGGGTGCAGGGTCCCCCGCTCACCGCTCGTCGAACCGCCGTGTGGTGTGCCGGCCGCGGCAGCCGGTCGATCCCCGTCACGCCGGCCGCCCGTACATCACGATCGGCGTGTCGGAATCGGTCCACGCGGTGCAGTGCCCGCGATGTCGATGTACATTCCACCCACATTCCGGAAGGGAGGATGATCGAATGATCATTCTGGGACTGATCTTGCTCGTCGTAGGGTATTTCCTGAACATCGGACTGCTCACCACGCTCGGCGGCATCCTGCTCGTGATCGGTGTGATCCTGGTGATCCTCGGTGCGATCGGCAAGCCGGTGGGTGGTCGGAAGACCTGGTTCTGACCAGGCCGATCGTTTCCCGGTGAGGTCCGGGTGACGGTCGGCTCGCGACGGGTCGAGGGGCGTGGTCCCGGGGAATTCCCCCCGGAGTCACGCCCCTCTCGCATTCCAGCTCGGCATCGGCCCGGTAATTCATGTTTCGCCGGTCGTCCCGGGGGTACCGCGACGTCATTCCCGGGGTACTCGATCATGAATTCCGGGGAATGTCACCGGACGCCCAGGATTGCGCGGGCACGGGCCGGGGAGGCCGGGGTCGCGCCGGCCGACTCGATCACCCGCAGCGCCCCCTCGACGAGCTCCCGGTTGGACGGTGCCGACCCCGCGCGGTCGTGGAAGTCCTCCAGTCCGACCCGCAGGTGCCCGCCGCGCCGCACCGCGAGCTCCGCCAGGCCGGACCCGACGACGTCACCACCCAGGACGGCCACCGACCACGGCAGGCCGGACGGCTCCAGCAGCTCCAGGTAGGCCTCCAGCGCGGCGGGCGTCGGCGGGAGCCCGAACTGCAGCCGGTCGGCGAAGTAGAGCTTCACGATCGCCCCCGGCGGCACCCGGCCGTGCCGGTGCAGGGTCAGCGTGGTCCGCAGGAAGCCCGGCTCGAAGATCGAGATGCTGGGCGCGGCGCCGAGCTCGGCGGTCCGGGCGAACATGTACTCGGTGTCGGCGAACGAGTTCTGGTACGGCTCGGGCGCGGCCGCCGCGGGACAGGTCCCGTCGTCGAGCAGGCCGACGTTCACCGAGCCCGGGTCGACGAGCGTCAACCCGCCCATCCGGCGCCGGGCGAGCTCCTCGACGTGCGCCCAGCGGCGCCGCACCGGGACGTCCCGGGCGCCGGCCGCCATCGTCGGGTAGAGCAGGGCGTCGGGGTGGCGGGCGAGCACCGGTTCCCACGCCTGCACGTACGGCTCGACGGCGTGCACCCCGTCCCGGGTGAACATCGGCTCGTCGTTGTGGTTGTGCACGATCGCGGCACCGAGGTCGAGCGCCTCCAGGGCCTGCTCGGTGACCTCCCCCGGGTTGCGGGGGACGTGCGGGTTCTGCTCCCGCGTCGTCGTGCCGTTCAGGGCCGCTTCGAGGATCACCGTCGAGTCCACGCCGGTCAGCATCCCGATCCCGCCCCGGCCTCGTCGAGATGCAGCTCGGCGTCGCCGGGAGATCGACGACTCGCGCTGACCTGCATCTCGGTGCGGGCCGGACGTGCCCGGACGGACCGGCGGGTGGCGCGGCGCGGCCGTCCGGTGGGGGGGCGTAGGGTCCTGCGCGTGACCGGGATCCGCCGTCGTGCCGCTGTCGTCGCCGCCTCCGTCGCGGTCGTCGCCCTGGTGGCCGGGTGCGGCGACCCGCCCGAGCCGCTGACGGACGGCCCGGCGGGCGCGGCCCCCGCCGACGGGCTGACCCGGGTCGTCGATCTCGCGGCCGAGCGGGCGGTGCTGTCCGACCGCGTCGCCGCCGCCAAGGCCGGTACCGGGCAGCCGGTCACCGACCCGGCCCGGGAGAAGGTCGTCGTCGACGACGCCCGCGCCGACGCGGCCCGCGACGGCGTCGATCCCGAGTGGACCGCCCGGGTGTTCGCCGACCAGATCGCGGCGAGCACCCAGGTGCAGGAGGACCTGCTCCGGCGCTGGACCGAGCAGCCCGGCGCCCGCCCCGCCCCGGTGGACCTGGCGCAGGTGCGCCCGGAGCTCGACCGGATCGGCGACGAGCTGGTCGCCGCGCTGAAGCTGGCGACACCCGCCCGGGCACACGAGGACTGCGCGTCGTCGCTCGCGCAGGCCGCGGTCACCCGGTCGGCGACGCTCGACGACGTGCACCGGGCCGCCCTCGGCCGTGCCCTGATGTCGGTCTGCGACGGCACCCCGGAGTAGCCGCCCGCGCGTGACGGTCCTGTTTCGGCCCCGCCCAGGTCTTGCGTACCCGGATAGTACGTGCTCGGATTAACAGGACGAGCCATGGAGGTGGTCGCGATGGACCAGAACCTGTTCAACGACATCTGTCTGCAGCAGCTGACCCTGTCCGGCGTGCACGAGGGCGAGACCGTCGTGGTGCTGACCCGGGGCGCGGAGCGGACCGAGTACGCCGACGCCTTCCTCTGGGCGATCCAGAAGCTCGGCGCGACCGGCTACCACATGCGCCTGCCGTCCCCGGCGAGCGCGAACGGCGCCTGGGCGGTGGGTGACTCCGGCCTGGGGAACATCCCGCTGGCCGTCGACGCCCTGAAGGCCGCCGACATGGTCGTCGACTGCACGTTCCTGCTCTTCTCGCCCGAGCAGTTCGCGATCCAGGACGCCGGCACCCGGATCCTCACCGCCGTCGAGCCGCCCGAGCTGCTCGCCCGGCTGATGCCGACCACCGAGCTGCGCGAGCGCGTCGAGACCGGCGCCGAGCTCCTCGCCAAGGCGTCGGCCATGCGGATCACCAGCCCGCACGGCATCGACGTCACCTATCAGCTCGGCATGTACCCGACCATGAGCGAGTACGGCTACACCGACACCCCCGGCCGCTGGGACCACTGGCCGGCCGCGTTCGTGTTCACCGGCGGGTCGGACACCGGCGTCGACGGGAAGATCGTCCTCGCACCCGGGGACGTGCTGCTGCCGTTCAACACCTACGTGCAGACCCCGGTGGAGATCACCATCGAGGAGGGCTTCATCCGCGACATCCGCGGCGGCGCCGGCTCCTCGGGACTCGACGCGGACCTCCTGCGCTCCTACATCGAGAGCTTCGACGACCCGCGCGGCTACGGCATGAGCCACGTCGGCTGGGGTCTCGACGAGCGCGCGCACTGGCACGGGCTCACCCAGTTCGGCGGCGGCATGGGGATGGAGCTGCGCAGCTTCTACGGCAACGTCATGTTCTCCATCGGCCCGAACAACGAGCTCGGCGGCCCGAACGACACCGCCTGCCACTTCGACATCCCGATGCGCGGCAACTCCCTCTACCTCGACGACGAGCTGATCGTCGACGCCGGTGCGCTCACCGTGCCCGAGATGCGGCCGGTGAACCGCCGATGACCGACCACCACATCGGGATGATCGTCCCGAGCTCGAACCTCACGATGGAGACCGAGCTGCCGCGGATGCTGCGTGCCCGCGAGGACGCGCTGCCCGGCGACCGCTTCGTCTTCCACGCCGCCCGGGCCCGGATGCAGCACGTGACCCCCGAGCAGCTGCGCGCGATGAACGCCCAGGCCCAGCGGGCCGCCACCGAGCTGGCCGACGCCCGTCCGGACGTCGTCGCCACCGCGTGCCTCGTCGCGATCATGGCCCAGGGGCCCGGCTACCACTGCACCGCCGAGGACGACATCACCGCGGCGTTGCGGGCCGAGGGCTCGGAGGCGCCGGTCGTGTCCAGCGCCGGCGCGCTGCTGTCGGGCATCGCCGCGCTCGGGGCGCGGCGGGTCGCGATCATCACGCCGTACATGGAGCCGCTGACGAAGGCGGTCGTCACCTACATCGAGGACGCCGGCGTCGAGGTCGTGGACGCGCTGTCGCTGGAGGTGCCGGACAACCTCGCCGTCGCCCGGCTGGACCCGGCCGACCTGCGCGAGCACCACCGGAGGCTCGACCTCACCCGCGCCGACGCGCTCGTGCTCAGTGCCTGCGTGCAGATGCCGTCGCTGCCCTCGGTCCAGCCGGTGCAGGACGAGATCGGCATCCCCGTGCTGTCCGCGGCCACCGCGACCACCCACCGGATCCTCACCGAGCTGGGTCTCGACCCGCGGGTCCCCGGCGCCGGGGCGCTGCTGGCCGGCTGACCGCCGCCGCCCGTGGCCCGTACCCCGACACGGGGTGCGGGCCCGTCGGCGTGGCCGGATCCGCGCAGGTCGGGGCCGGTGAACGGGGTCTGGACAGGGCCCGGCATCGTGCTGTACATGTTTGTACATGTCTGAACAGGGTGGCCGGGGCAAGCGGGCCCGGCTCGTCGCGGACCTGACCGGCCGGATCCGTTCCGGCCTGCTTGTGCACGGCGAGCGCCTGCCGGGGGAGAACCAGCTCGCGCAGACCTACGAGGTGTCCCGCGGGACCGTGCGCAGTGCGCTCGCCGAGCTCCAGCGTCGCGACCTCATCGCCACCGAGACCGGGGTCGGCTCGTTCGTCACCTTCGACGGGGCGCCGCTCGACCAGCAGGTCGGCTGGGCCCGCGCGCTCGCCGGTGCGGGCGCCGAGGTCACCACCGAGCTGCTCGGCATCACCGCGGGCGGCGACCCGGCCGTCGCGGAGCGCGAGGGACCGCTGGTCACCGTCCGGCGGCTGCGGCGCGCCGACGGCCGCCCCGTCTCGCTGGAGACCGCGTCGCTCCCGGCGGGCGGAGCGCTCGCCGGGCTCCCGGACCGCGGCCTCGTCGACGGCTCCATCACCGCCACCCTCGCCGCGGCCGGCCTGCACGGCGCCGGCGGCGAGCAGTGGATCTCGGCGGAACCCCTCGACGCCGCCGACGCCGTCCGCCTCGAACGGACGCCGGGCGAGCTGTTCCTGCGGGCGGTGCGGGTCACCCGCACCGCCGACGGCGCGCTCGCCGAGCACGTCGTCAGCCTCCTCGACCCGCAGCGCTTCCGGTTCCACCTCGCGTTCGGCGGCACCACGACGGCCGGGGACGCCCGGTGAGCGGCGAGCACGACCGCGCGCTCGGCGCGCTGCTCGGCCTCGCCGTCGGCGACGCGCTCGGCATGCCGACCCAGTCGATGTCGCGGGAGGCGATCGCGGAGCGCTACGGCGTCGTCGACCGGCTCCTCGACGGCGCCGACGACCAGCCGATCGCCCCGAAGCTCCCCGCCGGGACCGTCACCGACGACACCGAGCAGGCCCTGCTGCTCGCCCGGATCCTCGTCGCCCACGACGGGCGGGTGCCGCCGCGGGTGTTCGCGGCCGCGCTCGAGGACTGGGAGCAGGAGATGATCCGGCGCGGGTCACGGGACCTGCTCGGCCCCTCCACGAAGCTCGCGCTGACCCGGCTCGCCGACGGCGAGTCCCCCGAGCGGGCCGGCCGCGACGGTGTCACCAACGGCGCCGCGATGCGGGTCGCCCCCGTCGGCATCGCCTGCACCGGGGCGCGGCTGCTCGACGCCGTCGTGGAGTCCGCGGTCGTCACCCACCACACCGCGCCCGGGATCGCCGCCGCCGCGGCGGTCGCCGCCGCGGTCTCCACCGCGGTGTCCGGTGCGGGGCTCCCCGCCGCGCTGGACGCCGCGGTGGACGCGGCCCGGGCCGGTGCCGGCCGCGGCGGGTGGGCGGCCGGTGCCTCGGTCGCCGACCGGCTGGTGGTCGCCCGCCGGATGCTGCCCGGGCTCGCCCCGGACGCCCTCGCCGACGCCGTCGCCGGTGTCGTCGGGACCTCGGTGACGGCCACCGAGTCGGTCGTCGCCGCGTTCGGCCTGGCCGCAGCACTCGGTGACGACCCGCGGGCCGCGCTGGTCACCGCCGCGTCGCTGGGCGGGGACACCGACACGGTCGCCGCGATCTGCGGCGCCGTCCTCGGCGCGGTGCACGGTGCCGCGGGCCTGCCCACCGATCTCGTCGCGACCGTGCGCCGGGTCAACGCACCGCTGCTCGACCCCCTCGACGACGTGGTCGCGGGGCTGCTCCACCTCCGGTCCACCGCCCGATAGGAGGCCGCCATGGCCACCGGTACCACCGAGACCGACGCCGGTACCGCCGGCGGAGCGCTCGAGACCCGCGGCATCGAGCCCGTCCCCGTCGCCGAGCGGCACGGGCGTCCGGGCGAGCTCTTCTGGGTCTGGTTCGCCGCCAACATCTCGATCCTCGGCCTCCCGCTGGGGGCGACGCTGGTCGCGTCCGGGCTCACGGTCTGGCAGGCGGTGATCGCCGCCGTGCTGGGCGCGGTCGGGTCGTTCGCCATCGTCGGCGCGGTCTCGATCGCGGGCCGCCGCGGCGGCGCCCCCGGACTGACGCTGTCCCGGGCCGTGTTCGGTGTGCGGGGCAACATCGGCCCGACGCTGGTGTCGCTGCTCTCCCGGCTCGGCTGGGAGACCGTCAACACGACGACGGCCGCGTTCGCCCTGCTCTCGCTGGTCACCATCGTCGCGGGTACCAGCCCGGCGGCGAAGGACCATCCGGTGATCATGATCGCCTGCATCGCGGTGTTCGTGCTCTGCACGGTGCTGGTCGCCGGGCTCGGGCACGGCGTGCTGGTGGCCGTCCAGCGCTGGGCGACCTGGGTGTTCGGGGCGCTGAACATCCTGGTCGGCGGCTTCCTGGTGGCCACCGTGGACTGGACGGCCGTCGCCGCGGCGACGCCCGCGCCCACCGGTGCGGTGGTGGCCGCGGTCGGCGTGATCGCCGCCGGGACGGGCATCGGCTGGGCGAACGCCTCGGCCGACATGTCCCGCTACCAGTCGCCGTCGGTGCGGGCCGGGTCGCTCGTGCTGTCGGCGGCCGCCGGTGCCGGGATCCCGCTGGTGCTGCTGATCTCGCTGGGCAGCCTGCTCGCCGCCGGTGATCCCGCGCTCGCCGAGGCCGGTGACCCGGTCGCCGCGATCCGCGACCTCCTCCCGGCCTGGATGGCGATCCCGTACCTGGTCGCCGCGTTCGGCGGCCTGCTGCTCTCCAACCACCTCTCGGTGTACTCGGCCGGGCTCACCACCCTGACCCTCGGCGTGCGGCTCCCGCGGGTGTACGCGGTCGTCGTCGACGTGCTGGTGACGTTCGCCGGGGCGATCTACTTCATGCTCGTCGCCGACGGCTTCTACACGCCCTTCATCGCCTTCATCAGCGCGCTGGCCGTGCCGATCACCGCGTGGGTCGGGGTGTTCGCGGTCGACATGCTGCGGCGCACCCACTACGACCCGGACGCGCTGATGGACACCGGGCGCACCAGCCGCTACTGGTACCGCGCCGGGATCGAGCCGCGGGCGACCACGGCCTGGGCGCTCGCGATCGTCGCCGGGTACCTGTTCGCGACCGTCGGTCCCTCGTCGCAGCCGTGGTTCACCGGGCCGCTGGCCGGGACCTGGTTCGGTGAGAACGGGCTGGCCTGGGTGATCACCTTCGTCGTGGCGGCCGGGGCGTACGCGCTGCTCGGCGGGTCCCGGGAGCCGCGGTGAGCGGCCGGCTGGTGCACACCGGCCAGGTGCTCGTCGACCTGGTCATGCGGGTGCCCGCGCTGCCGCCGCCGGGCGGGGACGTCATGGCCTCGGACACCGCGATGCTGCCCGGGGGCGGGTTCAACGTCGTCGCCGCGGCCGCCCGGGCCGGTGCCCCGGTGCTCTACGCCGGTGGCCACGGCACCGGGCCCCGCGGCGAGCTGGTCCGGGCGGCGCTGGCCGCCGAGGGCGTGCAGGTCGCGGCACCGCCCGACGCCGGTGGCGACACCGGGATCTGCGTGACGCTGGTCGAGCCGTCCGGTGAGCGGACGTTCGTGACCGGCAGCGGCGTGGAGTCCGGCCTGGCGGGCGGGCTGCCGCCGACCGGACCGGACGACGTGCTCTACGTGTCCGGCTACAGCCTGCTCGTCCCGGACAAGGCCGCCCAGGTCGTGGAGGCTGCGGCGGACACCGCCGGCACCGTGCTGCTCGATCCCGGACCGCTGGTCGGCGACGTCCCGGCCGGGACGTGGGCCCGGATGCTCGCGGCGACCGGGGTGCTCAGCTGCAACGCCCGGGAGGCGAAGCTGCTGTCCGGTGAACCGGATGCCACCGCCGCGGGCCGCGAGCTCGCCCGGCGGCTCCCGGACGGTGCGGTGGTCGTGGTGCGCGACGGCGCCGCGGGCTGCGTGCTGGTCCGGGACGGGCGGGCCGAGCAGGTCCCGGCGCCGTCCGTGCGGGCGGTCGACACCAACGGGGCCGGGGACGCGCACTGCGGGGTTCTCGCCGCCGAGCTGCTGCGCGGCGCCGGGTGGGCCGTCGCCGCGCGCCGGGCGAACGCCGCCGCGGCGCTCGCCGTGACCCGGCACGGCCCGGCGACGGCCCCGACCCGGGCCGAGGTGGACGCGCTGCTCACCGCCTGAGGCGGATCAGCCGGGGGCACCGACCGCGGTCGCCATGCCCTGCACGGCCTCCTGCACCTCGCGGAAGGCGGGGCCGCAGGTGGCCGGGTCGCCGCCGCCGACCGTGCCCGGATCGGTCGCGCAGCCCGCGGTGAACCGGTCGACGGCCGCCTCGGTGGCGTCGGCCTGCGGGGCCGCGGCGGGCGCGTCCCGGCGGACCTGCCCGACGACGTTGCGGATCTCGGTGACGAACCGCCCGCAGCGCGGGAAGACCTGCGCCGGGTCGCCGTCGAAGCAGGTGTCCTCGGCGAAGAACCGGAACTTGGTGCGCAGGGCGTCGAGGCCGGGGGCGCCGACGCGGTCGGAGGCACTCGTGCCCTCGCCGGTGGTGGTCCGGGTGGTCGCCGGGCCGGTCCCGCACCCGGCGAGCACGAGGAGGGCCGCCACCGCGACGGTGGCGGCCCGGACGGACACGCGACGGCCGGATCGGGTTCGGGGACGCACCCGGCCACGGTAATCCCGCCGTCCCCGGCCCGGCACGACGGCCGGGCACCGCGCCGGGCACCGCGCCGAACACCGAGCCGACGCCCGAACGGCACGCCATGCACCCGGCGGTCGGTGTGACGGGTGCACGGCGTGCCGTGCGGCGGGGACCGGCTCAGCCGGCGGCGTGCTCCAGCGCCTCGCGCAGCAGAGTCAGTGCCGCGGGCGGGTTGTCCCAGAACACCATGTGCCCGGCGTCCGGGACGCCGGCGAGCCGGGCGGCCGGGTTCGCCGCGCCGATCTCGGCGACCCCGGCGGCGGGGACCACGGGGGAGCCGTCGCCGTACAGGACGGTGACCGGCCCGGGGACCTCCGGCCACGCGGTGAAGAAGTCCTCGCTCTCGAACCCGGCGTGGGTCGCGCGGATCGCGGCCTCGTCGCAGGACGAGAGCCACCGTGCCCGCAGCTCCTGCTCCGCCCGCGGCCAGCGCGGCCAGGCGCGGGCGACCTCGTCGGCGTCGGTGCCGCGCTGCGCCTCGTGCAGCTGCCCGAGGAACGCCTCCAGGGTCGTCGGGTACGGGTCGCGGCCGGGCCCGGACAGCGGCGGGTCGACCAGCACCGCGCCGCGGACCGGGCGCCGTGTCGCGGCGACGGCGGCGATCCGGGCGCCCATGGAGTGTCCGAACAGGATCGTCTCGGACCCGAGGCCGAGCCCCTCCAGGACGGCGAGCACGTCGCCCGCGTAGTCGTCGAGCGTCCACGAGGTGCCGGTGTCGGACAGGCCACGGCCGCGGACGTCGAGCACCACCGGGCGGAAGCCGTCGGTGAGCTCGCGCGCGACGAAGTCCATCGTGACCGCCGGGCTGGTGATGCCGGGCAGGACGAGCACGGGGACCCCGGGGCCGCAGTAGTCGAGCAGGTGCAGGCGGACGTCGCCGTTGCGCACCCAGCGGGACACGGCGGGCACGTCGGCGAGGTCGGCCAGCGCGTCCTGGCGGACCTGGCGGGTGGTGAGCGTCGCCGTCGTCGGGGTCATGCGATCTCCTTCAGGTACCCGAGCGCGTCGCCGAGGGAGATCACGTCGCCGTACTTCGCTCCGATGTCGAACAGGTTGGCCTCGTGCGGGCCGTCGGCCCGGTCGCCGACGCACTCGCGCGGGACGAGCACACCGAACCCGGACTGCACCGCGTCGACGGCGGTGGCGCGCACGCAGCCGCTGGTGGTGGCGCCGCAGACCAGCACGGTGTCCACCCCGGCCGCGGTGAGGAACGCGGCGAGACCGGTCTCGAAGAACGCCGAGGCACCCTTCTTGGTGAGCACGTGGTCGCGCTCGCCGACCGGCAGCCGGGTGTCGAGCGCGACCGACGGCGAGCCCTCGGCGAGCCCGCGCATGCCCGGCACCTTCACCAGCCACGGCAGCGTGTCGAGCTCGGCGGGGGAGAAGGCGATGGTCGTCCAGACGACCGGGGCCCCGGCCGCCCGGGCCGCCTCGACCAGCGACGACGTCGCCGCGACGACGTCGGTCAGGTCCGCCCCGGTCGGGTACGCCGGGTCGGTGAACCCGGCCGTCAGGTCGACGACGACGACGGCGGGCCGCGGCCCCCGGCGGGTCTCGGCCCCGAACCCGGCGCGCGAGTAGGTGGCGTCGGTGGACTCTCCGTGCAGACTCAACGGGTGCTCCCTGCGGTGTCGAGTGCGGCCTGGAGGCTCGCACGGCGGCGGGACGCGCAGTCGTCGACCGCGTCCACGACGGTCTGGTAGCCGGTGCACCGGCAGAGGTTCGAGGCGACGACCTCGCGGATCTCCTCGCGGGTCGCGCCGGGCTCCTCGGCGAGGAACCCCTCGGCGAGCATCAGGAAGCCGGGGGTGCAGAACCCGCACTGCAGCCCGTGGTGCTCGCCGAAGCAGCGCTGCAGGTCCGACAGCTCGCCGTCGGGGCCCGCCAGCGACTCGACGGTGCGGATCTCCGCGTTCTCGACCTGCGCGGCGAACAGCAGGCAGGCGCGCGCGGGGCGGCCGTCGACGAGGACGGTGCACGCCCCGCAGATGCCGTGCTCGCAGCCGACGTGCGTGCCGGTGAGGCCGAGGTCGTGGCGCAGCACGTCGGCGAGGGTGCGGCGCGGCGGGATCGCCAGCTCGTGGCGCTCGGAGTTGACGGTCAGCTCGACCAGCTGCACGTCGGTCATGACGCCTCCTCGTGCGGCGCGAGAGCCGCGAAGATCGCGTGCCGGGGGATCGGGGTGGAGTCCAGCTCGACGCCGGTGCCGCGCAGGGCGTCGTTGACGGCGTTGAGGACGGCGGCCGGCGCGCCGATCGTGCCACCCTCGCCGGCGCCCTTCGCCCCGTTCGCGGTGAACGCGCACGGCGTCTCGAGGTGCTCGATCCGCACGTCCGGGATCTCGGCGGCGGTCGGCACCTTGTACTCCATGAAGCTCGGCGCCAGCGGCTGGCCGGCCTCGTCGTAGAGGACCTCCTCGAACAGCGCACCGGCGATGCCCTGGGCGATGCCGCCGCGGGCCTGGCCCTCCACGACCCGCGGGTGGATCGCGACGCCGCAGTCCTCCACGCACACGTAGCGGAGGATCTCGACGCCGCCGGTGCCGGGGTCGAGCGCGACCACGCAGCCGTGGGTGGCGTTGGAGAACGTGCCGTCGCCGCCGACGTCGAAGCTCGCCGTCGCCGTCAGCCCGGGGCCGACGTCCTTGGGCAGCAGGTGCGACCGCAGGTAGGCGACCTCGGCGAGCTCGGTGAAGGGCAGCGTGCGGTCAGCGGCGCGGACGCCGCCGCGGCCGTCGAGCTCGCAGGTGTCGACGTCGACCCCGGCCAGGTGCGCGGCCAGCGCGCGGAGCTGGTCGCCGAGCTTCACCGCGGCGGCCGACGCCGCGGAGCCGCCGATGGTGACCGAGCGGGACGCGAACGAGCCCCAGCCGTAGGTGATCCGGTCGGTGTCACCCTGCACGATCTTGACCTTGTCGTAGGGCACCCCGAGCCGGTCGGCGACGATCTGGGCGAACGTCGTCTCGTGGCTCTGGCCGTGCGACAGCGTGCCGGTGGTGACCGACACGGTCCCGTCGAGGTCCATCGTGATCTGGGAGAGGTCGAAGCCGGGCACGACCTGCATCTTCCGCTGGGCGAAGGCGCCCGAGCCGTAGCCGGTGCGCTCGGAGAAGCAGGAGTACCCGATCCCGACGACGCGGCCGGGCTCGGTGTGGCGGTGCCAGCCCTCGTCGCGCAGCACCCGCTCGCACAGGTCGAGGGACTCGAGGTAGGACCCGGGGTCGTAGGTGATGTTGTTGATCCCGCGGTAGGGGAACTCGGTGATCAGGTTGCGGCGGCGGACGTCGAGCGCGTCGAGCCCGAGCGACCGGGCGGCGCGCTCCATCAGGCGCTCCATCACCATCACGTACTGCGGGCGGGACACCCCGCGGTACGGCGCGGTCGGCGCCTTGTTGGTCGTGACCGCGCGGCCCCGGACCCGGTAGGCCGGGACCCGGTAGACGCCGGGCATCTCGGCCGACGCCATCAGGGGCTCGATCCCGGCGGTGAACGGGTAGCAGGAGTAGGCGCCCATGTCGCAGACGACGTCGGCCTCCAGCGCCAGGATCGCGCCGTCGGCGTCGAACGCGGCCCGGGCCGTGTAGTGCTGCTCGCGGGCGAGGAAGCTCGCGGTCAGCGCCTCCCGGCGGTCCTCGATCCACTTCACCGGCCGGCGCAGCCGGCGGGCGGCGGCCGCGGCGGCGATCTCCTCGCGGCCGACGACGCACTTCTGCCCGAACCCGCCGCCCATGTCCGGCACGGTGACCCGGACCTGCTTCTCGTCGAGCCCGGCACAGCGGGCGAGGACGGTCCGGACCTGGTGCGGGACCTGGGTGCAGGTGCGCACGAGCAGCTGCTCGTCGCGGTCGTCCCAGTCGGCGACGACGCCGCGGGTCTCCAGCGGCAGGGCGTTCTGCCGCCCGGTGCGGGCCTCGACGGACACCACCGTGTGGGCGGCGTCGAAGACGGCGTCGATGCCCTCGGTGGCGAACAGCGAGACGTCGACGAGCACGTTGCCCGGCGCCTCGTCGTGCACCGGGGCACCGGCCGCGGCGAGCGCGGCGGTCTCGGTCACCACCGGGTCGAGCGGCTCATAGTCGACGACCGCGGCCTCGACGCCGTCCTCGGCGGCGTACGGGTCGGTCGCGAGGACGACGGCGACCGGCTCGCCGACGTAGCGCACCTTGTCGCGGGCCAGCACCGGCATCGACGTCGGCGTGAACTCCTCGGCGGGCCGGTCCAGCAGGGCGGTGATGTCGGCGAGACCGAGGCCGGCGGCGTCGAACGCGGCGACGACGCCCGGCACCCCGCGCACCTCGGAGAGGTCGACCGAGGTGAGCAGGGCGTGCGCCTCGGTGCTGCGGACGAACGCGGCGTGCAGCATCCGCGGCAGCGTGATGTCGTCGACGAACCGGCCGCGGCCGGCGAGCAGCCGCGGGTCCTCGCGGCGCGGCACGTCCGCGCCGACCCACGTCCCGTCGGTCCGGAACCCGGGCTCACGCATCGGGCACCTCCTCCCGTGCGCGGGCGACGAGCGTCCGGACCAGCCCGCGCCGGTACGACGCCGGGACGCCCGGCTCGTCGCGCAGGTCGAGACCGTCCGCGACCTCGCCGGGGGAGCCGGCCGGGCGGACGGCGACCGGCACGGAACCGACCCCGCCCAGCACGACCGACTCCGTGTCCAGGTCCACCCCCGCCGCGACGACGGCGAAGTCGCCCCGCCGGTCGGCGTACTCGGTCAGCGCGGCGCGCGGTGCCGGGCGCGGGAAGACGATCTCGACGATCACCTCGTCCGGCTCCAGCGCCGTGGTGAAGGGCCCGAGGAAGAACCCGCCGGCGGCGACGTCGCGCCGTCCGGCCGGGCCCTCGACGACGATCACCGCGTCCAGCAGGACGGCGAGCAGGCACCACTCGGCCGTCGCGTCGGCGTGGGCGATGCTGCCGCCCACCGTGCCCCGGGTGCGGATCGGCAGGTGGCCGACCCACCGCATGGTCCGGGACAGCACCGCGAAGTCCGGCCCGAGATCGGCCTTCTCGACGTCGCGGTGGGTGGTCAGCGCACCGATCCGCAGGGCGCCGCCGTCACGGCGGATCCCGGCCAGGCCGGGCACGTGGGTGATGTCGACCAGGTGCCCGGGGCGGGCCATCCGGTAGTTCATCATCGCGACCAGGCTCTGCCCGCCGGCCAGGATCTTCGGTTCCTCCTCGGCCAGCTCGCCGAGCAGGGCCACCGCACCGGTGACCGACGACGCCCGGTGGTAGGTGAAGGGAGCGGGTTTCACGCCTTCTCCACCACCTGCGCGTCGGTCTGCTCCTCGGTCCCGGTGATCCTGTCCAGCTCGCGGCCGCGGGTCTCCGGCGCGCCGAGCGCCATGAACACCACCGCGGCGACGACGAGCAGGCCCATCAGGGTGAAGGTCAGCGGGAGGCCCAGCACCGGCCACAGCAGGCTGCCGAAGACCAGCGGGACGAACCCGGTGACCGCCCGGCTCGACGACGACGCCCAGCCGAACCCGGACGCCCGCAGCTCGGTCGGGTAGAGCTCGGAGACGTAGGCGTACATGACCGGGATGACGACCAGGGCGAAGAACCCGAACACCGCGATCATCGCGATCGCCGCCGCCGACGACTCCATGACCAGAGAGAACACGATCAGCGACAGCGCGGCCAGTGGTGCCGCGATACCGATGACCCACTTGCGGCCGAGCGTCTCGACCAGCAGCACCGAGGTGATCACGCCGAGGATGCCGACGGCGTTCATCACCGTCGTGGAGCCGAACGCGGCGACCTCGCCCATGCCCTGGGCGCGCAGGATCGACGGCATCCAGGACAGCGCGGCGTAGTAGACGACCATGACCGTGATGAACAGCGACCACGCGACGCCGGTGATCCGCGGCGAGAACGCCCAGACCAGCTTCAGCTGCTCGGCGACGGCACCGACGCCGCGCCGGCCGGACCGGACGGGCTCCGGGGCGACGGCGGCGATCGCGTAGGGCTCCGGGGTGGCGCCGGTGCGGCGGACCAGGTCGTCGATGACGACGCGGGCCTCGGCCTCGCGGCCGGTGCGGGCCAGGTACAGTGGGGACTCCGGGACACCGCGGCGGATCCAGAACAGCAGGATCGCGGGCAGCACCATCAGGGCGAGCATCCAGCGCCAGTTGCCCTCGACCGGGACCAGCAGGGTCGCCGAGAGCCCGGCCAGCGTGGTGCCGATCGGCCACCAGCCGTCCATCGCGGCGAGCACCCTGCCGCGTTGCTTGCGTGGTGAGAACTCGCTGACGATCGCGTAGTCGACCGGGATGCAGCCACCGAGGCCGACACCGGCCAGGAACCGCAGTGCCAGGAAGATCTCCCAGCTCGGCGACAGCGCGCCGAGCACCGAGAACAACGCGAAGATCAGCAGCGTGATGCTGAAGGCGCGCTTGCGGCCCATCCGGTCGGCGATCGTGCCGAACGCGACGGCGCCGACCGCCATGCCGACCAGGTTCGCCGTGGCGACCAGCCCGCGCTGCCCGGTGGAGAGGTCGAACTCGGTGCCGAGCAGCGGGGTGAGGAAGCCGTTGAGGGCGACGTCCCACGCGTCGAACATGTAGCCGAGGCCACCGATGATGAAGATCTTCCCCTGGACGTTCCACCGCCAGGGCAGGTCCTGGACGACCTGGTCTGCATGTCGGTACTCCTGTCGTGTGTGGCGGGAACGCAGCTCAGCGGGCGAACTGGTAGGTGATGGCCTCGTTGTCGGGATCGTGCAGCGGCGATCCGCGCCAGAGCCAGTCGTAGGAGACGTCGGACTCACCGTCGAAGCGGGCGAGCTTCTCGTCCCGCGCACGCTGCTCGGGGCCGTCGGGCAGGTGGTAGAAGGCCATGTTCTGCAGCGATGCGTCCTGCACCATCCCGGCGTGCTTGGCGCGGCGGTGCACGTAGCGGGTCAACGCGCCGTCCACACCGGACCGTCCGGCGGCGCCCAGCTCCTCGGCGAGCACCGCCGCGTCCTCCATCGCCTGGGAGGCGCCCTGGGCCTGGTAGGGGAGCATCGCGTGGCAGGCGTCACCGAGCAGGGCGACCCGGCCGTCGACCCACACCGGGTCCCGGCGGCGGCGGTAGAGGGCGAAGGCGGCGACGTCGTCCTTGGCCTTGGCCAGCATCGCCGGGACGCGGTCGTCCCAGTCGGAGAAGGCCTCGACCATCTCCTCGGCCGACGCCGGCGCCGTCCAGTCCCGCTCGACCCGGGGCGAACAGGGCACGATCGCGACGATGTTCAGGAACTCGCCCTGCCGCACCACGTAGTGCACGAGGTGCTTGTCCGGGCCGTACCAGATCGTCGAGTGGTAGCGGTCGACGAGGAAGCGGGTGGCCGGGTCGGCGGCGATCAGGTCGCCCGGGATCAGTGCCCGGTAGGCCATCTCGCCGGAGAAGACCAGGGAGTCGTCGAACCCGGCGAGGTCGCGGACGGACGACCGGATGCCGTCCGCGCCGACCACGACGTCACCGGCGAAGCGCTCGCCGCGGGCGGTGACGGCGACCGGCCTGGCGGCGTCGCCGCGGTCCAGCTCCACGACCTTCGCGTCGGTGTGCACGTCGACGACCGGCCCCGGGCCCTCCGGGTCGAGGCAGGCGTCGAGCAGGATCCGGTGCAGGTCGGCCCGGTGGTAGTGCCAGTAGGGCGCGCCGTAGGCGTCGACCACCGACCGCCCGAGCGGGAGCTGCGCGATGACGCTGCCGTCGGCCCAGCGCCGGCGGACCTGGTCCTGAGGTGCGGTGTGGATCCGCTCCATCTCGGCCCGCAGGCCGAGACCGATCAGCACCCGGCTGGCGTTCGGGGCGGTCTGGATCCCGGCCCCCACCTCCCCGAGCTGCGGAGCGGCCTCCAGCACGGTGACCCGGAAGCCCTGCTGGCGCAGGGCCAGCGCGGCGGTGAGCCCGCCCAGGCCGCCTCCGGCGACCGTGATCTCCAGGGACTGGCTGGGTGCCACGACGTACCTCCTCGCGTCCGGTGGGCCGCGTGGCGTCTGTGACGCAGCCCGCACGAGAAGTCATCCGAGCACGTACTATCCGGATACGCAAGAGTTTGGTCGAGGTGGAACCGGAACCGCAACGCGCGGTGACGTCCTGTTAACGAACGCCGGTCCGGCGGTCACTCCGGGTCGTCGAGCGGGTCGCGTTCCGCGACCGCCTCCCAGTGCGCGCCGAGGGTGTTGAGCAGGCCGGCGATCTCGCCGCGACGGTCCTCCGGGACGGCGGCGAGCAGTTCCTGGTCCAGCCGGCGGGTACGGCGGGTCACCTCCCCGAGCGCGGCGGCGCCGTCGTCGGTGAGGGACAGCAGCTTGCGGCGGGCGTCGCGCGGCGACTCGGTGCGCAGGATCAGGCCGCGGCGCTCCATCCGGCGGCAGACGTCGGCCATCGTCGAGGTGTCCAGTGCGACGGCGCCGGCGAGCGAGCTCTGGTCGGAGTCGGGGTAGGCGCGGATCGCGGACAGCACGGCGAACTGCGGCCCGGTGAGCACGGCGTCGACGTGCCGGTTCCAGGCGGCGAGATACGCCTGGTACATCCGGCGGGCGCCGTACCCGGGTGCGGCGACGAGGCTCGCGGGCGGGGCCGCGGTGACGGCCGGTCTCTGCTCGCGACGTCGCCGCAGCGGCTCGCCCATGGTCCCTCCGAGGCCGATCCGGACCCGGTGTCCGGAACCGTCCCGATCCTACGTGCCCGGACGATCACGCCCGGTGGTGGGCTCAGCGCGTGCGGAGGCCGTCGACCAGCAGGTCGAGCAGGCGTCCGGCCTGGCTCCGGCCCTCCGGGTCGGCGATCGCCATGCAGATCCCGCTGGTCCCGACCAGCACGTCCGCCGCGTCCACGTCGGACCGCAGCGTGCCGTCGGCGATGCCGGCCTCGTGCAGCGACCGCACCGCCTCGATCATCCGCTCGCGGCTCTGCGCGAACGGGTTGTGACCGCAGGCGACCAGCGCGTGCAGCGAGTCCGCCAGGTGCTTCTTGGTGATCACGTAGTCGACGAAGCGGTCCATCCACATCCGCAGCGCCTCGTCGGCGGGCAGTTCGGCGCGCAGCTCGCCCGCGGCCGTGCAGAGCCGGTCCAGCTCGTTGCGGTAGACGGCCTCGACCAGCGCGTCCCGGTTGGGGAAGTGCCGGTAGAGGGTCCCGATGCCGACGCCGGCGTCCTTCGCGATGCCGTCGAGCGTGGGTGCGGGGCCACCGGTGCTCTCCGCCGTGAACGCCCGGACCGCTGCGGCGAGCAGCAGTTCACGGTTGCGGGCGGCGTCGGCCCGCAGTGCGGGACGGGTGCCGGTGCCGCCGGTGCCGGTGGCCATGAGGTGCCTCCTCGAACGCGATCGACCCCACGATACGACTTGCAAAGCGGAGGACGCTCCGGATAGAGTTCCGAGTCATACGGAGAGTCCTCCGTTTCTTTGTCTCCCGGATACGCCACCGCGCAGTGCCGCCGATCGCCGCGTACCCCGGTGAACAGAAGGGATCACCCACATGTTCCTCCGGTCCACGACCACCCGATCCCCGATCGCCCCCGTCCCGCCCACCGCCGGCGAGGTCGTCCACGCCGGTCCCACCGCCGCCGATGTGCTCGACGGCGTCGACCTGACCGGGCGGCGCGCCGTCGTGACCGGCGCCGCGTCCGGCGTCGGCCTGGCGGCCGCCCGCGCCCTGGCCGCCGCCGGCGCCGAGGTCACCCTGGCCGTCCGCGACGCCGACGCCGGTACCGCCGCCCGCGCCGCGATCGTCGCCGAGACCGGCAACGAGCACGTCCTCGTCGGCGAGATCGACCTCGCCGACCAGCGTTCGATCGCCCGCTTCGTGCGGCTCTGGGACGGCCCGCTCCACATGCTCGTGCACGCCGCCGGTGTGGCGGGTGCACCGCTCACCCGGACCGTCGACGAGTGGGAGCTGCACCTCGCCGTCAACCACCTCGGCCCCGCCTCGCTGAGCGCGGGCCTGCACTGGGCCCTCACCGCGGTGGACGGTGCCCGGATCGTGCACGTCACCTCGTCCGCGCACCGGCTCGCGGAGTTCGATCTCGAGGACCCGCAGTTCATGTCCTCCCGGTACGACCGGGAGGAGGCCCACGCCCGGTCGCGGACCGCCGCGGTGCTGCACACCGTCGAGGCGGCCCGGCGCTGGTCCGGTGACGGGATCTCGGTCAACGCCGTGGACCCCGGCACCGACCCGGACGCCGGGGCCGCGACGATCGCCCTGCTCGCCGCGTCCCCGCTGGTGGGCGGGATCAGCGGCCGCTACTTCACCGACCTCGCCGAGGCCGGTCCCGCGGACCCGGTGACCGGGCGCGGGGTGGCCGCCCACGCCGTCGACCCGGTCGTCGCCCGCAGGGTCTGGCGCTGGACCGAGCGGTCCCTGCGCGAGATCTGGTTCTCCGGGCTGCCCGTGGTGGCCTGAGTCAGGCGGTGCGCAGCCAGACGGTGGTGTCGGCCGGGACCTCGCCGCGCGGGGTGAGCGGGCCGCTGGCCAGCATCACCTCGGCGTCCTCGGGCAGTGACACCGGCGCGGAGGACACGTTCACCAGTGCGGTGAACCCGCCATCGCCCTCGTCGGAGGTCCGGCTGAGCGCGAGGGTGCCCTCCGGCGAGTCCTGCCAGGTCAGGCTCCCGCCGCCGAGTGCCGGGTGCGCCCTGCGGATCGCCAGGGCGTCCCGGTACAGGTGCAGCACCGAGTCCGGGTCGGCCTCCTGGACGTCCGCCGCGTGCCGGGCGAAGACGTCGGGCTGGGGGAGCCAGGCGGGTCCCCCGAAGCCGAACCACGGTTCGCCGGCGGCCCAGGGCAGCGGGACGCGGCACCCGTCACGACCCCGCTTGGTGTGCCCGGACAGCACCCAGGTGGGGTCGTCGAGCTTCTCGACCGGGATGTCCTCGACCTCGGGCAGGCCGAACTCCTCGCCCTGGTAGAGGTACGCGGTGCCGGGCAGGGCGAGCATCAGCAGGGTCGCGGCCCGCGCCCGCCGCAGCCCGGTCTCCGGGTCGGCCGGGAGCTCGAGCACGTCGTCGAGGTTCCAGCCCCGGCCCGCCTCGGGCTTGCGGGCCAGCCGGCTCGGGTGCCGGCAGACGTCGTGGTTGGACAGCACCCAGGTCGCCGGAGCGCCGACCGCGGTGTTCTCGGCGATCGCGTCGTCGATGTTGCGGCGCAGGTCGTCGGCCAGCCAGGCCGCGGTCAGGAAGTTGAAGCCGAACGCGGTCTGCAGCTCGTCCGGGCGCAGGTAGCGCGCGAGCCGCACGGGGTCGGGCACCCACGCCTCGGCGACGAAGACCTTCGGCGGGTCGTAGGAGTCGGCGATCGCGCGCCACGACCGGTAGACCTCGTGCACGCCCTCGCGGTCGAGGTAGGGGTGGCCGCCGTCCTGGACGTCGTTGACGCCCGCCACGAGGTCCGGCAGGCCCGGCTCCTTGACCATCGAGTTGGCGACGTCGATCCGGAAGCCGTCGACGCCCCGGTCGAACCAGAACCGCAGCGTCTCCTCGAAGTCCGCGCGGACCTCGGGGTTCTCCCAGTCGACGTCGGGCTGCGTGACGTCGAACAGGTGCAGGTACCACTGCCCGTCCGGGACGCGCTCCCACGCCGGTCCACCGAACATCGACCGCCAGTTGTTCGGCGGCTCGTCGCCGCCGGGCCCGCGGCCGTCGCGGAACACGTAGCGGGCCCGCTCGGGGGAGCCCGGCGCGGCGTCGAGTGCGGCGCGGAACCACGCGTGCTGGTCGGAGTGGTGGTTGGGGACGATGTCGAGCAGCACCCGGATGCCGCGCCCGTGCGCCTCGGCGATCAGCGCCTCGGCCTGCGCGGTGTCGCCGAACATCGGGTTGATCGCCCGGTAGTCCGCGACGTCGTAGCCGCCGTCGGCCAGCGGCGACGGGTACCAGGGGTTGATCCAGATCGCGTCGACGCCGAGCCGCGCGAGGTGGTCGAGCTTCGCGCGGAGCCCGGTGATGTCGCCGGTGCCGTCGCCGTTCCCGTCGGCGAAGCTGCGGATGTAGACCTGGTAGACGACGGCGTTGCGCCACCAGTCGAGAGCGTGGGCGGTCATGTTTCATACTGTTGCACGCTGTTGCAACGCTGTCGAGGTCCGAGGAGGATGACCCCCGTGACGGACGAGCCGGTGCACGAGGTCGTCCGCCGGGTGGGTGTCCGGCGGGTGGCCCAGCTGGCCGGGGTGTCCCCGGCGACGGTCTCGCGCGCGCTGCGCGAGGGCACCCCGGTGTCCGACGAGACCCGGCAGCGGGTGCGGTCGGCCGCGGTCTCGCTCGGGTACCGGGCACCGGCCCGCCGTCTGACCGTGGCCGTGCTCGCCCGGTTCCCCACCCGCTGGTTCTTCGCCGAGGCCGTCGCCGGGGTCGAGTCCGTGCTGTCCGCCGAGGGACACGCCCTGCAGCTGCACAACGTCGGCGATCCCGCGGGGCGGGCGCACTTCTTCGCGACGCTCCCGGTGCGCGGACGGGTCGACGGCCTGATCGTCGTCGCGTCCGCCGTCGACGACGGGGAGCGGGCCGCGCTGGACGACCTCGGGGTCCCGGTCGTCGCCGTCGGCGACACGATGGCGGGCCGGCCGCGGATCGGGATCGACGACCGGGCCGGGGCCCGGGCGGCCGTCCGGCACCTGGTCGGGCTCGGCCACGACGGTGTCGCGCTGGTCTCGTTCGACCCGGACGAGGCGTGCGGCCGGGTCACCACCCGGGCCCGCCACGCCGGCTGGGCCGACGCGCTCGCCGAGTCCGGCCGCGCCCGCGGCCCGGTGCTGGAGGTGGGCGGTGACATCGAGGCCGGCGACACGGCGGCCGGGGCGCTGCTCTCGCTGCCCCGGCTGCCGACGGCGGTGTTCGCGATGGCCGACGAGGCGGCGCTCGGCCTGGTCCGCACGCTGCGCCGGGCCGGGGTGGACGTGCCCGGCCAGATCTCGGTGATCGGGTTCGACGACCACGAGATGGCCGCCGTCGCCGACCTGACGACCATCGGGCAGCCGGTCCGGCGGCAGGGGGAGCTGGCCGCGCGGGCGCTGCTCACCGCGCTCGGCGGCGCGGAGCCGGAGCGCGTCGAGCTGCCCACCCGGCTCGTCGTCCGCGGGACGACGGCGCCGCCGCGGTCCTCACCCGGCCAGCCGCTCGGGGCGTAGCTCGACCCGGCGGAGGAGCTGGGCGTTGAGCGCCACCACGATCGTCGAGAGGCTCATGAGCACCGCGCCGACCGCGGGCGGCAGCACGAACCCGACCGGAGCCAGCACGCCCGCGGCGAGCGGCACCGACACCAGGTTGTAGCCGGCCGCCCACCACAGGTTCTGCAGCATCTTCCGGTACCCGGTCCGGGACAGCTCGATCACCGACAGCACGCCGCGCGGGTCCGACGAGGCCAGGACGACGCCGGCGGAGGAGATCGCGACGTCGGTGCCCGCGCCGATCGCGACGCCCACGTCGGCCCGGGCCAGTGCGGGGGCGTCGTTGACGCCGTCCCCGACCATCGCGACGACCGCGCCGCGGTCCTGGAGCTCGGCGACCCGGTCGTCCTTGCCGTCCGGGAGGACCTCGGCGAACACCTCGTCGACGCCGAGGTCGACGCCGACCGCCTCGGCGACCGGCCGGGCGTCCCCGGTGACCATGACGACGCGGACGCCGCGGTCGTGCAGCGCACCGACGGCGGCGCGCGACTCGGGGCGGACCGTGTCGGCGAGCCCGATCGCGCCGGTCACCCCACCGCCCCCGCGCACCACGTACAGCACGGTGGCGCCGTCCCGGCTCCACGGGGCCGTCGTGGCGGCGACGCCGGCGGGGACCTCGATCCCCCGTTCGCGCAGCAGGGCCGGGCCGCCGACGGAGACCTCCGTGCCGTCGACGGTCGCGGTGACCCCGCGCCCGGTGTGCGCGCGGAACCCGTGCGCCTCCGGCACGACGAGCCCGCCGGCCGCGGAGACGACCGCACGGGCCAGCGGGTGCTCGCTGTCGGCCTCGACGGCCGCGGCCAGCGCGAGGGTGCCGTCCTCACCCGCGACGCCGACGACGTGCGGGGCGCCGGTGGTCAGCGTGCCGGTCTTGTCGAACAGCACGGTGTCGACGGTGCGGGTGCGCTCCAGCGCGAGCCGGTCGGTGACGAGGATCCCGGCGCGCGCGGCGCGGGCCGTCGAGATCGCGACGACCAGCGGGATCGCCAGGCCGAGCGCGTGCGGGCAGGCGATCACCAGCACCGTCACCGTGCGGGTCACGGCCCCGGGCAGGTCGCCGGCCAGCGTCCACGCCGCGAACGTCAGCACACCCGCGCCGGCGGCGAACCAGAACAGCAGCGCGGCCGCGCGGTCGGCGAGCGCCTGCGCGCGGGACCGGGACCCCGCCGCCCGCTCGACCAGCCGGCGGATGCCCGACAGCGCGGTGTCCTCGCCGACCGCGTCGACCCGTACGCGCAGTGACGAGTCGGTCGCGACGGTCCCGGCGACGACCCGGTCATCCCGTTCCCGCGGGACCGGCCGGGACTCGCCGGTGATCATCGACTCGTCGACCTCGGCGGAGCCGTCGACGACGGTGCCGTCGGCGGGGACCCGTCCGCCCGCCCGGACGAGCACGGTGTCGCCGACCGCGAGATCGGCGGGGGAGACGGACTCGGTGCCGCCGGCGGGCCCGATCCGCTCGGCGGTGTCGGGGAGCAGCGCGGCGAGGGCGTCGAGCGCTCCGGTGGCCTGGCCGAGCGCCCGCATCTCCAGCCAGTGGCCCAGGAGCATGATCACGACGAGGAGCGCCAGCTCCCACCAGAAGTCCAGGCCGCCGATGCCGAGCGAGCTGAGCAGGCTGGCCACGTAGGCGACGGTGATCGCCAGGCCGATCAGCAGCATCATGCCGGGCCGGCGCGTCCGGATCTCGGTGACGGCGCCGGTGAGGAACGGCCGTCCGCCCCAGAAGAAGATCACCGAGCCGAGGACCGGCGGGACCCACACCGACCATGCCGGCGGGGTGTAGCCGAACAGCATCCCGACCATCTCGCTGAACGCGACGACGGGGACGGCCAGGACCAGGGTGAGCGCGAAACGGTCCCGGAACATCGCGGCGTGGCCGCCGTGGCCGCCGTGGCCGCCGTGACCCTCGTGTGCGCCGTGACCCTCCTGGATGCCGTGCTGGTCGCCGGCCGCCGTTCCGCTCGTCATCGCCATCACCCTCCCGGATCGCCGGTCGCGTGCAACACCGATACCCCCCAGGGGTGTTCCACGGCGTCCGGGCGACGCTTAACCCGCACACAGCGTGCCGTTACCCGGCCGCCGGGCACCGTTCCTCGCGTGTCGACCTCCACCGCCGCCGCGCCCGCCGCGCCCGCGCACCCCGCCCCCGTGCATCCCGCCGCGCGACCCGGCTCCGCGGCCCTCGGGGAGCCGGCGGGAACCCCACCGGTCCGGGCGTTCCACGCCGGCCCGCCCGCCACCGGACCGCTGGCCCGGGCCCGGCTCGCCGGCAGCGCGGCGACGGCGGCCGCCTGGCTGCGGACCGTCGCCCGCTCCGGTGAGCCCGACCCGCCGTCGGTCGCCGCCGCGCTCGACGCACTCGGCACCCTGCGCACCGAGCTCCGCTCGCTGCGTCCGCTGCTCGACCGGGAGCACGCCGTCCGGTGCCGGGCCGCGACCGACGCACCCGCCCGTGACCTCGCCGCGCGGCACGACCTGGACGTCCGGATCGACCTGCTCGGCACCGTCGCCGGCGACGGCGAGGCACGGGCCCGCCGGGACGCGCTCCTGCGCCTGCGCCGCCGCTCCCCGCTCGTCGTGACCGGGGCCGGCCTCGACGGGTGCCTCGACGAGCTCGCGTCCGGCCGGATCCCGCTCCGCGACGGTGCCCCGCTCGGCGACCCCGGCCTGCCCGCGACCGTGCTGCTCCCGCCGCTGCTGCACCGGCGGTTCCGCAAGCTCACCCGCGACACCGACCCCCGCGACGCCGGCGCGGTCCACCGGCGCGCCGCCGAGCTGCGGATCGTGCTCGCCCTGGCGTCCGACGCGGGGCTCGGCGGCGATCCGGGGGCCCGGCACCGCTCCGGGCCCGCCGTCGTCGCCGCGGTCGCCGGCGACCTGCAGGACCGGGCCGCCACGGCGCTGCTGGCCGGCACCGCCGCGACCCTGTTCGCCGGCACCGCCGTGACGGCCGCCGACCTCCCACCGGGGCCCGCCCGGGACGCGCTGCTCGCCACCGGCCCACCCGGGCTCGCCGGACCGCTCGCCGACCTGGCCGCGCTGCGGGACCTGCTGCCCGTCGACACGACCGGCCCGGCCCGGCGCGCCGCGGGCGGTGTCGTCCTGCGGTCCGGCCCGGACGGTCCCGAGGTGCTGCTCGTGCACCGGACCCGGCGCGGTGACTGGTCGCTGCCGAAGGGGGCGGTGGAGCCGGGCGAGGCCGACGTCGACGCGGCGCTGCGCGAGGTGCGGGAGGAGACCGGCCTGCGCTGCCGGGCCGGAGCCGAGGTGACGGGCGTCCGCTACCGGGACCGCAACCGCCGCGCCAAACAGGTCCGGTACTGGCTGATGACCCCGCTCACCGGGGCGACCGGCCGCCCGGACCCGGCCGAGGTCGACGGCGTGGCCTGGGTGCCGCTGCGGGACGCGGCCGGGCGGCTGACCCGGGAGCGCGACCGCGTCGTCGTGGCGGGGGTGGCGGCCGAGCACGCCCCGCCGGGGCGGGTGACCCGGTGACCGCGGTGCTGTGGCGGTTCCGGGACCTGCTGGTCCCGCACCGCCGCCGGCTCGCCGCGGGCGGGCTGCTGACGGTCGTCGCCGCCGGGCTGGCGCTGCTGCTGCCGTGGCCGCTGGCCGTCGTCGTCGACGCGGTGCTCGGCGGGGCGGGGGTGCCGGACCTGCTGGAGCCCGTCGCCGCCGTGACCGGGACCGGTGCCGGCCTGGCCGCGGCGTGCGCGCTGGCGCTGTGCCTGGCCGCGGCCGCGGGGGCCGCCGCGACCTACGGGGCGGAACGGGTGCTCGCCGGGGTCGGGGAGCGGCTGCTGGCCGACCTGCGGCACCGGCTGTTCGTGCACCTGCAGGCGCTGCCGCTGCGCTACCACGACGGTCAGCGCGTCGGCGACCTCGGCAACCGGCTCACCGCCGACACCTCGACGGTGCAGTCGCTGCTGGTGGCGGTGCTGTCGGTGCTGCTGCCGAACGCGACGCTGCTGGTCGGGATCGTCGCGGTGACCCTGGTGGTGGACCCGGCGTTCGCGCTGCTGTCCCTGGCCGTGGGGCCGGCGCTCTACGCCGTCCTCGTGCACTACCGGGTGATCATCAAGTCCTGGGCGTCGGTCGCCCGCGCCGCGGAGGGCCGGGTCGCCGCGCACGCCGTCGAGTCGCTCGGCGCGATCCGGCTGGTGAAGACGTTCGCCGGCGAGGCCCGCTCGGAGTCCCGCTTCCGCGGGCACGGCCGCGAGCGGATGGCGGCCGGCCTGCACCGGGTCGACCACGCCGCCCGGCTGCCCGCCGTCGTCGACGTGCTGGTCCACACCGGACGCGCGGTGGTGCTGCTGGCCGGCTCGCTGCGGGTGCTCGACGGGTCGATGGACCTCGGGGTCCTGCTGGTGTTCCTCACCTACAACGAGCGGCTCTACCAGCCCGTCCGGCAGCTCGCGAAGCTGCAGACGACGATCAGCAAGGGGCAGGCGTCCGCGGACCGGATCTGCGAGGTCCTCGACACCGTCCCGGACGTCGCCGACGCACCCGGTGCCCGCCCGCTGCCCCGGCTGCGGGGACACGTCGAGCTGCGCGGCGTCCGGTTCGGCTACGACCCGGCGCACCCGGTGCTGCACGACGTGTCGATCGTCGCCCGGCCGGGCGAGACCGTCGCGCTGGCCGGGCCCACCGGCGCGGGCAAGTCCACGGTCGGCGGCCTGGTCCTGCGGCTGCACGACGTCGACGCCGGTGCCGTGCTGCTCGACGGGCACGACGTCCGCACCGTCACCGGCCGCTCCCTGCGGGACCAGGTCGCGGTCGTCCCGCAGGACCCGGTGCTGCTCTCCGGGACGATCCTCGACAACATCCGCTTCGGCGCCCCGTACGCGACCCGCGCGCAGCTGATCGAGGCCGGCCGCGCCGCGCACGTCGACGAGTTCGCCGAGCGCCTCCCGGACGGCTGGGACACCGTGCTCACCGAGCGCGGGACGACGCTGTCGGGCGGGCAGCGCCAGCGCGTCGCGATCGCCCGCGCGCTGGCCCGCGACGCGCCGGTCGTCATCCTCGACGAGCCGACCTCCGGGCTCGACGCCGTGTCCGAGTCCCTGGTCATGGCCGGTCTGGAACGGCTGACGGCCGGTCGCACCGTGATCGTCGTCGCGCACCGGCTGTCGACGCTGCAGTCCGCGGACCGCATCCACGTCCTCGACCGCGGACGGGTGGTGCAGTCCGGCACGCACGCCGAGCTCGCCGCCGCCGACGGCCTGTTCCGCCGGATGCACCGCCTCCTGACCGACGACGACCGTCGGGGGTCCGTGCTTTCCTGACGGGTGACACCCGGGAGGTGGGCCGTGGTCAGGGTCGAGGGGCACTGGCGGAACCGCAGCTGGGTCCGCACGCACTACCGGCACCCGCTGCGGCCCGAGCCGGACCAGACGGGGCTGGTGTTCCCGCGGGCGCGGATGGTCCGGATCGACCTGTCCGTCCACGGCGGACCGTTCCCGGCGGAGCCGGTGGACCGGCGTCCCGGGCCGGCGCTGCCCGCACCGCGGCCGCCCCGTGACGGCTGACCCGGACCACGTGACGAGGATGGGGCCATGCCGAACCTGATCGAGAACGCGAGCCGGGTCACCGCCGCAGGCACCCCGCCGAAGACCATCGACGAGCACGTCGGCCGGGTGAACACCGGCACCGACCGGGTCTCGCTGGCGCACATGCGCAGCCCGTCCGGCTGGGCCGAGCCCGGCCAGACCCCCGAGTTCGACGAGTACACCCTCGTCCTGCGCGGGGAGCTGCGCGTCGAGCACGCGGGCGGCGAGCTCACCGTGGCCGCCGGCCAGGCCGTGCACACCACCCCGGGCGAGTGGGTCCGCTACAGCTCGCCCGGCCCGGAGGGCGCCGAGTACGTCGCCGTCTGCCTGCCCGCCTTCGAGCTCGGTGCCGCGCACCGTGACGACGACGCCGGCTGACCTGACCGGCCGCTGGGTCCCGGCCGACGGCACCGCGCAGGGCCGGGCGTTCGCCGAGCTCGCCGACGGCGGCGGCTGGACCGGCTCCGACGGCTGCAACCGGCTGCGCGGCACCTGGTCGGCCGGTCCCGGCGGCGCCTTCGCCGGGACCTGCGGGCCCACCACCCGGATGGCCTGCGAGAACGTCCCGATCGGGCGGTGGTTCGAGTGCGCGGCGACGGCCGTCGTGGAGCGTGACGTCCTGGTCCTGCGCGACGGCGCGGGCACCGAGCTCGCCCGCATGGTCCGCGGGGGTGCGCCCGGCCGGTGAACCGCGGTAGAGGTGGGAGCCGACGGAGGAGAGGAACCATGACCGCACGGATGCTGCTCGGACCGGCGCTGCTGGTCGTGCTGGTGCTCGCCGGCTGCGCCGACGCCGCCGCCGGCCCGTCCGGCGCCGCCCCCGGCCCCCGCCCCGCGGCCGCGGGCGACCTGCTGGGCCGCTGGTACCCCGCCGACGGCACCGCGCAGGGCCGGGCGTTCGCCGAGTTCGCCGACGGCGGCGCCTGGACGGGGTCCGACGGCTGCAACGGCCAGAGCGGCACCTGGGCGGTGGGCCCCGGCGGCGCCGTCACCGGCACCTCCGGGATGAGCACGATGATCGCCTGCGAGAACGTGCCGGTCGCCCGCTGGATCGCCGAGGCCGACCGCGCCGAGATCGACGGCACCGATCTCGTCCTGCACGGCGGCTACGGCACCGCCCGCCTGGTCCGCGACCTGCCCTGACGGGGAGCGGCCCGGGTCACCGCGGGAGCGGCAGCCAGTCCAGGACGTCCCGGATCCGGGCGTCCCAGTAGGACCACTCGTGCCCGCCGGGCCCGTCGTGGCCGGTCACGTCGATCCCGGCGGCGCGGGCGTGCCGGGTGAACCGCTCCGCGTGCGGGTGCAGCGGGTCCTCGGTGCCCGCGCAGACGTACAGCGGGGGAGCGGCCGCGGGCAGGCGGTCGACCAGCGTGAACAGGTCGTCGCCGGTGCCCGTCACCGGGTCCCCGCCGAAGATCCGGTCCCAGATCCGCGGGTCCTCCTCCCGCGGCGGGCCCTGGATCAGCGCGCCGATGTCCAGCACCCCCGACAGCGACGCGGCGGCGCCGAACCGGCCGGGATCGCGCAGCGCCCAGCCCAGCGCGCCGTAGCCGCCCATCGACAGGCCCGCCACGAACGTCCGGTCCGGGTCGCCGGACACCCGGAAGAACCGGCCGACCAGCTCGGGGAGCTCCTGCTCGATCCACGTCCGGTACCGGCCGCCGTAGGCCTGGTCGGTGTAGAAGCTGCGGTGCACCTGCGGCATGACGACGGCCAGCCCGAGCTCGTCGGCGTAGCGCTCGATCGCGGTGTAGCGGGTCCACGCCGTGTCGTCGTCGGACAGTCCGTGCAGCAGGTAGAGCACCGGGGGCGGCGCGCCGGGATCGCGGACGCCGGCGCCGATCCGGGTGCGCGACGGCTGCGGCAGCAGGACGGTGATCGACGTGGCCAGACCGAGGGAGTCGGCGACGACGTCGCAGCGCAGCCGGGCCACTACGCGCCGGCCGCCGGGGCCGGGGCCGGCCCGCGCAGGAGATCCACGGGCGGTGATCCTCGCCGGGGCCGGGCGGCGCGGTCAAGGAACCCGGCTGCGCGACGGCACCGGCGCGGGGGAGGATCGGTGGTGCCATGAGCCACGTCCTGATGTCCACCGTCGCCGCGCACGGCCACGTCCACCCCAACCTGCCGGTGATGGCGGAGCTGGTCGCCCGCGGGCACCGCGTCACCTACCCGGTTCCCGAGCGTTTCGCCGACGCGGTCTCCGCCACCGGTGCGACCGCGCTGCGGATCCGCACCGACCTGCCCGACCCGGCTCGCGGCGAGCAGTGGCCCGAGGGCGGGGTCGAGGCGATGCGGCTGTTCTCCGGCGAGGCCCGTTCCGCTTACGAGCAGATCGCCGACGCGCTGCAGTACGAGCACCCCGACGTCGTCTGCTACGACGGCAGCGGATGGGCCGGGCACGCGCTCTCCCGGGTGTGGGGGCTGCCCCGGGTGGAGCTCGCCCCGCACATGGTCGCCTGGGACGGGTTCTCCGAGGACATGGCCGACGCCTTCGCGTTCCTCGACGCCCCCGAGGGGCTGGCGTGGCGTGCCGAGCTGGACGCCTGGCTGGCCGAGGTCGGCGCCGGCGTCGGGAACCGGGAGTTCCTGGGCCGCCCGGACCGGTCGGTCGTGCTGATCCCGGAGGCCATGCAGCCGCACGCGGACCGCGTCGACCGGGAGCGCTACACCTTCGTCGGGCCGGTCATCGGCGACCGCTCGCACCAGGGGCTCTGGCCGAAGCCGCGGAACCCGCTGCTGCTGGTCTCGCTCGGCTCCGCCTACAACGACCGGCCACGGTTCTGGCGCGACTGCATCGCGGCGATGCACGGGACCGGGTGGACGACGGTGCTCGCGACCGGCCCGCACGTCGACCGCGCCGACCTCGGCGAGATCCCCGGCGACGTCGTCGTCCGGGAGTGGGTGCCGCAGCTCGCGGTGCTCGCGCAGGCGTCGGCGTTCGTGACGCACGCCGGGATGGGCGGCTGCTCGGAGGGGCTCTGGCACGGCGTCCCGATGGTCGCCGTGCCGCAGGCCGTCGACCAGTTCGGCAACGCGGACGTGATCGCCGGGCTCGGCGTCGGCGAGCACCTGCCTGCCGGCGAGGTCACCCCGGAGAGCCTGCGGGAGGCGGTGCTGCGGGTGTCGTCGTCGGAGGACGTGGCACGGCGCTGCGCCGAGCAGAAGGCCGTCGCCCGGGCCGCGGGCGGCGCGGCGCAGGCGGCCGACGTGATCGAGTCGCTGCTGCCCCGGGCGCGCTGCGCCGGCTGCACCGGTGGCCTCTGCGGCCGTTGACGGCAACCCCGCTCATCCGATCGTGTCGCCGCCCGGCGTGGTGATTGTGAGCTGAGCGTTGCGAATGGCAACGTCACCGCTCTCGGTCGGGGGACGGGCACCGGGTGCCCGGAGAGGTGGGGTCGGTGCGCAGGACGCTCGTGTCACTCGTCGTCGCGATGGGGGTGGCCGTCGGCACCGCCACGCCCGCGGTCGCGGCCCCGGCCGCACCGGCCATCGCGTGGGGCCCGTGCAGCACCCCGTCCCTGACGACGGCCGGCGCCGAGTGCGGCTTCCTGACCGTCCCGCTCGACCACGCCGACCCCGGCGGGGAGACGGTCCAGCTCGCGGTCTCCCGGGTCCGGCACACCGTGCCGCAGGACCGCTACCAGGGCGTCGTCCTCGTGAACCCGGGCGGACCCGGTGGGCCCGGGGTCGGGCTGAGCCGGCTCGGCTCGGCCGTCCCGAAGGACGCGGGCGCGGCCTACGACTGGATCGGCTTCGACCCGCGCGGCGTCGGCGAGAGCAGGCCCGCCCTCAGCTGCGATCCCGGCTACGGCGGCTACGCCCGCCCCGACTACCGCCCCGAGCACGGCGCCGAGGCGGCCTGGCTGCCCCGGGTGAAGGCGTACGCCCGGGCCTGCGCCGAGAAGGGCGGGGAGCTGCTGGAGCACCTGCGCACTGAGGACACGGTGCGTGACATGGACCTCCTCCGGCAGGCACTCGGCGCCGAACAGATCAACTACTACGGCTTCTCCTACGGCACGTACCTCGGGCAGGTCTACGCGAGCACGTTCCCGGACCGGGTCCGCCGGATGGTGCTCGACGGCGTCATCGACCCGCGGGACTGGTGGTACCAGGGCAACCTCAACCAGGACGTCGCGTTCGAGCGCAACATCGGCGCGTTCTTCGACTGGGTCGCGAAGAACGACGCCACCTACCACCTCGGCACCACCGGCGACGCCGTCGAGAAGCGGTACTACGACCTGCGCGAGCAGTTCCGGACGAGGCCGGCCGGCGGTCGGATCGGCTCGTCGGAGTGGACCGACATCTTCCTGCGCGCCGGGTACAACGTCGGGGAGTACACGACGGTCGCCGAGGCGTTCGTCGCAGGCACCCGTGGCGACGCCGTGGCCCTCACCGCCGCCTTCGGGCAGGCCGGGTCGCCGACCGACGACAACAACTACGCCGTCTACCTCGCCACCCAGTGCACCGACGCCCCGTTCCCGCAGGACTGGGACACCTGGCGGCGCGACAACACGGAGACCGACGCGACGGCGCCGTTCGAGACCTGGGGCAACGCCTGGTACAACGCGCCCTGCCGGGACTGGCCGGTGCCGCCCGGACCGGCCGCGACGGTCGAGGGGACCCTCGACCAGGGACCGCTGCTGATCTCCGAGACCTACGACGGCGCCACCCCGTACGAGGGTGCGCTGCAGGCGCGCCGGACGTTCCCCGGGTCGTCGCTGATCGAGGGCGTCGGCGGGCACACCCACTCGGCGTCGCTGTCCGGGGTGTCGTGTGTGGACGACCGGGTGGCCGACTACCTGCTCACCGGTGCCCTGCCGGACCGGGTGGCGGGGGACCGGTCGGACGTGCAGTGCCCGGCCGTGGCACCGCCGGACCCGGGGGCGGGACCCGCCGGGGGCTGACGCCGGCCCGGAGCCCCGGGTCCGTGGCCGCGCGGCGCCACCGGATCACCCGCATCCTGGACCGATGCGACGACGGCGCGCGACGTGACGGGCGGACTCGACCCGATCGACGACGTCCTCGTCCCGGCCGGGGCCCTGCTGACCCTGGTCACGACCGTCGGCACCGTCCACTGGCTCAAGGGCAAGCGCCGCATCGCCCTGCTCGCACCGCTGTCGGTCGTCTCGGTGATCGGCATCGTCGGCGTCGCCCGGGTCGCGAAGCCGGACTCGCCGTGGGCGCGCTGGCGCTACTCGGCGGACCGCCTGGGCCAGGCGCGGATCCGGTACGGCGGCACCGCGGACGACACCCCGGCACACCGCTGGGAACCACCCGCCACCGCGGCGTTCGGCGTCGTCCTCGCCGGGATCGTGGCCGGGGTGCCGTTCGGCGCGGTGACCTCCCTGGTGGGCGGTGTGATCCTCGCGCACGCGCTGCTGGCGTCGGCCGGGCGGCCGGCGTCCCTCACGGTCTGCACGGCGACGGCCGGGGCGGCCGCCGCCGGCGAGGTGGTGACGGTGCTGCTGGCGCGGGGGAGCGTCCCCGGGGCGGCGACGACACTCGTCGTCGCCGCCGGGGTCGCCCTGCTGCACCTCAGGCGAAGTGCACGTACTCGTACTCGAACGGCTTCCCGTTGATCCCGTTCGACGGCGGCGCGATCCAGCCGGCGATCTTCCCGGGCTCGTAGACGGGCCGCATCAGGTTCTGGACGTGCGTGCGGTCGGCGTCCGTCGGCAGCCAGCCGTCCTTGCGGGCCTCCCACGCGTCCGAGCTGACGAGATCGCCCTTCGGCGTCACGTGGTGCCCGGAGAACAGCCCGACCTCGCGGTTGAAGCCGACGTGCGGCAGGTACACGCGCCCGTCGAAGCCGTTCTTCTCGAGGATCCGGTTCCAGCGCTTCAGCCCGGACCGGCAGTCCTTCACGTACTCGTTGCGCAGGTCCAGGTTCAGCGCGAGCAGGGCCGGGACCTGGTCGGTGACCACCGCGCCGTCGTGCACCTGCTCCATGTCGTAGCCGTCATCGGTGAGGAGGTGGTCGTCGTGGCGGCGCTCCTCCTGCCAGCGGCCCTTGAGGCCGGCGGTGAAGTAGTTGGCCGCGTTCGTCGACTGCTCGGACCCGAACAGGTCCAGCGACACCGAGTAGTGGAAGTTGATGTACTTCTGGATCACGTCCAGCGGGACGCCGCCGTGCGGGGCGATGTCGGCGGTGTCGTGCTCGCGCATCAGCTCGCAGGTCCGCTGGATCACGCGGTCGATGCCGGTGGTGCCCACGAACATGTGGTGGGCCTCCTCCTTGAGCATGAACTCGCAGGTCCGCGACAGCGGGTCGAACGCCGACTCCTTCAGCGTGCCGAGCTGGTACTTGCCGTCCCGGTCGGTGAAGTAGGTGAACATGTAGAAGCTGAGCCAGTCCGGCGTCTCCTCGTTGAACGCGCCGAGGATCCGCGGGCTGTCCAGGTCGCCGGAGTTGCGGTGCAGCAGCGCCTCCGCCTCCTCGCGGCCGTTGCGGCCGAAGTAGGCGTGCAGCAGGTACACCATCGCCCAGAGGTGCCGGCCCTCCTCGACGTTGACCTGGAACAGGTTCCGCAGGTCGTAGAGGCTGGGCGCGGTCTCCCCGAGGCGGCGCTGCTGCTCCACCGACGCCGGCTCGGTGTCGCCCTGGATGACGATCAGCCGCTGCAGGTCGGCGCGGTACTCGCCGGGCACCTGCTGCCACACCGGCTCGCCGCGGTTCTCGCCGAACGCGATCCGCCGGTCGTCCCCGCGCTCGGCGAGGAACACGCCCCAGCGGTACTCCTCCATCGCGACGTGGCCGAACTGCGCCCAGCCCTCCTTGCCGACGTCGACGGCGGTGCGCAGGTAGACGTCCTGGGTCGGCACGGCCGGGCCCATCGTCTTCCACCAGTTGATGAAGTTCGGCTGCCACGACTCCAGCGCCCGCTGCAGCTTCCGGTCGCCGGCGAGGTCGACGTTGTTCGGGATCTTCTCGGTGTAGTCGATCGACATTGCTTCACACCCGCTTGCGGTCGAAGTCGGCCCTGCGGCCCGTCCCGTACTTGCGCAGTGCGCCCTCCGGTCCGGAGGCGTTCGGGCGCACGAAGATCCAGTTCTGCCAGGCGGTGAGCCGTCCGAAGATGCGGCTCTCCATCGTCTCCGGCCCGACGAAGCGGTGGTTGGCCTCCATCCCCGTCAGGGCGTCGGGGGACAGCGAGGCCCGCTCCTCGAGCATGATCCGGACCTCGTCGTCCCAGTCGATGTCGTCCGGGGCGTCGGTGACCAGGCCGAGCTCCAGCGCCTCGCGCGCCTCGATCCGCCGGCCCACCTCCTGCCGGAGCTTGGCGACGTGGTCGTCGTCGCCGTGGAACCGCGAGCCCAGCCGGGTCACGCCGTTGCCCATCGGGAACGTCCCGAAGTTCGACGCCGTGAGCATGATCTGGGCCTCGTCCTGCTGCTCCGAGTCGTCCTCGTCGAGCGTGCCGTCCAGCATGTACTGCCGGTCGCAGGCCAGGGCCAGCTCCAGCAGCGCCCCGGCGAAGCAGGAGCCGGGCTCGATCAGCGCGATCAGCGAGCGCGAGGTCACGTCGAGCCGCTTGAGGGTGCGCTTGAAGTAGTGCCGGATCTCGTTGACCAGCCAGTCCGACGACGAGTACTCCTCGATGACCTTCTCGAAGGCCAGCGCGTCCTCGACGTCGCCGCGGGTCCGGACGATCCAGGTGCCCAGCTCCAGCTCGTTGCTGCGCAGCCGGAGGACCAGGTCGTCGAGCTGGCGGGTCACGGCCAGCGGCCAGAAGTCCGCGCCCAGCTCGTAGACCCGCTCCAGCGACGACGGCACGCCGCCGTCCGGCCCGTCGACGGTGATCTCGACCAGCCCGCGGTCGCGGTCGAACTCCGCGCGGACGTGCGGGTAGAAGATCCCCTCGTCGTTCTCGGTGCGCTGCAGCGGCGGCAGCTCGATCCCCGCGCCGCCGGGCAGCCGGGACGACGCCGCGGCGGCCGCGTCGGCCCGCTCCCGGACCGTCTCGTCCCACTTCCGCTTCGGGATCACCTCGTCGACGAGCTTCCACTCGACGGCCTGCTTCCCGCCGAAGCCCTCGGACCTGGTGGCGAAGACGTCGGCGCGGTCCTTGCGGACCTTCCGCTTGTCGGTGACCCGGGTCAGGCCGCCGGTGCCGGGCAGCACGCCGAGCAGCGGGACCTCGGGCAGCGCGACCGTCGACGAGTTGTCGTCGATCAGCAGGATGTCCTCGCAGGCCAGCGCCATCTCGTAGCCGCCACCGGCGGCGGTGCCGTTGAGGGCGGCGATCCAGCGCTGGCCGGAGTGCTCGGTGGCGTCCTCGATGCCGTTGCGGGTCTCGTTGGTGAACTTGCAGAAGTTCACCTTCCACGGGTGCGGCGACCCGGCGAGCATCCGGATGTTCGCCCCGGCGCAGAAGTTGCGGTCGCGTCCGCTGGTCAGCACCACGGCCTTCACACCGGGGTGGGTGAAGCGGAGCCGCTGGGTGATGTCGTGGAGCTCGATGTCGACGCCGAGGTCGTACGAGTTCATCTTCAGCTCGTAGCCGGGGACGAGACCGCCGTCCTCGTCGACGTCGAGCTTCACCCGGGCGACGGCCGGGTTCTCCGGGTCGATCTCCAGCTGCCAGTGCCGGTACGTCGACGGGTCCCGGTCGAAGTCGACGGCGGGGGACCCGGCATCGGTGGTGGGGCCGGCATCGCTCATGGGACGGGCGCCTCCTCGCGTCGTCGCGGTGGTTCAAAGGCTACAACAAGACGACGCGACGACGGAAGTTTGTGGAGTGTCGCCTCAGCCCGAGTTCTGCACGACCCCCGCGGGGACCTGCTTGCGCAGCTCGCCGACGTCGTTGCGGACGAACCCGTGCCCGGCCAGCCACTCGGTGACCTGCTCGGGATCGGGGTGACCGTGCGGCACGACGTTGTAGATGTAGTGGAGCCTGCGACGTCCCGCCTCGGTCTCCAGGTGGGCGAGGACGAACGCGCCGACCCCACCGCCCCGGGCGTCCGGGCGGACCAGGAGGAGGATCTCCGCGTCGCCCCAGGACCCGTCGAGGCGGCCGTAGCCGAGGGTCCGGCCCGCGCCGTCCTCGACCCGCCACCACTCGTCGCCCAGCGGGTCACCGGACTCCGGGCGGCCCAGCCCGAACAGTGCGGGATCCAGGCCCCCCAGCACCTGCCGCTTGCGGTCGTCCCAGCTCGCCGGGGTCTCCGCGACCCATGCCCAGGTGTCCACTCCGGCCTCCTCGCTCCTCGGGTGACGGGTGCCGTCTGCGAGTGAACCCGCCCGACCGGGATCGGGCCAGGGATCGTCGCTGATTGCGACACCTCGGACCTCAGACGACCGTCTGTGCTTCGGTCTGCTGCCCGCTCACCCCGGGGAGCCCGGACGCCTGCTCGCGCAGCCGGTACCGCTGGATCTTCCCGGTGGGGGTCTTGGGCAGCTCCGTCACCGCGACGACGACCCGGGGACGCTTGAACGACGCCAGCCCGTCCCGGCAGAACGCGACGAGCTCGTCGGAGCTCGGGGCGGCCGCGGCGTCGCGCGGCACCACGAACGCGACCGGCTTGTCGAGCCCGTCGGCGTCCGGCACCCCGACGACGACCGCCTCGGCCAGCCCGGGGTGCTCCAGCAGCCGGGTCTCCACCTCGCCGGGGGAGACCCAGATGCCACCGACCTTGAGGACGTCGTCGGCGCGGCCCAGGCAGGTCCAGGACCCGTCGGCGTTGCGGACGTACTGGTCGCCCGTGCGCATCCAGCGGCCCTGGAACACCAGCCGGTTCACCTCGGTGCGGCACCAGTAGCCGGTGCAGACCGAGTCGCCGGCGACGAAGAGCATCCCCTGCTCGCCCGGCTCGGTGATCACGCTGCCGTCCGGGCGGCGGAGCTCCACCTCGTAGCCGGGCACCGGGAACCCGGAGCTGCCGGGCACGACCTCGCCGGGCCGGTTGGAGATGAAGATGTGCAGGGCCTCGGTGGACCCGATGCCGTCCAGCACCTCGAAGCCGTAGCGGTCGCGGACGCCGTGGAACATCCGGGCCGGGAGCGCCTCCCCGGCCGAGGCGCCCCGGCGCACGGTGGCGAACCGTTCCGGGGGCAGGTCGGCGGCGATCATCGGGCCCCAGAAGCTGGGGACGGCGAAGAACAGCGTCGCCCGGTGCTCCTCGGCGAGTCGCGAGTACAGCTCCGGGGCCGGCCGCGAGGGCTCCAGCACCGCGCAGGCGCCCACCGACAGCGGGAAGAACATCGAGTTGCCGATGCCGTAGGCGAAGAACAGCTTCGCCACCGACAGGCAGACGTCGTCGCGCCGGATGCCGAGCACCTGGGCCCCGTAGGTCTCGCCGACGAACCGGATGTCGCTGTGCCGGTGCATCGCGCCCTTGGGCCGCCCGGTGGTGCCCGAGGTGTAGAGCCACAGCGCCTGCGACTCCGCCCAGGTCGGGGCGGGCTCCGGCATCGGCTCGCCGGCGGCGAGCAGCTCGTCCCAGGTCAGGGAGGCGACCCCGGGCGGCGTCGCCGGCGCCGCCGGGCCGGTGGTGACGACGCGCTCCAGGTCCGGCGCCCCGGCCGTGGCCTCGGCGAGCTGCGCGGCGAACGCCTCGCCGCCGATCACCGTCGTCGCGCGGGAGTCCCGCACGAGGACGGCGAGCTCGCGACCGGTGAGCATGGTCGAGCTCGGGACCGCGACGGCACCGGCCCACATGGTGCCGAGGATCGCGGTGAAGAGCTCGACGTCGTCGGGCATCACCATCAGGACGCGCTGCTCGGGACGCACGCCCACGGCGCGCAGCGCCCCGGCCACCGCGCGGACGCGGTCGGTCAGCTGGGCGTAGGTGAGCGCACCGCCGGGGAACCGCACGGCGGTCCGGCCGCCGTCGCCCGCGGCGACCCGCGCGGACGTCAGGTGGGCGGCGGCGTTGAAGGCGTCCGCGCTGCCGCGGGGGGCCGGGATCGGGGTGGAACGGGCGGGCTCGTCGGCGTTGACGACATCGGCCATGGTGGGTGGCTCCTGTGCCGGTTCGGGAGTCTGTGATGCTACACACATCGGACGTGCCGTCAACGGTTCGTAGATCGACGCCGGTGCGTTCCCGGCGCCCGTGTGGTGAGCTGATCGGCAGTCGACACCAGGAGGTCGCCGCGGTGACAGCGCTGTCCCCAGTCCCCTCGTCCCCGCAGGTCACGCAGGCCACGGGTGCGTCACCGGTACCGCTCGTCGGGCTCGACCGGCAGCGCGAGGTGCTCACGGTCGCCCTCGCGACCGGCCGCCACGTCGTGCTGGAGGGCCCGCCGGGCACCGGCAAGTCGACGCTGCTGCACGCGATCGCGCGCGAGTCCGGCCGCCGGACGGTGTTCGTGGAGGGCAACGCCGAGCTGACCCCGGCCCGGCTCGTCGGCGCCTTCGACCCGGCCCAGGTCCTGACCGACGGCTATGTCCCCGCCGCGTTCGTCGACGGGCCGCTGCTCACCGCGCTGCGCGGCGACGGCGACTCCGGGCTCCTCTACCTCGAGGAGATGAACCGGATCCCCGAGGAGACGCTGAACGTCCTGATCACGGTCCTCACCGAGGGCGAGATCACCGTGCCCCGGCTGGGCACGGTCCCCGCCGGGCCCGGCTTCCGGCTGATCGCGGCGATGAACCCGTTCGACGCCGTCGGCACCGCCCGGGTCAGCCAGGCCATCGCCGACCGGATGTGCCGGGTCGTCCTCGGCTACCAGCCGGAGGCCGCCGAGCGGCGGATCACCGGCGCCGTGACCGGGCGCGACCCGGCGGCCGTCGCGCTGGCCGTGGCGCTGACCCGGCGCACCCGCGAGCACCGCGACGTCCGCACCGGCTCCTCGGTGCGGGGCGCGATCGACCTCGCGCACGTCGTCGACGGGCTGGCCGCGATGCGCGGCGAGGACCCCACCGGCCGGGACACCGCGCGCGACGCCATGCACGCGGCGCTCTCCGGCCGGATCCGCGTCGCCGACGGCGTCGACCGGACCCCGGAGGCGGTGCTCGACGAGATCCTCGACGACGTCTGGCCGCCCGACGCCGAGTCCCCACCCGAGCCGCCCGCACCCGGCGACGAGGAGAACCCTCCCGCGGACGGCGGTGAGGGTCCGGGAAAAGCCGGGAGTCCGGCCCCCGCTGACGGGGCGCCGGACACCTCGCGCCGGGGCCGCCCCGCGCGCGGGCCCCGCACGCTGGGCCGCGACGAGCTCGCGTCCCGGCACGAGGGCTTCGCCGCGGTCTCGCCGGAGCTCGGCGAGCTCGACGACGCCGCGTTCGACGACGCGCTCGCCGCCGACCCGGAGGCCGCCGCGGCGTTGCTCGCCGATCTCGCGGTCGCCACCGACGCGCAGCTGCGGGCCCGGGCCCGGCGCCTCGCCGGGCGGGTGTTCCTGCGGCTGGGCCGGGTCGGGCCCGCCCGGTCGCGCGGCACCCGGCGGCTCGGGCCCCGGCCCGGCGGGCAGGGCGACCTCGACCTCGACCGGACGCTCGACGGCTGGCAGCCGGGCCCGCACGCGCGCCGGCCGGGACCGGCCGACGTCGTCACCCGGGACTGGACGGCGCACCGCAGGGCCGTGGTGCTGGCCGTCGACGTCTCCGGGTCGATGCAGGGCGACGCGGTGGCGCTCGCCGCCGTCGCCGCCGCGGGCGTGGTGCTGGCCTGCACGAGTGGCGGGACCGCGGGCGGGCCGCAGGACCCCGGCGTGCTCGTCTTCGGCTCGGAGGTGCGGACGCTCGCCACACAGGGCGTGCCCCGTCCGGCCGACGACCTCGTCGGCGAGCTGGTCGCCGTCCGGGGCCACGGGGTCACCGACGTCGCGGCCGCGCTGCGGGCCGCCTCGGTGCAGCTCGCCGGGGCGGTCGCCGAGGAGCGCACCGTCGTGCTGCTGTCGGACTGCCTGCACACCAGCGGCGACGACCCGCTCACCGCGCTCGCCGGGATCGACCGGCTGCACGTGCTGCTGCCGCAGCCCGGCGACCCCGACCCGGCGGCGCTGCGGGCGGCCGGGGCGCTCGCAGCCCGCGGCGGGGGTGTGTACGACACCGTGTCACGGCTGGCGCAGGTCGGGCCGGCGCTGACCCGGATCCTGGGCTGAGCCCGGGATCAGATCATCGGGCGGGCGGGGGAGTGAGGTCGTCGCGTGCCCGTCGGGCGCGCTCGGCGATCAGGCGGACGTCGCAGGGGTAGCGGCGCCGACCGCTCTGCGGACCGGGGCAGGCGGGACACCAGCCGCGTCGGTCGACGTGCTCGGCGAGGATCGCGTCGAGCAGGCCGTCCTGGGAGAGGAGGAAGGAGACCAGCGCGTCGTTCCGGGGAAGTTCCGATCCGAAGGCCATATGCGCAATCTATGCGCATCTCATGCAGAGGTCCAGACTGGACCTGGCGTCGATCGAGGGCGATGATGGACTTTCGAACAGCATGAACATGGAGATGGCATATGCGACTGCAGCTGCTGGCGAAGGACAACAACTCGGGCGAGGTCGGCTGTCCCTCGGTGCACCGTGACCTCGACTCCGGTGGTCTCGTGTTCCAGGGACCGGCCGTCGAGATGCGACTCCTGCCGAACGCGTTGCCCGGCGAACAGGCCGTACTCCTGGAACCCGAGATCGTGCGGCGCGCCGCCGCCGCCCTCGGATGGCTGTGAGGTTCCCGTCCGCGCTGCTCGGCGGCTTCGAGACGGCCCGAGAGTCGATCTTCCGTCTGGAGACCCTCGACTTCTATGCCGGAGATCCCAATGCCGAGCGTCACCGAACCGGTGGCAGCTGGCTGGACACCCCGTCGAAGGACGACTGGTGCCGGTTGGTGCGCCGCCGGACGGCGGAGGGGGTCGTCATGCGCCGCGTTCATCTCGTCCGGCGACCTCTGTCGGCGTACCTGCGCTACCGGATCGACTGGTCGAACCCGCTGAACATCGCCGCCGGTGAGGACTGCCGGATCGTCGAGGCCGGGATCGACGGCGCGACCGACTTCTGGATGTTCGACGACGAGGTCGCGTGGTTGATGCGGTACGACGCCGGTGGCGATCTCCGTGCGGTGGAGTCGGCGGCACCGGACGACCTGGCTCGGTGCCGCGAATGGAAGCGCCGTGCCGTCGATCTGGCGCTGCTGGCAGAGTCCGGTAGGTGAGTCCGGACCGCGACAGCCCCGCTGCGGCGCTCGGCGGCCGCCTGCGCGAGCTGCGTGCCGGCCCGTTCAGGTCGGGGTCTGAACTGGCGCGGCACCTGGGCTGGCAGCAGTCGAAGGTCTCCCGGATCGAGCACGGGCGACAGCTCCCGACCCGTAGCGACCTCGACCGCTGGGCCCGGGCGGCCGGTGCCGGCGACGAGGCCCGCGCCGCCCTGCACGACCTCCTCGACCGCGCGCACGTCAGCACCGTGTCGAACGCCGCCGCAGGCCGCCGGCCGGGTGGCCTCGAGTCGCTCCAGGACGACCTGCGCGACCTCGAGCGGGCGTCCACCCTGGTCGCGGAGTACCAGCCGCACCTCGTGCCGGGGCTCGCCCAGACCCCCGCCTACACCAGGGCGTGGCTGACGCAGGCGGCCCGGCCCGGCCTGGCCGGGCACGTCGACGTCGAGGGGATCGTCGCCGCGCGGTCGGCGCGGCAGGCGATCCTGCACGAGCCCGGGCGCCGGGTCGTCCTGGCGATGGGCGAGGGGGCGTTGCGCAGCGTCCACGGCCCGGCCGAGGTGCAGCGCCGGCAGCTCGGCTACCTGCAGGTGATCGCGGACCTCCCCGCGGTCGAGCTGCTCGTCGAGCCGTTCACGGCCGCCACCGCGACCCTGCGGGGCTTCCAGCTGCTCGACGACCGGGTCCTGCTGGAGGACGCCGACGGCACCCGGCACCTGACCGACCCGGACGTCGTCACCCGGTTCCGCGGAACGCTCGACGCCGTGCGGGAGCGCGCGGTCACGGGGGAGGCCGTGATCACGCTGCTCGGGGACGTCATGGAGTCCCTCCCCGGCCGCTGAGGATCCGCTGCGTAGGCTCGCCCGCCGTGGGGACCCTCGTCAGCTTTCACGCCCATCCCGACGACGAGTCGATCGGCACCGCCGGCACGCTCGCCAAGGCCGCCGCGCTCGGACACCGTGTCGTGCTCGTGTTCGCCACCCGCGGCGAGCTCGGCGAGCCGGTGCCCGGTGTGCTCGCCGACGGCGAGCAGCTCCCGGTGCGCCGCTCCGCGGAGTGCCACGAGTCCGCCCGCGTGCTCGGCGTCGCGCGCGTCGAGTTCCTCGGCTACGTCGACTCCGGGATGATGGGCGACCCGACGAACGACGCGCCGTACTGCTTCTGGCAGGCGTCGGTGGAGCACGCCGCCCGGCGCCTCGCGCTGATCTGCGAGGAGGAGGCGGACGTCCTCACCACCTACGACGACAACGGCGGCTACGGCCACCCCGACCACATCCAGGTGCACCGGGTCGGCGCCCGCGCCGGCGAGCTCGCCGGTGTCCCGGTGGTCGCGCAGAACACCACCAACCGGGACTGGCTGATGCGCGGGATGCGGGGCCTCCAGAAGGAGCGCGGCGGCGACTGGCAGATGCCCGAGCTCCCCGACGACGGCTCGTTCGGCAAGCCCGAGTCGGAGATCACACACCGGGTGGAGGCCGTCGAGTACGCCGAGACCAAGCGCGCCTCGATGCGGGCGCACGCCAGCCAGATGGGCCCGGACCACTTCATGCTGACCATGCCCGAGCCGGTGTTCGCGATGGGTCTGGGCACCGAGTTCTACATCGTCGACGTGCAGCCCAACCCGGCCTCCGCGCCGGACGTCTGGACCGACGTGTTCGAGCCGCTGCGCTAGCGGGCGGCCACCCGGTCCCAGCTGCGCATGAGCACCCCGTGCGCGGGGCGTTCGACGAGCCGGGTCAGCAGCCAGCCGAGCAGTACCGCGACGACCAGCATCGCCGCGGACTGCAGCAGCGGCCCCACGCCGACGTCCTGGAGCCGGCGCATCACCACGTAGCCGACGGTCTGGTGCATCAGGTAGACGCCGTAGGAGATGCCGGCGAGCCTGCGGAAGGCGGTCGCGAGCGGCGCCGGTATCCAGCCGCCGGGGCGGGGGAGCCGGGCGACGAGCGCGACCAGCGCGATGCCGACGCACACGAGTGCCGCGGCGACCGCGTCGATGTGGTCGAGATCGACCCGCAGCACCCCGTCCGGGCCGGGCATGAGGCCGTGCACGAACTGCGCGAGCCCGCAGAACGCCAGCAGTGCGAGCGCGTGCCCGTTGCCCATCCGCCGGGTCGACCACAGCCAGACGGCGATCCCGGCGACGAACAGGTGCAGCCGGTGGAACCCGAAGCCGTCGACGATCATCCGGTACCACTCGGGCGGGTCGGCCGGGTCGTCCGGCCGGGCCCGCAGCGGCCAGAGCAGCAGCGGGACGAGCACCATCGTCCACAGCAGCACCCGCAGCCGCGGGCCGAAGCCCCACCGGGTCGTGCTGAGCACCGCCGCCGCGGTGAAGGCCATCAGCTGCAGGGGCAGCGTCCAGAAGGCCGGGTCGAGCCACGGGTACCGGACCGTGTCCCAGTTCCCCAGCATCAGCCAGTTGACGACGACCTCGCGCGCGTCGGGCGACGCCCAGTCCTCGGGGGAGAGGAAGCGCAGCGCCACCCAGGCCACCGGGACGGCGACGAGGAAGGCCGGCAGCAGCCGCGCCACCCGGCCCCACCAGTAGCGGCCCGGGGAGTGCCTGCCGAGGGTGGCGCACGCGAAGTAGGCGGAGACGACCAGCAGCAGGCTCGCCCCGACCTGGTGGTCGAAGGAGAGCCGGCGGGGGATGAGCTCCGGATGGAGCACCGGCCCGAGGTGCGTGGCGTGGTAGAGCACCACCAGCAGGACGAACCCGCTGCGCAGCACGTCCCAGCCGGGTTCCCGCCGCCGGGACCCCGGCCGGCCGGGCTCTGGAGGAGTCGGCACGACCACCCCGACACGGTAAGCGCGGCACCCTCCGCGCCCTCCCACACCCCCGAAGGAGGCCCTGACTGCGCGCCCGGGGGGTGTCGGTTCTACCCTTCGTAGAGCACAATCGGCGCGCGCCGCGCGAACGGTCGGGGACCCCGGGTGGATCTTCACCGACCGGACGGGCGGCGCTCGCCGGTCGGGAAGTAAGGTCCTCCCGTCCGCGAGGACGTGCTCAGGTCAGGCAAGTGCATGGAGGCCCAGGTGACAGCGGTCGAGCCCAAGCCGATCTCGACGCGCCCGTATCCGGCGCGCCGGGAGGGCAAGGGATCCACGTTCCTCAGGATGCTGAGGACGACGGATCCGAAGGACATCGCGATCCTGTACCTCTGCACGTCGTTCGCGTTCTTCGCGGTCGGCGGCGTGATGGCGCTGCTGATCCGCGCCGAGCTCGCGCGACCGGAGCTGCAGTTCCTGTCCACCGAGCAGTACAACCAACTGTTCACGATGCACGGCACGATCATGCTGCTGCTGTTCGCGACGCCGATCCTGTTCGGCTTCGCCAACTACATCGTGCCGCTGCAGATCGGCGCGCCCGACGTGGCGTTCCCCCGGTTGAACTCGTTCTCGTACTGGCTCTACCTGTTCGGCGGGATCATCGTCGTCTCCGGGTTCCTGACCCCGGGCGGCGCCGCGGACTTCGGCTGGTTCGCCTACACCCCGCTGTCCGACGCGATCCGCTCGCCGGGCGTCGGTGGCGACCTGTGGATCATGGGCCTGGTCGTCTCCGGCCTGGGCACGATCCTGGGTGGCGTCAACTTCATCACCACGATCGTCTGCATGCGCGCGCCGGGCATGACGATGTTCCGGCTGCCGATCTTCACCTGGAACATCTTCATCACCGCGCTGCTGATCCTGATCGCGTTCCCGATCCTGACCGCGGCCCTGCTGGGCCTGGCCGCGGACCGGCACCTCGGTGCGAACGTGTTCAACCCGGAGCACGGCGGTGTGGTGCTCTGGCAGCACCTGTTCTGGTTCTTCGGCCATCCCGAGGTCTACATCGTCGCGCTGCCGTTCTTCGGCATCGTGTCGGAGATCTTCCCGGTCTTCTCGCGCAAGCCGCTGTTCGGCTACAAGGGCCTCGTCTTCGCGACGATCGCGATCGCGGCGCTGTCGGTCGCGGTGTGGGCGCACCACATGTACGCCACCGGCGCGGTCATGCTGGCGTTCTTCTCCTTCACCACGTTCCTGATCGCGATCCCGACGGGCGTCAAGTTCGTCAACTGGATCGGGACCCTGTGGAAGGGCAAGATCACCTACGAGACGCCGATGCTGTTCTCGGTCGGCTTCCTCGTCACGTTCCTCTTCGGTGGCCTGACCGGCATCCTGCTCGCGATGCCGCCGGTGGACTTCCACGTGTCGGACACGTACTTCGTCGTCGCGCACTTCCACTACGTGCTCTACGGCACGATCGTGTTCGCGACGTTCGGCGGGATCTACTTCTGGTTCCCGAAGATGACCGGGCGGTTCCTCGACGAGACCCTCGGCAAGATCCACTTCTGGCTGACCTTCGTCGGGTTCCACCTGACGTTCCTGGTGCAGCACTGGCTGGGCAACGAGGGCTACCCGCGCCGGTACGCCGACTACCTGCCGATGGACGGCTTCACGACGCTGAACATGATCTCCTCGATCGGTGCGTTCGTGCTCGGTGCGTCGACGCTGCCGTTCTTCTACAACGTGTTCAAGAGCTACCGGTTCGGTCGCGTCGTGCAGTCCGACGACCCGTGGGGCTTCGGCAACTCGCTGGAGTGGGCGACCTCCTGCCCGCCGCCGCGGCACAACTTCACCGAGCTGCCCCGGATCCGGTCCGAGCGGCCGGCGTTCGACCTGCACTACCCGCACCTGGTCGAGAAGGCGCGCGCCGAGGCGCACGTCGGTGGCCGCGCACACCCGACGGAGGTGCTGGCCAAGGAGGTCGGCAAGGAGTCCTGGCCGGACGACGACCCCAAGTCCAACTGAGGTGGCGGTAGCCGCTCCCGGTCCGGCCCCGTCCACCGTGCTCGTCACGGTGACCGGGCCGGACCGTCCGGGTGTCAGCTCCGTCCTCTTCGCCGCCCTCACCGCCGCCGGTGTCGAGCTCCTCGACCTGGAACAGGTGGTCGTCAACGGGCGGCTGACCCTCGGGGCGCTCGTCGTCCCGCAGGGTGATCCCGAGGACCTGCAGGAGTCCGTGGGCGAGGCCATGGACTCGATCGACATGTCGGTCCACATCGAGATCCAGCGCGACGGGCGCACCGATCCCCGTCCGCAGCCGACCCACGTCGTCACGGTGCTCGGGCGGCCGATCACCGCCCGCGCGTTCGGCGCGATCGCGGCGGAGCTCGCCGCGGTGGGTGCGAACATCGACGCCATCCGCCGGGTCGCCGACTACCCCGTCACCGGGCTGGAGCTGCTGGTCTCCCCGGTCCCGGACGGCGACGCCGACTCCTACCCGCCCGGCACGCTGCGCAAGCGCCTGGTCGAGGTCGCCCGGTCGGCCGGTGTGGACGTCGCCGTCGCGCGGGCCGGCCTCGCCCGCCGCAGCAAGCGGCTGATCGTCTTCGACGTCGACTCCACCCTGATCCAGGGCGAGGTCATCGAGATGCTGGCCGCGCGGGCCGGGGCGGACGTCGAGGCCGAGGTCCGCCGGGTCACCGAGGAGGCGATGGCCGGGAACCTGGACTTCGCCGAGTCGCTCGCGGCGCGGGTCTCGGCCCTGAAGGGGCTGCCCGCCTCGGTCGTCGACGAGGTCGCGGCCGAGATCGAGCTCACCCCGGGCGCGCGGACGACGATCCGCACGCTGAAGCGCCTCGGCTACCGCTGCGGCGTCGTGTCCGGCGGGTTCACCCAGGTGATCGCCGGCCTGGCCGACGAGCTCAAGCTCGACTTCGTCGCCGCGAACGAGCTGGAGATCGTCGACGGCAGGCTGACCGGCCGGGTCACCGGCGAGGTCGTCGACCGGCCCGGCAAGGCGGTCGCGCTGCGCCGGTTCGCCGAGGCCCACGAGATCCCGATCGGGCAGTCGGTCGCGGTCGGCGACGGCGCCAACGACATCGACATGCTCTCCACCGCCGGGCTCGGCGTCGCGTTCAACGCCAAGCAGGCGCTGCGCGACGTCGCGGACACCTCGGTGACGGTGCCCTACCTCGACGTCGTGCTGTTCGTCCTGGGGATCACCCGCGACGAGGTGGAGGCCGCGGACGCCGAGGAGGGCGTGCTGCGGCGGGTCCCGATCGCGTGAGCGACGTGGTCGGTGACCCCGTCCTCGGCCTGCTCGCCGAGCGCTACGGCACCGGAGCACGCCGCCGGGAGATCCCGCCCGAGCCGGACGGCGTCGTCCGCGCCATGCCGGTGGTCCTGCGCATCGAACGCGACCCGCTCCCGGGCCGTACCCCGCTCCTGGAGGCGGCCGCGACCGCCGCGGTGGCGGTGTGCCTGGACCCGCGGGCCCAGCCGGGTGGCGAGTGGCACGACGCCGTCGAGACCTGGATCGACGGCCGCATCCGCAAGATCGCCCGCCGGGCGCGTGGGGCGCACTGGCGGGCGGTGCAGGACCTGCCCGGCGTGACCGTCGAGGTCGGCGGAGCGGAGGCCCGGGCGTTGCTCCCCGGCCCGGTCGACGACGTCCCGAAGACCGTCTCCCGGCTCCAGATCGGGGGGACCGAGCTGGAGCCGGACGACCCCGGTGCGCCGCCCGCGGACACGCCCCTGGTGCTGCTGAACCCGCACGTGGAGATGTCCGTCGGCAAGGCGGCGGCCCAGGTGGGGCACGCCACGATGATCCTCGGAGCCGTCGGCGGCTGGCCGGTCGCCGACGAGCCGGGCGTGCCCCGGTGCGCCGTGCGGACCCCCCGCCCCGCCGACTGGGAGCGGTACCGCACGGCGCTGGAGCGGGGCGGGCCCGGACTCGTCGCGGTCCGGGACGCCGGGTTCACCGAGGTCGCCCCGGGCACGGTCACGTGCCTCGGGGTCGAGCACCCGGGCTGACTCAGACCGTCGTCGCCAGCTGGACGTCGACGTTGCCGCGGGTGGCCTTCGAGTACGGGCACACCTGGTGCGCGGCCTCGACGAGCGCGTCGGCGTCGGCCTGGTCGAGGCCCGGCAGGTTCGCGGTGATCTGCGCCGAGACGGCGAAGCTGGTGTCGTCCGGGGCGAGGCTCACCTGCGCGGTGACGGTGGCGCCGTCCGGGACCGCCGCCTTCTTCTTCCCCGCGACGAGGCGCAGCGCACCGTGGAAGCAACTCGCGTACGCGGCGGCGAACAGCTGCTCGGGGTTGGTCGCGCCACCGGGGCCGCCGAGGCCGGGGGGCATCTTCAGGTCCTGGTCGATGAAGCCGTCATCGGTGCGGATCCGGCCGTCCCGGCCACCGCCCGACGAGATCGCCTCGGTCGTGTACACCGCGTCCGCCATGCTCTGCTCCTCGTGTCGTGGTTTCGATTGCGCACAACCTAACGCGGGGACCCGGGGCGCGCAGCACGGCGTCGTCGGCGGCGTTGCGTAGTGACACGGACCGTGTCGAGAGCGGCGAATATCGGGGCGACACCGTAGTGCTTGTGTGACCCACATAACCCGCAAAGAGGTCTCTCGTTACGGAGAGTATGAACTACCCCCGTGAATTGTCACCGCCCCCGGTGTATCCCCCCACCCCGCCGGGTCTCGGGGGAGCCGGCCGGGACGTGTGGGTCGCGGCGGCCGAGAGCCCGCAGTTCGAGGAGCTCCGCGGCCGCCTGCTGCGATTCGTCCTCCCCGCGACGGCCGGGTTCCTGCTCTGGTTCTTCGTCTTCATCGGGCTCACCGCCTGGGCCCCCGGGCTGATGGGCACCAAGGTCGTCGGGGACCTCACGCTGGTGCTGGTGCTGGCCGTCGCCCAGTTCGTCTCGACCTTCGCGCTCACCGCCGCCTACGTCCGGTACGCGAACCGCCGGCTCGACCCGCTCGCCGACGAGATCCGCGGCCGGCTCGAGGGGGTCCGCACGTGAGCGACCCGATCCTCGCCGCGGCGGTGCCCGCACCGGGGGACCCGGTGCTGAACATGGCCGTGTTCACCGCGTTCATCCTGTTCGCCTTCGTCCTCGTGATGCGGGTCCGGCGACGGTCGGGGGTGGCGACCTCGGACTACTACACCGCGGGGAGCCGGTTCTCCGGGACGGAGAACGGGCTCGCCCTGTCCGGCGACTTCCTCTCGGCCGCGACGTTCCTGGGCATCGTCGGCGCGGTCGCCGTCGCCGGCCCGGACGGGTACATCTACGCGGTGGTGGCCTTCGTGGCCTGGCTGGTGGCGCTGTTCTTCGTCGCCGAGCTGCTGCGCAACACCGGCCGCTACACGATGGCCGACGTCCTGGGGTACCGGTTGCGGAAGCGGCCGGTCCGGGCCGCGGCAGCCACCTCGGCGGTGGTGATCTCGACGCTCTACCTGCTCGGGCAGCTCGCCGGCGCGGGCGGTCTGATCGCGCTGCTGCTCAACGTCACCGACCGCGCCGCCCAGTCCGCGGTGATCGCCGGCGTCGGTGCGGTCGTGATCGGCTACGTCCTGGTCGGCGGCATGGCCGGCGCGACCTGGATCCAGATCGTGAAGGCCTGCCTGCTGCTCGTCACCGGCCTGGTGATGGCGGCGTTCGTGCTCGGAGCCTCCGGCCTGAGCCTGCCCGCCCTGCTCACGTCGGCGGTCGAGAACCACCCCGGCGGCGAGGCGGTCCTGCAGCCCGGGCTGCTCTACGGCGGCAGCCTCACCGCGAACCTAGACCTGCTGTCACTGGCGCTCGGGGGAGTGCTCGGGGTGGCCGGGCTCCCGCACATCATGATGCGCTTCTACACGGTTCCCGACGCCCGTCAGGCCCGGCGGTCCGTGGTGTCGGCGATCTGGATCATCGGCACGTTCTTCCTGCTGGTGCTCGTCCTCGGCTACGGCGCCACCGCGCTGGTGGGCCCGCAGGCGATCCTGGCCGCGCCCGGCGGCGTCAACTCGGCCGCGCCACTGCTGGCGCTGCAGATCGGCGGGCCGGTGCTGCTCGCGCTGGTCTCGGCGGTGGCGTTCGCGACGATCCTCGCCGTCGTCGCCGGACTCATGATCACCGCGGCCGCGGCGTTCGCGCACGACGTCTACGCGCAGCTGATCCGCAACGGCAAGGCCACCGCCGAGGAGGAGGTCCGGGTCGCGCGCCGGGTCACGCTGGTCATCGGCCTGGTCGGCATCGCGGGCGGGATCCTCGCCAACGGCCAGAACATCGCGTTCCTGGCGGCCCTGACGTTCGCCATGGCCGCGTCGGCGAACCTGCCGACCCTGCTGTACTCGCTGTTCTGGAAGCGGTTCACCACCACCGGCGCGGTGTGGAGCATCTACGGGGGACTCACGGTCACCCTGACCCTGATCGTCTTCTCGCCCGCGGTGTCGGGCACGCCGGGATCGATGCTGCCCGATCTCGACTTCGCGTGGTTCCCGCTGAGCAACCCGGGCCTGGTCTCCGTACCGGCGGGCTTCCTGCTGGGCTACCTCGGCTCGGTGCTGGGAGCCGAGCGGCCCGACGCCGCGGGCTTCGCGCAGATGTCGGTCCGGGCGCTGACCGGGGCCGGGGTGCAGCGCGCGGTGACCGGCGACGCCGCCTCCCCGCCCCCGCTCGGACGGCACCGCCCCGGTGCACCCGGCCGGGACCCGGTGGCGCAGCGCGGCCACCCGGAACCGGCGGGGGCGAGGGGCCCGGCCGCCCCGGCCCGCGGCCCCGGGCGGCCGGGGGTCCCCGGCCCGGACCCCGCGCTCCGGCTGGGCCGGGACCGGCCGTACCGCCCCGGGGAAGGCGGACCCGGCGGATCCGGCGGACCGGCCGGACCGGGCGGACCGGGCGGACCTCGGCGGTGATCCGGTGCCGGCGTCAGGCGCCGCGCAGGCGCTTCAGGGCGCCGTGCACCTTCTCGACGTCGGTGGTCTCCCAGAACGGCGGCAGGCTGGCCCGGAGGAACCCGCCGTAGCGGGCGGTCGCGATCCGCGGGTCCAGGATGGCGACGACGCCGCGGTCGTCGGTGGAGCGCAGCAGCCGGCCCGCACCCTGGGCCAGCAGCAGCGCGGCGTGCGTGGCCGAGACCGACAGGAACCCGTTCCCGCCCCGGGAGTCGGTGGCCTTCTGCCGGGCCGCGACCAGCGGGTCGTCCGGGCGCGGGAACGGGATCCGGTCGATGATCACGCAGGAGAGCGACGGGCCGGGCACGTCGACCCCCTGCCACAGCGACAGGGTGCCGAACAGCGAGGTCTCCTCGTCCTCGGCGAACCGCTTGACCAGCAGCATCGTCGAGTCGTCGCCCTGGCAGAGCAGCGGGGTGTCGAGCTTGCCGCGCAACGCCTCGGTGGCCTGCTTCGCGGCCCGGGTGGAGGAGAACAGGCCCAGCGTGCGGCCGCCGGCGGCCCGGACGAGGCCCTCGATCTCGTCGAGCGTCTGCGGGGCCAGGCCGTCGCGGCCCGGGGCGGGCAGGCGCTTCGCGAGGTAGAGGATCCCCGACTTCCCGTGCGCGAACGGGGACCCGACGTCGAGGCCCTGCCAGCGCGGGGCCTCCGGATCCTGGACCGGGCCGTGTCCCACCGGCTCACCGGGCGGCGTGTCGCCGGCCTCCTTCGGCTGCGAGGCTGGCAGGCCCCACTGCCGGGCCAGCGCGTCGAACGACCCGCCGAGCGCGAGGGTGGCCGAGGTCAGCACCGTCGTCCGGGAGTTGAACAGGCGCTCCCGCAGGAGCCCGCCCACCGACAGCGGGGCGACACGGACCACCTTGTACCGGCTGCCGTCGGGGCCCTGCTCGCCGAGCCACACGACGTCGCGCCGCTTCGCGGGATCCGTCTCGGAGAACGTGTCGACCAGCCGGACGCAGGTCTCGGACACCTCGTCGAGCACGGCGAGGGCGAGCTTGCGGGCGGCGGCGCCGTCGGGATCGGCGTCGTCGGCGCGGCGCTGGCCTCCCATCGCCTGCCGGCAGCCCGCGGCGGCGGTGAGGATCGCGTTCAGGGCTCCCGACGCCGGGGTCGGCAGCGACTCCCAGCGGGCCGGCGGCAGATCCTCCAGGACCGCGCCGAGCCCTTCGCCGGCCTCGCTGAGCCGGTCGGCCAGTTCCTGGTCGACGAGCTTGCCGCAGCGCCGCGCCGCGGTCGCGACGGTGCCCGCGGTGAGCTCGGCGGTGGCGGCGCCGGTGACCCGGTCGACGAGCTCGTGCGCCTCGTCGACGATCACGACGTCGTGCTCGGGCAGCACCTGCGCCTCGCCCATGGCGTCGATCGCGAGCAGCGCGTGGTTGGTGACGACGATGTCGGCCCGGCCCGCCTCGGCCCGCGCCTTCTCCGCGAAGCAGTCCTCGCCGACCGGGCAGCGGCTCGCGCCCAGGCACTCCCGCGCGGTGACGGAGACCTGCCGCCACGCCGTGTCGGGGACGCCGGGGACGAGCTCGTCGCGGTCGCCGGTCTCGGTGTCGGAGGCCCAGTCGTGCAGCCGCTTCACGTTGCGGCCCAGCGCGGAGACCGCGAACGCGTCGAAGAGCTGGTCCTCGAGGGGGTCGTCGTCCATGTCGCCGTGGAGCTTGTTGAGGCACAGGTAGTTGCGGCGGCCCTTGAGGATCGCGAACGTCGGCTCCCGCCCGAGCACCTTCTTCAGGCTCGTCGCCACTCGCGGCAGGTCGCGGTCGACGAGCTGGCGCTGCAGCGCGATCGTCGCCGTGGACACGACGACCGTGGTGTCGCGGGCGATCGCGTGCCGGATCGCGGGCACCAGGTAGGCCAGCGACTTGCCGGTGCCGGTCCCGGCCTGGACGGCGAGGTGCTCGCCGGACGACAGCGACCGGCGCACGGCGTCGGCCATCCGGTCCTGGCCCTCGCGGCGGGAACCCCCCACCGAGGACACGGCGGTCTCCAACAGCTCGTGCACGCCGGGCAGGTCGCGGGTCTGCAAGGGAGCGGGCACACGAGGAGGTTACCGAGCACCCCCGACGGTCACGGTCGGACGGGGGAACCCGACACGCGCACGCTGTGTCACAGCGATGCTCACCACGTGTGATATCGGGCAGCCGGTGGCCGGTGAGCGCAGACACAGCGTCACGATGGAGGGCGTGACAGCTGCAACCACGACTGAGAACCCGACGGTTCCGCTGCCGGGCGAGTTCCCGGTGCTGATCGAGCACGAGGCGCGCTACGCCGACCTCGACCCGAGCCGGCGGATCGGCCGCGACGCGCTGGTGCGCTGGTTCGAGGACGCCCGGGTCGCCGTCGAGCGCGACACCTTCGGCGCCGACCTCGTCGCCCGCCTGCAGTCCCGGGTCCGCCTGCTCCTGGCCGCGATCCGGGTCGACGTGCTCGCCCCGCTGCGCGTCACGGGCTCCTACCGGATCGGCGTCGGCGTCTCCCACATCGGCACGACGTCGTTCTCCTACCGCTACGCCGTGTTCGCCGGTGACGAGTGCGTCGCCACCGGCGAGTCGACCTCGGTGCACACCGACGGTGAGAAGCCGGCCCCGCTGACCGACGAGGTCCGCGACGCGCTGGCCGCGCTGCGGATCGACGCCCCGGCCCCGGCCCGCCCCGAGCGCGGGGACGACCGCGCGGTCCGCGAGAACTACCCGTTCCGCTGGGACGTCCGCACCCGGTTCACCGATCTCGACACCAACCGGCACGTCAACAACGTCGCGCTGGCCTCCTGGTACCTCGACGGCCTGGCGGAGCTGCACTCCGACGTCCTCGGCTACCCGGCGGGCGGACCGCTGGACGGCCTCTCGCCGTCGTCGCTGTCGGTGCAGTACCTCGACGAGGTGCACTACCCGGGCATCTACCAGCTGCGGGTCGCGGTCTCCGAGATCGGCGAGGACACCGTCCGCTACGTCTGCGCGCTGTTCGACGAGCGCCGCCTGATCGGCCTCGCCGAGGCGGAGGGCTTCCACCACGCCCCCGGCGAGGACGGCGACCCGGTGCGGCTGGCCGAGGCGCTGGCCCCGTTCCGCTTCAGGGACTGACCCACCCCGCAGGGACCGACCCACCCCGCGTCGTGGAGCCGGACCGGCTCCACGACGCGGCCGCTCCGTCAGGCCGCCGGGACCAGCCGCACGACGACCCACTTCGAGGTGGGCGTGCCCGACTCCAGGGCCTGCGAGTCCAATGGCACCAGCGGGTTCGTCTCCGGGTAGTACCCGGCGACACAGCCCTTCGGGGTGTCGTAGGAGACGAGCCGGAACCGTGGGGCACGCCGCTCGATCCCGTCCTCCCACTCGGACACGATGTCGACGTGGTCGCCGTCGGCCAGGTCCAGCTCGCGCAGGTCGTCGGGGTTCACGAACAGCACGCGCCGGCCCGAGTAGATGCCGCGGTAGCGGTCGTCGAGGCCGTAGACCGTGGTGTTGAACTGGTCGTGGCTGCGGATCGTCTGCAGCACGAGCCGTCCCTCGGGCACCGTCGCGACCTCCAGCGGGTTGACGGTGAACACCGCCCGGCCCTGCGCGGTGGGGAAGGTGCGGGAGTCGCGCGGCGGGTGCGGCATCGTGAAGCCGCCGCGGCGGCTGATCCGCTCCTCGTAGCCCTCGCAGCCGGGCACGACGCGACCGATGCGCTCCCGGATACGGGAGTAGTCGGACGCGAAGTCCCGCCACGGGATGCCGTGGCGGTCGCCGAGCGTGGCGTGTGCGACACCGCAGAGGATGTCGACCTCGGAGCGCAGCAGCGGCCCGGCCGGCGTGGCCCTCCCGCGGGAGGCGTGCACCGCCGACATCGAGTCCTCCACCGTCACCCGCTGCACGAGCCCGCCGGTGCGGTCGGCCTCGGTGCGGCCGAGGGCGGGGAGGACGAGCGCGTCGCGACCGGCGGCCAGGTGGCTGCGGTTGAGCTTGGTCGAGATCTGCACGGTGAGGTCGGCGGACCGCAGCGCGGCCTCGGTGACCCCGGTGTCCGACATGGCCGCGGCGAAGTTGCCGCCGAGCCCGACGAAGACGCGGACGTCGCCGTCCCGCATCGCACGGACGGTGGCCGCGGCGTCGTGACCGTGCTCGCGGGGCGGGTCGAAGCCGAACTCGGTGCCGAGCGCGTCGAGGAACGCGTCGGGCGCCTTCTCCCAGATGCCCATCGTGCGGTCGCCCTGCACGTTGGAGTGGCCGCGCACCGGGCACAGGCCGGCGCCCGGCTTGCCGATCATGCCGCGGGCCAGCGTCACGTTGACGATCTCCTGGACGGTCGCGACGCCGTTGCGGTGCTGGGTGATCCCCATCGCCCAGCAGTTCACCGTCCGCTTCGACGAGGCGATGAGCCGGGCCGCCTCCTCGATCTCGGCGCGGGTCAGCCCGGTCGCGGCGAGGACCGCGTCCCAGTCGAGGTCGCGGACGTGCCCGGCCCACGCCTCGTAGCCGACGGTGTGCCCCTCGACGAACTCCCGGTCGATCACGCTGCCGGGGTCGCGCTCCTCGGCGGCGAGCAGCAGGTGCCCGATCGCCTGCCAGAACGCGAGGTCCCCGTTCGAGCGGATCTGCAGGAACAGGTCGGCCAGCTCGGTGCCCCGGCCGGCGAGCCCGGTGGGGCGCTGCGGGTTGTCGAAGCGCAGCAGCCCGGCCTCGCGCAGCGGGTTGATCGCCAGGATCGTCGCGCCGTCGCGCTTCGCGATCTCCAGGGCGGACAGCATCCGCGGGTGGTTGGTGCCCGGGTTCTGCCCGGAGACGATGATCAGGTCCGCCTCGTGGATGTCCTGCAGCGAGACCGTGCCCTTGCCGACGCCGATGGTCCGGCCGAGCCCGACCGAGGTGGACTCGTGGCACATGTTCGAGCAGTCGGGCAGGTTGTTCGTGCCGTAGGCGCGCGCGAACAGCTGGTAGACGAACGCGGCCTCGTTGGACGCCCGCCCAGAGGTGTAGAACGCCGCCGCGTCGGGTGAGGGCAGCTCCCGCAGGTGCCTGCCGACCAGGGCGAACGCGTCGTCCCAGGAGATCGGCTCGTAGTGGTCGGCGCCGTCCCGGCGCACCATCGGGTGGGTGAGCCGGCCCTGGCTCTCCAGCCAGTAGTCGGTGCGCTCGTCGAGCTCGGAGATCGGGTGCTCGGCGAAGAACTCCGGCCCGACGGTGTCGCGCTGACCCTCCCAGGAGACGGCCTTCGCCCCGTTCTCGCAGAACTCGGCGGTGTGCCGGTGTCCCTGAGGGTCAGGCCAGGCGCACGACATGCAGTCGAACCCGTCGACCTGGTTGAGGGTGAGCAGGTTCTTCGCCGTCCGGACCGGGCCCATCTGGCGCAGCGCCCGGGACATCGACACCCGCACGGCTTTCAGCCCTGCTGCGTGGTCGGCGGGGGCGCCGATGCGGAGGTCGGTCTCCTCCTCGTCGATACGGAGGTCGCCGGGTCCGTGCGGGGAAGGCGTGGCAGTCACGTCGGAAGTGTCCCATTTCCGGATCATGGCGGGTCGCTGTGCGGTGCCCGAGCGACGGCCGTCACAGCACCGCGCGGACGGCCCGCTCGAACCCGGTCACGTGCTCGCGGCAGATCGCCTCGGCCCGTGCGGCGTCGCCGTCGGCGATCGCGGTCAGCATGTCCCCGTGCTCGCCGACGTGCCGGTCGACGTGGTCGAGGCGCTCCAGGAACAGGCAGTGGATCCGGGTCGCGAGGTTGTGGTGGTGGGTCAGCGTGTCCTCGAGGTAGGGGTTGCCCGCGGCCCGGTACATCGACCGGTGCACCGCGACGTCCCACCGCATCAGCTCGGTGCGTCCCGTCCGTCCGGGGTCGAGCGCCCGGATCCGCTCCGCGAGCGCGCGGAGCTCCGCGCGCCGGGCGGGCGGGGCGGACTCCGCCGCCCGGCGCGCGGCCAGCGGCTCCAGCGCGGTGCGGACGTCGGAGACGTCGCGCAGGTCCGAGATGTCGACGGCCGTCGCGAACGTCCCGCGACGCGGGTAGGAGACCAGGAGCCGCTCGCTCTGCAATCTCTTGATCGCCTCCCGCACGGGGGTGCGCCCGAGGCCGAGCACGGCCGAGACGCCCTCGTCGTCGATCGGGGCCAGTGGCGGGATGACGAGCATGATCAGCTGGTCGCGGAGGGCGACGTAGGCGCGGTCGGCCATCGAGACCGGGGTGTCGAACTCCAGGAGGAGGTCGGGGTGGGCCGCGGAGTGGGGGAGCGCGGTCACCTCAGCACTCCACGATGGTGAGCGCGAGCCCGCCGCGGGCGGTCTCCTTGTACTTGTCCTTCATGTCCGCCCCGGTCTCCCGCATCGTTGTGATCGCCTTGTCCAGTGAGACGTGGTGCGTGCCGTCGCCGTGCAGCGCCATCCGGGCCGCGGTGATCGCCTTGACCGACGCCACCGCGTTGCGCTCGATGCACGGGATCTGCACCAGCCCGCCGACGGGGTCGCAGGTCAGCCCCAGGTTGTGCTCGATGCCGATCTCGGCGGCGTTCTCGACCTTCTCCGGGGTCGCGCCGATGATCTCGGCCAGCCCGGCCGCCGCCATCGCGCAGGCCGAGCCGACCTCGCCCTGGCAGCCGACCTCCGCCCCGGAGATCGAGGCGTTCTCCTTGAACAGCGCCCCCACCGCGCCCGCGGTGAGCAGGAAGCGGACGACGGCGTCGTCGTCGACACCGGGGACGAACCTCGCCGCGTAGTGCAGCACCGCGGGCACGATGCCGGCGGCGCCGTTGGTCGGGGCGGTGACCACGCGGCCGCCCGCGGCGTTCTCCTCGTTGACGGCCAGCGCGTAGAGGGTCACCCACTCCATGGCGTGCAACGCGTCCGGCTCGCCGGTCGCCGCCTCCAGGTGCGCGCGCAGCGCGGCGGCCCGGCGCCGCACGCGCAGCCCGCCGGGGAGGACGCCCCCCGTCGTCGTGCCCCGTTCGACGCACTCCTGCATCACCGACCAGATGTGCAGCAGCTCCGCGCGGACCTGCGCCTCGGTCCGCCAGGACAGCTCGTTGGCGAGCATGACCTGCGAGATCGGCAGGCCGTGCGTGCGGGTCAGGCCGAGCAGCTCGTCACCGGTGGTGAAGGGGTACGCGACCGGGGTGTCGTCCTCGACGAGGGCCGGGCCGTCCGCCGTGCCGGGGTCGAGGACGAACCCGCCACCCACCGAGTAGTACTCGCGGCGCTCGAGCACCGTGCCGTCGGCGGCGCGGGCGTGCAGCAGCATGCCGTTCGGGTGGAGGTCGAGACTCCGGTTCCGGTGCAGCACGACGTCGTCGTCGACCGCGAAGGCGATCTCGTGGGAGCCGCCGAGCCGGAGCCGGCCGTCCGCGCGGACGGCGTCGACCAGCGGGCCGGCCCGGACCGGGTCGACCAGGTGCGGCTCGTGTCCGGCCAGCCCGAGGACGACCGCCGGGACGCTGCCGTGCCCGTGCCCGGTCGCGCCCAGGGAGCCGAACAGCTCCACCCGGACCGACGCGGTCCGCGCCAGGAGACCGGACGCGGCCAGCCGGCCGACGAACAGGTGGGCGGCCCGCATGGGCCCGACGGTGTGCGAGCTCGACGGCCCGATGCCGACCTTGAACATGTCGAACACGGAGATGGTCACGAGGGCTCCCGTCGCCGCCGGACGCTGGACGTACAGAAGATACTAGACTGATATATCAAACCTGCCAAGAGTGTGCCCAGCACCGGGGCGGCGTCAGTGCGGGCGGTGCCTGCGGGGCTGCTCCATCGGGATCCCGTCCGCCGAGAGCGGTGGCGGTGGCAGGTCCGCACTGGAGGTCAGCGGAGCCGCGCCCGCCAGCGGCCTGCCCGCGGACTCCTGCAGGAACAGCACGCTGACCACGCCCACCACGCCCGCGCCGACCAGGTAGTAGCCGGGCCAGTCGAGATCACCGGTGGTGGTCACGGCGGTCTCGATGATCGTGGGCGCGGTACCGGCGAAGATCGAGACGAACAGGTTGAAGACGACACCGAGGCCGCCGTATCGGACCATCGTGGGGAACTGCGCGGGCAGCGTCGAGGGGGCGACGGCGGCGAAGCACGCCAGGATCGTTCCCACCATCAGCAGGCCGATCGTCTGGCCGAGCAGGCCGTCGCGCATCAGCCACACCGCGGGCAGGCCCAGCACGACCAGGGCGAGGCCGCCCGTCATGAGGATCGGCCTGCGGCCGATCCGGTCGCTCAGCCTGCCGACCGGGACGACGATGCCGAGCACGAACAGCATCACCGCCACCTGCATGGCCCCGGCGGCGCCGGTCGCGCCGTCCTCGCCGTAGCGGGGCAGGGTGCTCGTCAGGTAGGTCGGCATGTAGTTGGTGAGCACGTAGTTGGTGACGTTCCACGCGACGACGAGGCCGCCGGCCACCAGTGCCGGGGCCCGGTACCGGGTGAGCAGGATCTGCATCGCGCGCCGGTAGGGCATCGTCGAGAGGGCGGGGGAGCGGTCCATGAGCTGGCGGAAGGCCGGGGTGTCCTCCAGGCGCATCCGCAGGTAGATGCCGGCGACGCCCAGCGGCAGGGCGAGGACGAAGGGGATCCGCCAGCCCCAGGCGAGGAGGTCCTCCTCGGGCAGCACGGCGACCACCGTGCCGCAGACACCGGCCCCGAGTGTGTAGCCGGTGATCGTGCCGAACTCCAGCCAGCTGCCGAAGAACCCGCGCCGCCGGTCCGGTGCGTACTCGGCGACGAGGGTGAGCGCGCCGGTGTACTCGCCGCCGGCCGAGAAGCCCTGCAGCATCCGGATGAACAGCACCAGCAGCGGTGCGGCGATCCCGATCGTGTCGTGGCTCGGCACCAGGCCCAGTGCGAGGGTGGCCACCGTCATCAGCAGCACGGTGAAGGAGAGGACCCGGGTCCGTCCGATCCGGTCACCGAGCGGGCCGAACACGAACCCGCCCAGCGGGCGCACGACGAAGGCCGCCGCGAACGTCCCGAGGGTCAGCACGCCCGACCACTCGCCGGCCTCCGGGAAGAGCACCCGGTTCAGCACGACCGCGGCGAGGTAGGAGAAGAGCCCGAAGTCGTACCACTCGGCCACGTTCCCGATCGACGCCGCGGTGGCCGCGCGGCGGACCGTGCGCTCCTCCTCGACCGCCGGAGCGGGCCCGCCCCGCGGGCGTCTCCGCGGGCTGCTGGTCATGGGGTCCCCTAAGGTCGTAGGTGTTCGGGGTTGGTGCCCCGGATGCCCGGGACGACGGGGTGTGGCTGATGAGGTGTTGTCGCTTCGGTGGCTCGGAAGGAATGGCCGCCCCGTCGTGCTGGACAGGCCTGGCCACTGATTCGGATCTGTGCGGACCGTCGCTGATTAGGGACCTGATGGCGGGTTGTCCACGGGCGTGACCTGCAACGACAGGAGCCTGCGCGTGGCGCAACGGCCAGTGATCTGGATCGGGATCGACGTCGGGAAGAGGACGCACCATGCGTGCGCGATCGATACCGACGGCAAGGTGGTGTTCTCCCGCAAGGTCAGCAACGACCAGGCCGCGATCGAGGCGTTGCTGGCCCGCGCTGCGGAAGCGGCCCAGGACGTGCGGTGGGCCATCGACCTGACCTGCAGCTATGCGGCGCTGCTGCAGGTGGTCCTCACCGCGGCCGACCAGCAGGTGGTCTATGTCCCCGGTCGGGTCGTCGACCGGATGAGCGGCGTGTTCCGGGGCGAGGCCAAGACCGACGCCCGTGACGCGAAGGTCATCGCCGAGACCGCCCGCATGCGCGGCGCCGACCTCACCACGGTCACCGCCACTGATGAGACCACTGCCGAACTGGCCCGGCTCGTGGCCCATCGCGAGGACCTGATGGCCGACTGGGTGCGCGGGGTCAACCGGCTGCGTGACCTGCTCGGGTCGATCTTTCCCGGTCTCGAGGCGGCATTCGACTATTCCACCCGCAGCGCTCTGGTGCTGGTCACCGGGTTCCAGACACCCCAGGCCCTCCGGGACGCCGGCGAGGCAGGGGTGATCGAGTACCTGCGTGCCCATCGGGCGTGGGCACCGGGTATTGCTGCGATGGCCGCCACCGCGGTCGAGGTCGCCCACGCCCAGACCGTGGCACTGCCCAGCGAGACGCGGACCGCGATCCTTGTTGCCGGCCTGGCCCGACGACTGCTGGAACTCGACCGGGAGATCAAGGACACCGACAAGCTGATCACCACCGTGTTCCGCTCCCACCCGGACGCGGCGATCATCGAGTCGCCGCCCGGTCTCGGACCCATCCTGGGCGCGGAGTTCCTCACCGCCACCCACGGCGGTGTCGGCCCTGAACTGGGCGGATTCACCTCTCCAGGGCGGCTGGCCTCCTACGCCGGACTCGTCCCGGTGCCCCAGGACTCCGGCCGGATCAGCGGGAACCTGCGTCGCCCACGACGCTACAACCGCCGCCTGCGGCGAGTGTTCTACATGGCCGCACTGTCCAGCCTCAAGGTCAATGGCCCGTCCCGGGCCTTCTACCAGCGCAAACGCAGCGAAAGAATGCTTCATACCCAGGCTCTGCTCGCCTTGGCCAGACGCCTGGTCGACGTCCTGTGGGCCCTGCTGCGTGACCGGAGGATGTTCACCATCACCGCACCACAACCCGCTATCGCGGCTTGACACGGTCATTCGGATTCCTTCCGGCGCTGGAGGCACGTCGCGGCGCAGTGTCGCAACCCGGCCATCGTGGCCGACATGTCGTACGTGGTCCATCAGTGATATATCTTTCATCCGGTCGGCGGGGTCCTGCGGTCCGTGGCGCCGTGTGGTCCCCCGTCCGCCCCCGTCGTCGTCCGACGGCGAGCTGGTGAGCCGTGTCCCGAGTGGATCCCCTGGTGGCCGACCCCTTGTGCGACAGCCGGAGTCGATCCGGTGCGCCGGGCGGTCCCCGCGCGGCCGTCCGGGCGCCCGGACAGTCGGCCGACGCGGGGACCCGTGTGTCACCGGTCTGCTCCGGACGTGTGACGCCGGTGTTTCGGCTGCTCCGGACCCGGTCGCGCGGCGAAATCACTCGTTGACGACCGGCAGTGCCGGCCCCATCCTACGGTTGCGCATGAGATGGCGAGTTTCGCGATAGGCAACACAGGAGGAACCATGATCTTCGTGGGCGAGCTGTCCGACATCCCGGTCGGAGAGTCCGTTCGTGTCCTGGGGACGGTGGCGATCGCGGTGTTCAATGTCGACGGCGAGCTCTTCGCCATCGACGACACCTGCACCCACCAGGACGCCTCGCTGTCCGACGGCTGGCTCGAGGGCTGCGCGGTCGAGTGCCCGCTGCACGCGGCCTGCTTCGACCTCCGCACCGGCCGGCCGAGCGGCCCGCCCGCCAAGACACCCGTCCGCACCCATGCCGTGGTCGTCGACGACGACCGGGTCTTCGTCGACGAGTCCGTCCCGGCCGGCGCCGAGACGGCCGGGCTGGCGACCGGGGTCGCGCCCTGATGCGCGACGTGACCGTGGTCGGGGCCTCGCTCGCCGGGCTCGCGACCGTCCGGGCGTTGCGCGAGCAGGGCTTCGACGGCCGGATCGTGGTCGTGGGCGACGAGAAGCACGCCCCGTACGACCGGCCCCCGCTGTCGAAGGAGTTCCTCGCGGGCTCCGCGTCCGAGGAGGACATCGCGCTCGCCGGGCCGGACGACGCCGAGCCGGCGGCCGAGTGGCGGCTCGGCCGCACGGCGATCGCGCTCGACGGTCCGGGCCGGGTCGTCACCCTCGACGACGGCGAGCGCCTGGCCTCCGACGCCGTCGTCCTCGCCACGGGGGCCCGGGCCCGCACCCTCCCGGGCGAGCTCCCCCGGGGGGCGCACACCCTGCGCACCCTCGACGACGCCCGCGCCCTGCGGGCCGATCTCGTACCGGGCAGGCGGCTGGTCGTGATCGGAGCCGGGTTCGTCGGCGCCGAGGTCGCGTCGACCGCGGCCGGGCTCGGGCTCGACGTCGACGTCGTCGAGGCCGCCCCGGTCCCGCTGCACCGCGCGCTCGGTCCGGAGCTGGGGGCCGCCTGCGGCCTCCTGCACGAGCACAACGGGGTGCGCCTGCACCGGGGGACCGGCGTCGCCGGGCTCGGCGGGTCGCCCCGGGTGACCGCGGTCCGGCTCGACGACGGCCGGGAGCTCCCGGCCGACGTGGTGGTGGCCGGCATCGGTGCCGCGCCCAACGTGGAGTGGCTGGCGGGGTCCGGGCTGGAGCTCGACGACGGGGTCGTCACCGACTCCCGCGGGGTGACGGCGCTGCCCGGGGTCGTCGCGGTCGGGGACTGTGCCCGGACGCACCGCGACTACACCGGGAGCCGGCTGCGGCTGGAGCACTGGACCAACGCCCTGCAGCAACCCGCGGTCGCCATCGCGGCGCTGCTCGGGACCACGCACACGCTGCCGTCGCACCACGCCGTGCCCTACTTCTGGTCCGACCAGTACGGCCACCGGATCCAGTTCGCCGGGCACCGCGCGGCGGACGGGACGGTCCGGGTGGAGGAGGGCGACCCCGCGGAGCCCGCGGCGGGTCTCCTGGCGCTCTTCCTGGACGCCGCGGGCGAGCCCGTCGGCGTCGTCGGGATCGACCGGCCCCGCCCGTTCGGCCGGTGGCGCCGGGAGCTGGCCGGACGCCTGTAGCCGGTGGTCGCGCGTGTGGTGCAGGTCCCCGGCGGGCCTGCACCACACGCATGCCCGGGGCCCGCAGCAGGCCGCCCGGCGATGCGTCCGAGTCGCCCCTGACGGCCTCTTGACCGTGCAGAACCAGGCGTGCCAGTCTCGTGCGTGTTGATATATCAATCCTCTTGTTCAGATATGTGGAGGTGGCCATGACGACGTCCGCCGTGGACCGGATCGGGACCGGGCCGGGTGCGTCCACCGGCCCGCTGGACGGGTCGCTGCAGCACACCGACCCCGAGGTGCACGCCGCCGTCGCCGCCGAGCTCGGCCGCCAGCGGCGGACCCTGGAGATGATCGCCAGCGAGAACTTCGCGCCGCAGGCGGTCATGGAGGCGCAGGGGTCGGTCCTGACCAACAAGTACGCCGAGGGCTACCCGGGCCGGCGCTACTACGGCGGCTGCGAGCACGTCGACGTGATCGAGCAGCTGGCGATCGACCGGTTGACGGAGCTCTTCGGGGCCGGGTTCGCGAACGTCCAGCCGCACTCCGGGGCGCAGGCCAACGCCGCAGCGATGGCCGCGCTGCTCGACCCGGGCGACACGATCCTCGGCCTGGACCTCGCCCACGGCGGGCACCTCACACACGGGATGCGGCTGAACTTCTCGGGCCGGCTCTACGACGTCGCGGCGTACCACGTCCGCCCCGACGACCACCGGGTCGACATGGACGAGGTCGAGCGCCTGGCCCACGAGCGACGGCCGAAGCTGATCGTCGCCGGGTGGTCGGCGTACCCGCGGCACCTCGACTTCGCCGCGTTCCGGCGGATCGCCGACGCCGTCGGCGCGTACCTGATGGTCGACATGGCGCACTTCGCCGGGCTCGTCGCCGCCGGGCTGCACCCGTCGCCGGTGCCGTACGCCGACGTCGTCACCAGCACCACCCACAAGACCCTCGGCGGCCCGCGCGGGGGCGTGATCCTCGCCAGGGCGGAGCTCGCGAAGAAGCTGAACTCGACGGTCTTCCCGGGGCAGCAGGGCGGCCCGCTGGAGCACGTGATCGCCGCCAAGGCCGTGGCGTTCCGGCTCGCCGGGACGCCCGCGTTCGCCGAGCGCCAGCAGCGCACGCTCGACGGCGCGCAGCTCATCGCGTCCCGGTTGCTCGACGAGTCCGGCGTCGGCGTCGTCTCCGGGGGTACCGACGTGCACCTCGTCCTGGTCGACCTGCGCGAGTCCGAACTCGACGGCAAGCAGGCCGAGGACCGGCTGCACCGGGTCGGGATCACCGTCAACCGCAACGCCGTCCCGTTCGACCCCCGGCCGCCGATGGTCAGCTCGGGCCTCCGGATCGGCACCCCCGCCCTCGCCGCCCGTGGCTTCGGCGCCGGCGAGTTCGCCGAGGTCGCCGACGTCATCGCCCGCACGCTGCGCCCGGGCGTCACCGGGTCCGAGCTGGACGTCCTGTCCGGCCGCGTCACCGCACTCGCCGACCGCCACCCCCTCTACCCGGAGCTCTGACGCCGTGAGCACCACGACCGCGACCGCCGGCGACCCTCCCGGCGCGGACCTGCCCGAGCACCCCGACTTCCTCTGGCGCAACCCGGAGCCGAAGCGCTCCTACGACGTCGTGATCGTCGGCGGCGGCGGGCACGGCCTGGCCACCGCCCACTACCTGGTGCGCAACCACGGGATCACCAACGTGGCGGTCCTGGAGAAGGGCTGGCTGGCCGGCGGGAACATGGCCCGCAACACCACCCTGATCCGGTCCAACTATCTCCTGGACGAGTCGGCGTTCGTCTACGAGCACGCCCTGAAGCTGTGGGAGGGGCTGGAGGAGGACCTCGACTACCCGATCCTGTTCTCCCAGCGCGGGGTGCTCAACCTCGCCCACACCGAGCAGGACGTCCGCGACTCGGTCCGCCGGGTCGAGGCGAACAGGCTCAACGGGATCGACGCCGAGTACCTCGGCCCGGACGACGTCGCGAAGATCTGCCCGATCCTGAACGTCTCCGACGACATCCGCTACCCGGTGCTCGGCGCGACCTACCAGCCGCGGGCCGGGATCGCCAAGCACGACTACGTGGCCTGGGGCTTCGGCCGCCGGGTCGACGAGGCGGGGGTGGACCTCATCCAGGACTGCGAGGTCCTGGACTTCCTCACCGAGGGCGACGTCGGTGACGGCACCGCCCGGGTCACCGGCATCCGCACGTCCCGCGGCGACATCGCCTGCGGGCAGGTCGCGCTCTGCGCGGCCGGGCACACCTCCACGCTGCTCGACCGGCTCGGGGTGCGCACGCCGCTGCAGTCGCACCCGCTGCAGGCCCTGGTCTCCGAGCTGCTCGAGCCGGTGCACCCGACGATCGTCATGTCCAACGCGGTGCACGTGTACGTCTCCCAGGCGCACAAGGGCGAGCTGGTGATGGGCGCCGGCGTGGACTCCTACAACGGCTACGGGCAGCGCGGGGCCTTCCACGTCATCGAACGGCAGATGGCCGCCGCCGTCGAGCTGTTCCCGGTCTTCGCCAGGGCGCACCTGCTGCGCAGCTGGGCCGGAATCGTCGACGTCACCCCGGACGCCTCGCCGATCGTCGGCCGGACCCCCTACGCGAACGTGCTGGTCAACTCCGGCTGGGGGACCGGTGGCTTCAAGGTCACCCCCGGCCTGGGCTGGTGCCTCGCGCACACGATCGCCACCGGCGAGCTGCACCCCCACATCGCCCCGTTCGCCCTCGACCGGTTCGTCACCGGCGCGCTCGTCGACGAGCACGGCGCCGCCGGCGTCGCCCACTGACCCCGCACCGTCCACACAGGAGCCCACCGTGCAACTGATCACCTGCCCGTGGTGCGGGCCCCGCGAGGAGCTCGAGTTCCACTACGGCGGCCAGGCCCACGTCGCCTACCCGGAGGACCCCCAGGAGCTGACCGACGAGCAGTGGGCCCACTTCGTGTTCTTCCGGGACAACCCGAAGGGGCCCTTCCCGGAGCGCTGGGTGCACGGCGCCGGATGCCGGCGCTGGTTCAACGCCGTCCGCGACACCCGTACCTACCAGTTCCTCGCGGTCTACCGGATCGGCGAGGCCCAGCCGCAGATCCCGGGGGCCACCACATGAGCCGCGTCCACGGCTACGGCCGCGTCGACCGCACCCGCACCGTCGCCTTCACCTTGGACGGCACCACCTACACCGGCCACCCCGGGGACACGCTCGCGTCGGCGCTGCTCGCGCACGGTGTCCGCGCCGTCGGCAGCAGCGTCACGCTCGGCAGGCCGCGCGGGATCGGTGCCGCCTGGACCGACGACCCGACCGGCCTCGTGCAGATCGAGGAGCCCTTCCCCGAGCCGATGCTGCAGGCCGCGGTGGTCGAGATCCACGACGGCCTGGTCGCCTGCGGGGTGAACGGCCGGGGCCGGCTCGCCGCCGTCGCCGACACCGCCCGCTACGACCACCGCCACGCGCACTGCGACACCCTCGTGATCGGGGCGGGCCCGGCCGGGCTGCTCGCCGCCCGCACCGCCGCGCGGCGGGGTGACCGCGTCGTCCTGGTCGACGACCGCCCGGAGGCCGGCGGCAGCCTGGCGCCGACCGACCGCATCGACGGCCGGGCGGCCCTGCGCTTCGTCGCCGACGTCGTCGCCGAGCTCGACCGGCACCCCGAGGTCCTGCACCTGCAACGCACCACCGCGTTCGGCCACTACGACGACGGGTTCGTGCTGGCGCTGGAGCGGCGCACGACAGGAACGAGCACCGAGCACCGGGGGACCGACGAACCGCGGAACCCGTCCCGGCAACGGGTGCACCGGATCCGGGCCGGGCGGGTCGTCGTCGCGGCCGGTGCGATCGAGCGCCCGGTCGCCTTCGCCGACAACGACCGCCCCGGGATCATGCTCGCCTCCGCGGCGCGTGAGTACCTGCACCGCTACGGCGTGCTCGCCGGGCAGGAGATCGCGGTCTTCACCACCGACGACGCCGCCTACGCCGCGGCCGCCGACCTCGCCGGTGCCGGGGCCCGGGTCACCCTGCTCGACGCCCGCGGCACCGCCCCCGCCGAGCGCGCCGCGACCTGCCGCGAGGCCGGTGTCGAGGTCCGCACCGGCACCGTCGTGGTGGGCACCGACGGCGGCGCCGACGGTGCCGTCACCGCCGCGCACACGGCGGGCCCGGACGGCGCCGGGACGGTCCCGTGCGACCTGCTGCTCGTCTCCGGTGGCTGGACGCCGTCCGCGCACCTGTTCAGCCACGTCCGCGGTGAGCTCGTGTACGACCCGGCACTCGGGGCCTTCCGGCCGGGCCCGGCGCTCGCCGGCACCGAGGTCGTCGGCGCCGCGAACGGCACGCTCGACCTGGCCGGATGCCTGTTCGAGGGTGCCGGGGGCGACGCCCCGAGCGTGCCGCCGGAGCCGCCCCGCACGCCCACCGCGGTGCTGTGGCGGACCCCGGGCGACCCGGCCCGCCAGTTCGTCGACCTCCAGCGCGACGCGACCGTCGCCGACATCGAGCGTGCCGTCGGCGCCGGCATGCGGTCGGTCGAGCACGTGAAGCGCTACACCACCATCGGCACCGCACACGACCAGGGCCGGACCTCCGGGATGATCGCCTCGGGGATCACCGCCGAGCTGCTCGGCCGCCCGGACGGCGACCTCGGGACCACGACGTTCCGCCCGCCGTTCACCCCGGTCGCGTTCGCCGCGCTGGCCGGACGCGAGCGCGGTGTGCTGTTCGACCCGGTCCGCACGACCGCCGTGCACCCCTGGCACGTCGCGCACGGCGCGGTGTTCGAGGACGTCGGGCAGTGGAAGCGCCCGCGCTACTACCCGCACCCCGGTGAGGACATGGACACCGCGGTGCTGCGCGAGTGCGCGGCCGTGCGGCGCGACGTCGGGATCCTCGACGGCTCCACCCTCGGCAAGATCGACGTGCAGGGCCCGGACGCCGGCGAGCTGCTCGACCGCGTCTACACGAACATGATGAGCACCCTGAAGGTCGGCCGGGTGCGCTACGGCGTCATGTGCGGCAACGACGGCATGGTCGTCGACGACGGCACCGTCCTGCGGATCGGTCCGGAGCGGTTCCTGCTCACCACCACCACCGGCAACGCCGCCGCCGTCCTCGACAGCCTCGAGGACTGGGTCCAGACCGAGTGGCCGGACCTGCGGGTGCACCTCGCGTCGGTCACCGAGCACTGGTCGGTGTTCCCGGTCGTCGGCCCGCGCTCGCGGGAGCTGATCGCCGAGGTCTTCCGCGACCTCGACGTCTCGAACGACGCCTTCGGGTTCATGAGCTGGCAGGACACCACGCTCGACGGGGTCCCGGTCCGGCTCGCCCGGATCTCCTTCTCCGGCGAGCTGGCCTACGAGGTGAACGTCGACTCCCGCTACGGCCTCGCGCTGTGGGAGCGGCTCGTCACCGTCGGGGCGCTCTGGGGGATCACCCCGTACGGGACCGAGACGATGCACGTCCTCCGCGCCGAGAAGGGCTACCCGATCATCGGCCAGGACACCGACGGCACGGTCTCCCCGCACGACCTCGGCATGAGCTGGGCGGTGTCGAAGAAGAAGGAGGACTTCGTCGGGAAGCGGTCCTTCACCCGCGCCGAGAACCTCGATCCGCTGCGCAAGCAGCTCGTCGGCCTCCTCCCGACCGACTCCGCCACCCGGCTGCCCGAGGGGTCGCAGATCGTCGAGTTCGCCGCCGACGGCGCCCTGCCGCCGCCCCCGGTGCCGATGCTCGGCCACGTCACCTCCAGCTACCACAGCGCCGAGCTGGCCCGGCCGTTCGCGCTCGCACTGGTCGCGGGCGGCCGGGACCGGATCGGCGACGTCGTGCACGTCCCGTACCGCGGCGCGCTCGTCCCGGTGGAGATCACCGGAAGCGTCCTCGTCGACCCGGAAGGAGCCCGCCGTGATGGCTGAGACCCGCCCGCTGGAACCCGCCCGCCCCCTGGAGGCGTGGGAGCCGGAGTTCACCGCGCTGGCCCGGGAGACCGGCGGCGACCTGACGATCGAGGTCGAGGACGTCGGGCTGGCCACGAACCTTCGGCTGGACCCGGAGTCCCGCACCCGCGCCGTGGCGTCCGCGTTGCTCGGCGCGGAGATCCCGACCCGGCCGAACACCTGGGTCTCGACGTCCGACGGCGAGATCGTCTGGCTCGGCCCGGACGAGTGGCTCGTCACCAGCCGGCACGCCCGCCCGCACGCGGGGGAGGAGTCGCTGCGCTCGGTCGTCGCCGAGCACGGCGGGTCGGCCGTCGACGTGTCCGGGCAGCGGGTCGTGCTGCGGCTCCGCGGCCGCCTCGCCCGCGAGCTGCTCGCCCTCGGGTGCGCGCTCGACCTGCACCCGTCCGAGTTCCCGGCCGGCCGCTGCGCGCAGACCGTCGTCGCGCAGACCGGCGTGATCCTGGTGGCCCTCGGCCACGCCGACGACTACCTGCTGCACGTCCGCCCGTCGTTCGCCGGCCACCTCGCCGACCGGCTGCTCGACGCGGCGACCGAGTTCCGGGCCGCCCCAGCGCGGTGACCCGCCACCTCTCACCGGGCCGCCCGCCGCCCGCCGCCCGCGCGGCCCGGTGAAGAACAGGAGACCACCATGAACACGACCTCCCGTGTCGTCGTCATCGGAGCCGGGATCGTCGGGACCAACCTGGCGGACGAGCTCACCGCACGCGGCTGGACCGACGTCACCGTCGTCGACCAGGGGCCGCTGCCCCTGACCGGCGGATCCACCTCGCACGCCCCCGGGCTGGTCTTCCAGACCACCGGCTCGAAGACCATGACCGCCTTCGCGACCTACACCGTCGAGAAGCTGAAGGGCCTCGACACCGGCGACGGCGACGGCGGGTGGTGCTTCAACCAGGTCGGGGGCCTGGAGGTCGCGACCACCCCGGAGCGCCTCGCCGACCTGCACCGCAAGCAGGGCTGGTCGGTGTCCCGGGGCGTGCCGGCCACCGTCGTCGGGCCGGACGAGTGCGCCCGGCTGCACCCGCTCCTCGACCGCGACCGGGTGCTCGGCGGGCTGCACACCCCGACCGACGGCCTCGCCAAGGCGTCCCGCGCGGTCGTCGCCCTGACCCGGCGGGCGCAGGCCCGCGGCGCGGTGTTCCGCGGCTCCACCCGGGTCACCGGCATCGCGCAGGCCGGCGGCCGGGTGACCGGGGTCGAGACCGACGCCGGGGACACGATCCCGGCCGACGTCGTCGTGTCCTGCGCCGGGTTCTGGGGCCGCGAGCTGGGGAAGCTCGTCGGGATGCGGGTGCCGCTGCTGCCGCTGGCCCACCAGTACGCGCGCACCGGGCAGGTGGAGGACCTCGTCGGCCGCAACGACGAGCGGATCGAGGCCCGGATGCCGATCCTGCGCCACCAGGACGCCGACCTCTACTACCGCGAGCACAACGACTGCATCGGGATCGGCTCCTACGCGCACCGTCCGATGCCCGTCTCGATCGCCGAGCTGCCCGAGATCGGCGACGACGTCAGCGAGTCGGCCCAGCCCTCGATGCTGCCCTTCACCGAGGAGGACTTCGCAGCCCAGTGGGAGCAGAGCCGCGCGCTCCTGCCCGCGCTGCGGTCCGCGAAGGTCGAGACCGGGTTCAACGGCGTCTTCTCCTTCACCCCGGACGGCGGCCCGCTGATCGGGGAGTCGGCCGAGGTCGCCGGCTTCTGGATCGCCGAGGCCGTGTGGGTCACGCACTCGTCCGGTGTCGCCAGGGCGGTGGCCCAGCTGCTCACCGACGGCCGCAGCGACCTCGACCTGCACGGCTGCGACGTGCACCGGTTCGACGAGATCGAGACCACCGACGCCTACGTCGACGAGACCTCCCAGCAGAACTTCGCCGAGATCTACGACGTCCTGCACCCGCTGCAGCCCAAGCTGTCCCCGCGCGACGTGCGGGTCAGCCCGTTCCACGCCCGGCAGCGCGAGCTCGGCGCGTTCTTCCTCCAGGCGCACGCCTGGGAGCGCCCGCACTGGTACGAGGCGAACGCCGGCCTGGTGAAGGACCTGCCGCACGACTGGCGTCCGCCGTCGCGCGACCCGTGGTCGGCGATGTTCCACTCGCCGGTCGTCGCGGTCGAGGCGTGGAAGACCCGGACCGCCGTCGCGATGTACGACATGACCCCGCTCAAGCGGCTCGAGGTCACCGGGCCCGGCGCCTGCGCGTTCCTCGACGGGCTCGTCACCGGGAAGATGGACAAGTCGGTCGGCTCGGTGACCTACACCCTGATGCTCGACGAGGCGGGCGGTGTCCGCAGCGATCTCACCGTCGCGCGGCTCGGCGAGCAGCTGTTCCAGGTCGGGGCGAACTCCCACCTCGATCTCGATCACCTGCGCCGGTCACTCCCGGCCGACGGGAGCGCCCGGGTCCGGGACATCACCGGCGGTACCTGCTGCATCGGGGTGTGGGGCCCGCTCGCGCGGGACCTCGTCCAGCCGCTGACCGGCGACGACCTCTCGCACGAGGGCCTGAAGTTCTTCCGGGCGAGGGCCGCGCACATCGCCGGGATCCCGGTGACCGTGATGCGGCTGTCCTACGTCGGCGAGCTCGGCTGGGAGATCTACACCGGCGCCGAGTACGGGCAGAAGCTGTGGGACGCGCTGTACGCGGCGGGGCGCCCGCTCGGCGTCGTCGCCGCGGGCCGGGCCGCGTTCAACAGTCTCCGCATGGAGAAGGGCTACCGCTCCTGGGGTGCGGACATGACCACCGAGCACGACCCGTACGAGGCCGGTCTGGGTTTCGCGGTACGGCCGCAGACCAAGGGCGACTTCGTCGGGCGCGCCGCGGTGGAGGCGCTCGACCCGGAGGCGGTCACCCGGCGGCTGACCTGCCTGACCGTCGACGACGGCCGCAGCGTCGTCCTCGGCCACGAGGTCGTGCTGGTCGACGGCGAGCCCGCCGGTTACGTCACCTCGGCCGCGTACGCCTACACGCTCGGCGCCCCGGTGGCGTACGCCTGGCTGCCGGCCGGGCTGCCGGTCGGGGCCGGCGTCGAGATCCAGTACTTCGACCGCCGGATCCCGGCGTCGGTCGCGGCCGAGCCGCTGGTCGACCCGGAGATGACCCGCATCCGGCGCTGACCCGCCGGACCCTGCCCGCCGAACCCTGCCCGCCGCACCGCCTGCCCGCCGCACCGCCTGCCCGCCGCACCGCCTGCCCGCCGCACCGCCTGCCCGCCGCACCGCCTGCCCGCCGCACCGCCTGCCCGCCGCACCGCCTGCCCGCCGCACCGCCTGCCCGCCGCACAGCCGCACCGAAGGACCTCCATGCGCTCCGACACCCTCGACAGGTTCCTGTGGGACCTCGCCGCCCGCGTCCCCGCCCCCGGCGGTGGCGCGACGGCCGGCCTGCACCTCGCCCAGGCCGCCGCGCTGCTCGGCATGGTCGCCCGCTACAGCGACGGCGACCGCTACGCCCGCGACGCCGACACGATCTCGTCCGTGCGCAACCGCGCCGACGAGCTCCGCGTCGTCGGGATCGGGCTCGCCGAGGACGACGCCCGCGCCTTCGCCGCCGTCACCGCCGCCTACGCCCTGCCCCGGGGCACCGAGGAGGAGAAGGCGGCCCGGTCGTCGGCCATCGGGTGGGCGCTGGTCGAGGCGGGACGCGTCCCGGCCCGGGTCGTCCGGGAGGCCGGGCAGGTGGTCGACCTCGCCGAACGGCTGCGGCCGATCGGCAACCCGAACGTGATCACCGACGTCGGGGCCGCGGCCGACGCCGCCCGCGCGGCGGCGAGCACCGCCCGGCTCAACGTCGAGATCAACCTCGCGGGCATCACCGACCCGCTCGCGCGGATGGAGCTCGCCGAGGCTCTCGACGGGGTCGACGACGTCCTCCGCCGCGCCGACAAGGTCACCGCCGACGTACGGGAGCAGATCCGCCGATGACCACCACGTCCACGTCCGCGCCCGCCGCGGCCGTCCTCGACGGGACCGGGCTCGCGCGGGAGATCCGCGCGCGGGTCGCGGCCGGTGCGGCCGAGTCGGCCGGACGGGGCGTGCCGGTCCGGCTCGCCGTCGTCGTCGCCACCGACGACGAGGGCGCCGGCTGGTACGTCCGTTCGCTGTCCGGCGCGGCCGGCCGGGCCGGGATCGTGTGCGACGTCGTCGCGCTCGCCCCGGACGCCGACGCCGGGACGATCCGGCGCACCCTGGCCGGGCTGAGCGCCGACGACACGGTGCACGGGATCGTCCTGCAGACCCCGCTGCCCGACGGGGTGCGGGTCTCCGAGCTCGCCGCGGAGATCGTGCCCGAAAAGGACGTCGACGGGGCCAACCCGCTGTCCGTGGGCCGGCTCGCGGCGGGCCTGCCCGCCCACCCGCCGGCGACGGCGGCCGCCGTCCTGGCGCTCCTCGACCATCACGGCATCGCGCTCGCCGGCCGCAGCGCGGTCGTCGTCGGGCGGTCGCTGGTGGTCGGGAAACCCACCGCGCAGCTGCTGCTGCAGCGCGACGCCACGGTGTCGATCTGCCACCGGCACACCAAGGACCTCGCCGAGCACACCCGCCACGCCGACGTCCTGGTCGTGGCCGTCGGGCTGATCGGCCTGGTGCGCGCCGAGCACGTCGCGGAGGGCGCGATCGTCGTCGACGTCGGGACCAACACCGCCCCGGACGGCAGCCTCGCCGGCGACGTCGATGCCGCCGACGTCGCGACCCGGGCCGGGGGGATCACGCCCGTGCCGGGCGGGGTCGGCCCGGTGACGACGGCGCTGATCCTCGACCACACCGTGCGGTCGGCCCGGGCGCACGGCTGACCCGGTCGGGCGCGGTGGCTCAGACGACCGCGCGGATCGCCTTCTCGAACCCGATCACGTGGTCGCGGGCCCGCTGCTCGGCCTCGTCGGCCCTGCGCTCGCCGATCGCCCGGAGCAGGCCGGTGTGCTCGCCGACGTGCTGGTCGAAGTGCGACATCCGGTCCAGGAACAGACAGAAGATCCTGGTCGCCAGGTTGTCGTAACGGATCAGCGTGTCCTCGAGGTGCGGGTTCGCCGCGGCCGCGTAGATCGCGCGGTGCACGTGGAGGTCCCAGCGCATCAGGGAGTCGCGGTCGAGGGTCCGCACGTCGAGACCGTCGATCGTGTCGGCCAGCTCCACGAGGTCGGCGAGCACGGCGGTGCCCGCCGACTCGGCGGCCCGGCGGGCGGCGAGCGGCTCGAGCTGGACCCGGATCTCGGAGATGTAGGCGAGATCGGTGATGTCGACGCCGGTCGCGAACGTGCCGCGGCGCGGGTAGGAGATCACCAGACGGTCGATCTCGAGCCGCTTCAGCGCCTCCCGGACGGGGGTGCGGCCGACCTCCAGCGCCTTGGCCAGCGCGACGTCGTCGATCGCCGTCATCGGCGGGATGTCGAGCATGATCAGTCGGTCCCGGATCGCCGTGTAGGCCTTGTCGGCCAGGGAGGCGTACTCCGGCTCACTGACATCGGGAAGAGCGGTCACTACCGCATGGTAACCCCGCACACCGATCTGACAGTGCACCGTCAGTCCGCCGACTCTTGACGACAGTTGATATATCAATGCAGTATCTCCCGGGCGGGTCCTGTCGCCACGGCCCGCCCGGAGGACGCGGAAGCCCGAGGAGACACCGTGACCCGTTCGTTCATCCTGACCCTGAACTGCGCCAACCGCACCGGCATCGTGCGCGCGGTGAGCGCCTTCCTGTTCGAGCACGGCTGCGACATCGGGGAGTACCAGCAGTTCGACGACCCGATCCGCGAGCGGCTGTTCCTCCGCACCCAGGTCGTGGCCCCGGAGGGCGTCGACCTCGGCACGGTGGCCCGCGCCTTCGAGCCGGTGGCGACCGAGTTCGGGATGGACTACGCCTTCTCCGGCGACGCCCCGGCCCGGATCCTCGTGATGGTGTCCCGGCTGGGCCACTGCCTCAACGACCTGATCTTCCGGTGGCGGGCGGGCAACCTGGGCGCCGACATCGTCGCCGTCGTGTCGAACCATCCCGACCTGCGACCGATGGCGGAGGCCGCCGGCCTGCCGTTCGTGCACATCCCGGTGACGCCGGAGACGAAGCCGGAGGCCGAGGCACAGCTCCTGCGGACGGTCGACGAGTTCGACGCCGAGCTCGTCGTGCTCGCCCGCTACATGCAGGTGCTCTCCGACGAGACCTGCAAGGCGCTGCACGGCCGCGCCATCAACATCCACCACTCGTTCCTGCCCGGCTTCAAGGGCGCCCGGCCCTACCACCAGGCCTACGACCGCGGGGTGAAGCTGGTCGGTGCCACCGCGCACTACGTGACCCCCGACCTCGACGAGGGCCCGATCATCGAGCAGGAGGTCATCCGGATCGACCACGGTCACCACCCGACGGCGCTGCAGATGGTCGGCCGCGACGCCGAGGCCCTGGCCCTGTCCCGCGCGGTGCGCTGGCACTGCGAGCGCCGGGTCCTGCTGTCGGGGACGAGCACCGTCGTCTTCCGCTGACCCGACGCTCACAGGATCCGCTGACTCTCACGGGATCCGCTGACTCTCACGGGATCTGCTGACGCTCACGGGATCCGTGGACGCTCGCGCGATCGCGTGAGCAATACCGGGTTCGGTGAGCGTCTCGCCGGATCCGTGGTGCTTCGGGGCCTCGTCGACGCGCACCGGGTCCCGGACGCTCACAGAGCCTGTCGGCGCTCACGCGTTCCGCGGGCGCTCGCGGGATCCGTGGACGCTCGCGCGATCGCGTGAGCGGTGCCGGGTTCGGTGAGCGTCTTGCGGGATTCGTGGGTGCGACGGGACCTCTGACGCTCGGAGGGCCCTGGCCGCTCACGGGATCGGCGAGCGCGTCCGCGGGTTCTGCCGACGCTCGCGGGGCTGTCGACGCTCCCGGGGCCTGGCGACGCGCACGCGATCTGTCGGCGCTCGCGGGATCCGTGGACGCTCGCCCGATTGCGTGAGCAGTGCCGGGTTCGGTGAGCGTCTCGCCGGATCCGTGGTGCTGACGGGCCTGCCGACGCCCAGAGGATCCGCCGGCGCTCACGGATCCGCTGGTGCTCACGGATCCGCTGGCTCGCACGCGATCTGACGGCGCTCACCTGGTCTGTCGGCGCTCACACGATCTGTGGGCGCTCGCGGGATCCGCTGGCGCTCGCACGATCGCGTGAGCGACGGCGGGTTCGGTGAGCGTCTCGGCCGGCTGCGGAGCGGAGCCTGGGGACCGGAGGCAGGTGAGCTGGGGTGGGCGGGCGGGAGTGGGTCGGTGGGACTGGGCGTGGGGCGGCCCCGTCACTCGCCGGGGTGGCGGGTGACGGGGCCCTCGGGGGTGCTCAGCCGAGGCGCTCGCGCACCCAGTCGTGGAACTCGCCGATGTGGTGCTCGCTCGGGACCAGGACGCCGCCGTCGCGGTACGAGCGCGAGTCCATCGCCACCTGGCAGCGCTCACAGGCCTCGAAGTCCTGCAGGTTGACCCGGTGGAAGAGCTCGACGGACCGGTCGATGTCGGCGCCGGAGTCGACGACCTCGGGCAGGTAGAGCCAGTCGCAGACGACCATGGTCCGCTCCGCCGTCAGCGGGAACATCCGGTGGAAGACCACATGGTCGGGCACCAGGTTGATGAACACCTGCGGCCGCACGGTGATCGCGTAGTAGCGGCGGTCCTGGTCGGCGCCGACCCCCGGGATCGGGGCGAGCCCGGCCGAGCCGTCCACGGTGAAGCCCTGGACCTCCTCGCCGAACTCGGCGCCGTGGCCGACGAAGTACTGCGCGGCGAGGCCGTCGGCGAACTCGGGCAGCACCTCGGTGAGCTCCGGGTGGATCGTCGCGCAGTGGTAGCACTCCATGAAGTTCTCGACGATCTGCTTCCAGTTCGCCTTGACGTCGTAGGAGATGCGCCGGCCGAGCTTCAGGTTCTCGACGTCGTAGCCGACGATCGCGTCCGGCGAGCCGAGCCGGGCGGTGACGTCGCCGATCACCGTCTCCTCGAACGGCGGCGGGTCCTCCGCCAGGCACAGCCAGGCGTAGCCCAGCCACTCGCGGACGTGCACCGTGTGCAGGCCGTACTCGACCTTGTCGACGTCCGGCATCGCGGTCAGGTTCGGCGCGGCGACGAGCTTGCCGTCCAGGCCGTAGGTCCACGCGTGGTACGGACACTGGAAGGAGCGCTTCACCTCGCCGCTCTCCTCGGTGCACAGCCGTGCACCCCGGTGCCGGCACACGTTCAGGAACGCCCGGACCGCACCGTCGCGGCCGCGGGTCACGATGACGCTCTCGCGTCCGATCTGGACGGTCTCGAACCGGCCGGGCCGGTCGAGGTCTGCGCTCAGGACGGAGCAGAACCATCCTGTGTGGAAGATGCTGTCCTGCTCGGCCCGGAAGATGTCCGGATCGGTGTAGTAGTGGCCCGCCAGGGTCTCTCGCAGGCTCTCCGGCAGGGCCTGACCGCGGGTGGAGGGGGACAGCTCACCGGTCGTCATGGCAGTGCTCCTCGTGCAGGACATGGGTGCCCGCGGCTCGGGCCCGGGGCGGGGGAGAGGTCGATCGGGTGTGCGGGACCTGCACGCCGGTGCTCCGCGTGCGCGAGAAATGAGAAGGAAAAGCAGGGCAACCGTTGCGTGACAAGCAACCGGTCGCTCAATGTGCACCATGATGGGAGCGCGACCCCGGGGGTCCTGTCAAGAGTCGATTCGGGCGACGATCCGCAGGTCGTCGCGCCTGTCGTGGCAGATCGGGCCGGGACTTCCCGAGGGCGGTGTGGGACGCGTGGCGGCTCCCGGGTCGTCGGCGTCGGAGGGCGGGCGCCGACCTTGACCGGCGCTCGTGCCGGATCTTAGGCTGATCAGATATATTAGTCGAGTATCTGATGGGTGCCGTGAGGTGGCCCCTCCCCGGCGATCACCGCACGACCTCCCGGCACGCACCGCCCGCCCCGCTCCGCGCGGATCCCGATCAGCGTCGATCCGCCGCCCGGATTCCCGAACAGAGGTGGACACCGTCATGGCAGACGTCGAACCGCGGTCCCGGACCGCGGACCTCCCCGAGCCCCCGGTGAGCCCGGAGAGCCCGGTGACCGCGGGCCGCACCGACCGGACCGTCTTCGGCGTGGGCGCGGCCCTGGCGCTGCTCTTCGTGGTGTGGGGTGTCGCGGACCCGCAGGGGCTCGGCGACGCCGCGAGCACCATGATCGACGGCCTGATGCGGGCCGGGGGCTGGGGCTTCATCCTCGCCGCGACCGGCTTCGTCGCGTTCGCGCTCTTCCTCGCGTTCAGCAGGTTCGGCCGGATCAGGCTCGGTGCCGACGACGAGCAGCCCGAGTTCCGGACGGTGTCCTGGATCGCGATGATGTTCTCCGCCGGCATGGGCATCGGGCTGATGTTCTTCGGCGTCACCGAGCCGCTGTCGTTCTACGCGTCGCCGCCCCCGGGGTCCGCCGCACCGGGGACGACCGAGGCGATGCAGACGGCCATGGCGACCTCGCTGTTCCACTGGACGCTGCACCCGTGGGCGATCTACGCCGTCGTCGGGCTGGCCATCGCGTACTCGACGTTCCGCAGGGGGCGCCGTCAGCTGATCAGCCAGGCGTTCGTCCCGCTGATCGGGCGCCGGGCCGCGGAGGGTCCGGTCGGCAGGACGATCGACATCCTGGCGATCTTCGCGACGCTGTTCGGCTCGGCCGCCTCGCTCGGTCTCGGTGCCTTCCAGATCGGTGGCGGCATGCAGGCCGTCGGCTGGGTCGACGGCGACGTCGGCGCCCCGGTGCTGGCCGCGATCGTCGTCGTGCTGACCGCGGCCTTCGTCCTGTCCGCGGTCTCCGGCGTCGCCCGGGCATCCAGTGGCTGTCGAACACGAACATGGTGCTGGCCGCCGCGCTGGCGCTGTTCGTGTTCGTCGTCGGCCCGACGGTGCTCGTGCTGGACATGATCCCGACGTCGCTGGGCGCGTACTTCTCCCAGTTCTTCGACATGGTGGCGCGCACCGAGGCCGTCGGCGGCGAGCCGATGCTCGAGTGGCTGTCCGGCTGGACCGTCTTCTACTGGGCCTGGTGGATCTCCTGGACGCCGTTCGTCGGGATGTTCCTGGCCCGGATCTCGCGCGGGCGCACGATCAAGGAGTTCGTGGGCGGCGTGATCCTCGCGCCGAGCCTGGTCTCCCTGGTCTGGTTCTGCATCTTCGGCGGTACCGCGGTCGAGCAGGCGCAGACGGGCGCGCGGTTCTCCGGCGACGCGAACGTCCAGCTGTTCGAGATGCTCGGGGCCTATCCGTGGGCGACGGTGACCGGGTTGCTCGTGATGGTCCTGGTCGCGATCTTCTTCGTGTCCGGTGCGGACGCGGCGTCGATCGTCATGGGGACGCTCTCGCAGCGCGGGACCATCGAGCCGAGCCGGTGGGTGGTGGTCTTCTGGGGAGCCGCGACGGGCGCGGTGGCGGTGCTGATGCTGGTCACCGGAGGGGAGGACGCGCTCTCCGGGATCCAGGACCTCACGATCCTGGTGGCCGCGCCGTTCGTGGTGATCATGGTCCTGCTCTGCGTCGCCCTGCTGCGCGACGTCCGGCGGGACCGGGTCGTCCTCCGCAGCATCAAGAGTGTCGAGGTGATCGAGCAGGCGGTGGACTGGGCCACCGACAGACACGGCGACGACTTCTACGTGAAGGTCGGTGCGTTCACCACCGAGGGCGGCGAGGACGAGGAGGGCGGCGAGGACGGCGCGGACCCGGACGGCGCGGACCCGGACGGCGCGGACCCGGACGACGAGGCCCCACCCGTGCCCGCCGAACCGCAGGCGGAGCCGCCGCCTGCCGACCCGGCACCCGCCGACCCGGCACCCGCCGAGCCGGCGCCCGCGGTGGAGCCGGTCACACCTCGGTGACGGTCACCCCGGCCTCGCGCAGCTGGGCGAGGGCCCGGCCGGTCGTCTCCTGCGCGACCCCGGCGCAGTGCTCGAGCAGCACCGTCGTCGTCAGGCCGAGCCGGGCCGCGTCCAGCGCGGTCGCCCGGACGCAGTGGTCGGTCGCCAGGCCGACGACGTCGACCTCGCCCACTCCGCGGGCGTCGAGCCAGTCGGCCAGCGGCAGGCCCGACTCGTTCTCGCTCGCGCCCTCGAACCCGGAGTACGCGCTGGAGTAGGCGCCCTTGTCGAAGACGCACTCGATCGGCGCGACGTCCAGCGCCGGGTGGAACGACGCCCCGGGCGTCCCGGCCCGGCAGTGCGGCGGCCACGAGTCGACGAAGTCCGGGGTGTCGGAGAAGTGCGGGCCCGGGTCGACGTGCACGTCCCGGGTGGCGACGACGTGGTCGTAGGAGCCCTCGGCGGCGAGCCGCCCGATCCGGGCGGCGACCGCGGCGCCACCCGCCACGGCCAGCGCCCCGCCCTCGCAGAAGTCGTTCTGGACGTCGACGACGATCAGTGCTCGGGCCATCTCACCCCTCCGTGGCGGGCGTGACGAAGCTGGTCGGGATCGCGGGCTCGCCGCGGGAGAGCTTCAGACCCTCCCACGGTACGGCCACCAGCGCCGCGCGGAGCCGCTCGCGGGCGTCGGGCAGCGAGCCCGTCCCGTCGACCAGCTCACCGCCGCGGACGAGCGGCACCGGCAGCACGCGGTCGTGGTCGCCGAGCTCGGGCTCGGAGCCGTGCGGGAACACGACCTCCTCCACCGCGGTGCCGGTCGGCTTGAACCGGCGCAGCGCCGACTTCCGCCCGCCCCGCGACTCCTTCGCGCTGGACCGCTTGCTCACCGGGCGCCCGTCGACCTCGACGAGCTTGTAGACCATCCCCGCCGTCGGGGCACCGGACCCGGTGACCAGCGACGTCCCGACGCCGTAGGAGTCGACGGGCTCGGCGCGCAGCGACGCGATGGCGTACTCGTCCAGATCACCGGAGAGCACGATCCGGGTGCCGGTCGCGCCGAGCGAGTCGAGCTGGTCCCGGGCCTGCCGCGCGAGCTCGCCGAGGTCGCCGGAGTCGATCCGGACCGCGCCGAGACCGGTGCCGGCCGCCTCGACGGCGTTCGCGATGCCCTTGCGGATGTCGAAGGTGTCGACGAGCAGGGTGGTGCCCGTCCCCAGTGCCGCGACCTGGCTGCGGAACGCGGCGGGCTCGTCGTCGTGCAGCAGGATCCAGGCGTGCGCGGCGGTGCCGGCGGTCGGGATGCCGAACCGCTGCCCGGCGGCGAGGTTCGACGTCGTGGTGAACCCGGCGAGGTACGCCGACCGGGCGGCCGCCACGGCCGCCTCCTCGTGGGTGCGCCGGGACCCCATCTCGATCAGCGGGCGTCCGGCCGCGGCCGTGACCATCCGGGCCGCGGCGGAGGCGATCGCGCTGTCGTGGTTGAAGATCGACAACGCGAGGGTCTCGAGGAGGACGGCGTCGGCGAACGTCCCGGTGACGGTGAGGACCGGGGAGCCGGGGAAGTAGAGCTCCCCCTCGGGGTAGCCGTCGACGTCGCCGGTGAAGCGGTAGTCGCGCAGCCAGCCCAGGGTGTCGTCGTCGACGACGGTCGCCAGCGTCTCCAGGTCGGCGGGGCCGAACCGGAACCCGCGCAGGGCCTCGAGCAGCCGCCCGGTCCCGGCGACGACGCCGTAGCGGCGGCCGTCCGGGAGGCGGCGGGCGAAGAGCTCGAACACGCAGTGCCGGTCGGCCGTGCCGTCGGCGAGCGCGGCGGCCACCATCGTCAGCTCGTAGCGGTCGGTCAGCAGTGCCGTGCCCGGTGCCGGGGCGGGCGGGGGGACGGAGCCGGTCATGGGACGGAGCCTATGCCCGCCTGTGTCACCATGGTGCGCATGACCGCGCCGTCCCCGTCGCCCACCGAGCAGGTCTCGCCGGACACGGACGATGCCACCAGTCCTGACACCCCGTGGCAGGCGATCGTGTGGAACGATCCGGTCAACCTGATGTCGTACGTCACGTACGTCCTGCAGAAGGTCTTCGACTATCCCGAGCAGACGGCGAACGCGCTGATGCTCGACGTGCACCACAAGGGCAAGGCCGCCGTCTCCTCCGGTGACAAGGACACCGTCGAGGTGCACGTGGCGAAGCTCCACGCGGCCGGCCTGTGGGCCACCATGCAGCGCACATGAACGGCTGGAAGCGCAGCGGCCGCGGCGACCGCGTCCGGTTCACCTCCGGCTTCTCCGGGGAGGAGGCCGCGGTGCTCCGCGGCCTGTTCACCGAGGTCCGGCAGATGCTCGCCGACCGGGCCTCGCTGGCCCCCGAGGACGAGCTCGCCACCCTCACCGGCATCCGCACCGGGCCCACCAGCCGGCCCACCGACCGGGTGCTGGCCCGGCTGCTGCCCGACTTCACCACCGAGGACTCGGACCTCGCGGGTGGACTGCGCTCGCTGCACGAGCCGGAGCTGATCGAGGCCAAGGACAAGGCGGCGGAGACGGTGCTGGACACCCTCCCCGAGTCCGGCGGCCGGCTCGAGCTGTCGCCCGACCAGGCCGACGCCTGGCTGGCGGCGCTCAACGACGTCCGGCTCGCGCTGGGCACCGCGCTCGACGTCAGCGAGGACATGCCCGACCAGCTGCCCGACGACGACCCGCGGGGCCAGCACCTGGGCGTCTACCACTGGCTGACCTTCGTCCAGGACTCCCTGGTCCGGGTGCGCCTCCGCGCCTGACCGGGGGTCAGCCGCGCCCGATCCGGTCCGTCGGCGGTGCGGTGAGCCGCGGCGCCGCCCCCAGGTGGGCGACGAGCGCGTCCAGGTCGACCGGGCCGCCGACCAGGTCGGTGCCCGCGGAGAAGGCGTCGAATCCGTCGCCGCCCGCGGACAGGAAGTTGTTCACCGCGACCCGGTACGGGCGGTCGTCCGCGATCGGGACGCCGTCCACCTCGACGCGGCCCACCCGCTCCCCGGCCACGGCGTAGCGGACGTTCGACGACGTCTGCAGGACCGTCGGCCCGTCCTCCACCGTGAACTGCTGGTCCAGCACGGCCCGCAGCTGCGCGCCGGTCAGCGTCATCGTCTGCAGGACGTTGCCGAACGGCTGGACGGTGTAGGCCTGCCCGTAGGTCACCCGTCCCTCCGCGTCCGGGACCAGGTCGGCGCGGACGCCGCCGGGGTTGGTGAGCGCGAGCTGCGCGCCGTCGCCGCGGGAGGCGGCCAGGTGCGCGTCGGCGATCACGGTGCCGAGCGGGGACAGCCCGGACGGCGCCGCCGCCCGGGGGAGCGGTCCGGCGAGGGTGCCGACCGGGCGCTCTGCGAGCGGGGCCGACCCGGCAACGGCCCGGTCGACGATCTCCTGCGCGGCCGGGTCGGGCTCCACGTCGTGGGACACGATCTCGTTGCGGGCGGTGGTGGCGGCCCGGTCGACGTCGCCGTCGGCGGTGATCGTGAGGTCGAGGACGGACAGCAGCCTGCCGAACGACAGGCCCTGCACGAACGGGCGCGGTGCACCGGCCGGGTCGGTGGCGCTGCACACGTACTGCTGGTGCGAGTGGGCGGAGAGGACGGCGTCGACGTCGGCGGAGACGGCCGCGGCGATCCGCGAGCCCGGCCCGCCCGGTTCCAGCGCACAGGAGTCCGGGCCGCCGTCGGAGTCGTCGCCCTGGTGCAGCAGCAGGACTTGGGCCCGCACCCCCTGCGCGGTGAGGTCGCGGGACGCGGCGTCCACGGCGGCGACCTCGTCGCCGATCTCCAGGCCGCGCAGGCCGTCCGGCGAGACGAGCCCGGGCAGCTCGGTGAGCGTCGCGCCGATGATCCCGATCCGGGTGCCACCGGCCTCGACGACGTGGGTCGCCGGCAGCGCCGGGCCGCCGCCGTCCTCGGTGACGTTCGCGGCGAGGACCGGGAAGGACGCGCCGTCGAAGGACGGGGTGAACCGGCAGCCGTCGGACGGGTGGCAGCCACCACCCGCGATGCGGCGCAGCTCGGTGATGCCCTCGTCGAACTCGTGGTTGCCCGCCACCGAGGCCGCCACGCCCATCCCGTCGAGCACCTCGATCGTCGGCTCGTCGCGGAACAGCGCCGACGCCAGCGGGGAGGCGCCGATGTTGTCGCCGGTCGAGAGCAGCACCGAGTCCGGCTCCTCGGCGCGCAGCCGTTCCACGTGCGCGGCCAGGTAGGCGGCGCCGCCGGCGTCGACCTCGGCGCCGTCGTCGCCGGTCACCCTGGCCGAGGACCCCGTCGGCGGCTCGAGGGTGCCGTGCAGGTCGTTGAACGCGATGACCCGGACCGTGCCGGGATCGCCACCGGCGTCCGGACGGCCGGCCAGGGTGCGGGACTCGGCGGCGACGGCCACCACGAGGACCGACGCGAACACCGCTGCCAGGACGATGCCGGTCCGGCGGGAGGAGGAGGCGGGCACGCCGCGCAGTATCGCCGCGGCGCGCCCGCCGGCACCGTGGCGTGGGTCACGAACGGGGGCGTCCGGCGGATGAACGTTGTGAGCCGCGCCGAGCGATGTGCGACGGCCCGGACCGGGCCCGTATCCTCGGCTGCGTGCTGGCCATCCGAGCGGACCTCGTCGACGAGATCGTCGCGCACGCCCGGCGGGACTTCCCGCTGGAGGCGTGCGGTCAGCTCGTGGGGCCGGAGCACGGCGAGCACGCCGAGCGCTACGTCCCGATGACCAACGCCGACGAGATCGAGAGCGACTTCGCGTTCTCCCCCGTCGAGGACATCAGGCTGGAGCGCGCGCTCGACGCCGCCGGGGAACGCCGGATGCTCGTCGTCCACTCGCACACCCGCGTCCCGCGCCGCCCGCTGACCGACACCGGACTGCCCGAGGCGTACCCCTCGGTCAAGGACGTCGCGCAGATGGAGTGGACCCCCGACCAGCACTGGCTGATCGTCGGGCTGGCCACGGCCGACGGCGAGCCCGAGGTGCGGTCGTACCACCTCGCCGGTGGCGAGATCGTGGAGGACGCACTGCAGGTGGTGGAGTCCTACATGTTCTCCCACACCGGTTCCGACGACGTGCCCGACCGGGCCTGAACGACCCTCCCGCGCACCCGCGCCGGAGGTCACGCGGGAATGTCGCCGTACTCCGGTTGCGTTGTCGCGTGACGAAACGTCCACGGCAACGCAACCCCCAGGAGTGATCACCGAGATGGCCGTCTCCGTCTCCATCCCCACCATCCTTCGCACGCACACCGGCGGCGAGAAGACCGTCGAGGCGAAGGGCGACACCGTCGCAGGAGTCATCGACGACCTGGAGTCGCGGCACAGCGGCATCAAGGGCCGCCTGATCACCGACGGCAAGCTGCACCGCTTCGTCAACATCTACGTCGACGACGAGGACGTCCGCTTCGCCGGTGGCCTCGAGGCCCCGGTCAAGGAGTCCTCGACCCTCACGATCCTCCCGGCCGTCGCCGGCGGTCGCTGAGCCCATCGTCGGCGGGTGCCGGGCGGCGACGCCCGCCCGGCACCGCCCCGTGAGGAGATCGTCAGTGCGTTACGACTCGCTGCTGGACGCCGTCGGCGACACCCCGCTCGTCGGGCTGCCGTCGCTGTCGCCGTCGGAGGACGTGCGGCTGTGGGCCAAGCTGGAGGACCGCAACCCCACCGGCTCGATCAAGGACCGGCCCGCGCTGGCCATGATCGAGGACGCGGAGAAGCAGGGTCGGCTCACCCCCGGCTGCACCATCCTGGAGCCCACCTCGGGCAACACCGGCATCTCGCTGGCGATGGCGTCGAGGCTCAAGGGCTACCAGCTCGTCTGCGTGATGCCGGAGAACACCTCCGAGGAGCGCAGGCAGCTGCTCGCCATGTACGGCGCGCAGATCATCTCGTCGCCGGCGGCGGGCGGTTCGAACCAGGCCGTCGCCGTCGCCAAGCAGCTGGCCGCGGAGCACACCGACTGGGTGATGCTCTACCAGTACGGCAACCCGGCCAACACCGACGCGCACTACCGCGGCACCGGCCCGGAGATCCTGCGTGACCTGCCCTCGATCACCCACTTCGTCGCCGGGCTCGGCACCACCGGGACCCTCGTCGGCGCCGGTCGCTACCTGCGCGAGCAGAAGCCCGACGTCCAGGTCGTCGCCGCCGAGCCGCGCTACGGCGAGCTGGTCTACGGCCTGCGCAACCTGTCCGAGGGCTTCGTCCCCGAGCTGTACGACGAGACCGTCCTGACCGGCCGCTTCTCGGTCGGCTCCTACGACGCGCTGCGCCGCACCCGTCAGCTCGTCGAGGAGGAGGGGATCTTCGCGGGCATCTCGTCCGGGGCGATCCTGCACGCCGCGCTCGGCGTCGCGAACAAGGCGCTCGAGGCCGGGGAACGCGCCGACGTCGTGATCGTCATCTGTGACGGCGGCTGGAAGTACCTGTCCACCGGCGCCTACTCGGGCGACCTCGGTTCGGCCGCGCAGGGCATCGACGGGCACCTCTGGGCCTGACCGCCGCCCTAGTGGTGGTCGTGTCCGGCCCCGGCACCGCCCGGCGCCGGCGGCGGGACCGCCGCCGGGGCGCCCGGTAGCGGCGCTGCGGGGGTGGGCCGGACGCCGTCGGACCCGGGCGCGGCCGGCTCGGCCGGGACGGCGGGCACCGGGACGGCAGGGCTCCCGCCGGCCGGGGGGATCCCGGCCTCCGGAACGGTGGGCGCCTCGCTCGTGACGACGACGGCGCCGGGCGGCGTCCCGCCGGAGGTGCCGTAGAGCAGCCCGCCACCGGCGGCGGCCGCCACGACGAGCACGCCCGCGCCGAGGACGACCCGGCCGCGACGACGGCGGTCCGGCGCGGCCGCCCCGCTCCCGGCACCACTCGTTCCACCGGCCTCACCCGGATCCCTCGTTCCACCGGCACCACCCGGGCCGCCGGCACCGCCCGGACGATCGGCGCTCCCCGGACCACCGGCACGTCCCGGGGCACCGGTGCGCTCGGCGCCCCACGACGCGGCCCCGAGCGCGACGGCGTGCTCCGGGTGCCTGCCCACCGAGGGTGGCCTGCCCAGCCCGGCCACGGCCCCGGCCATCGCGGGGATCCGGGCGGAGCCACCCGTCAGCAGGACCGTGTGCAGGTCGTCCGGGGTCACGTCCGCCGAGCGGAGCGCGCGGCGCAGCACCGCGACCGTCGCACCGACCCAGGGCCGGATCATCTCCTCCAGCTCGCCGCGGGTCAGCAGGACCGCGGTCTGCACCGACGGCAGTACCACCGGGATCACCGTCTCGGTGTCGGTGGAGAGCGCCTCCTTCGCGAGGACGCAGTCCTGCCGGAGCCGGACGACGGCGGCGGCCGCCCGGGCGTCGGCCGGATCGTGCGCGGAGACCGCACCGTCCAGTGCCCGGTCGACGTGCGCGAACACCACGTCGTCGAGGCCCGCGCCGCCGAGTCCCGGTGCGCTCCCGGGCACGCCGAGGACGGTGGCCCCGGCACCGCCGACCCGCAGCACGGTCGCGTCGACGCTCCCGCCGCCCAGGTCGTGTACGGCGACGAGGGCACCGTCGGGCACCCGGCCGGTGGAGGCGAGGTGCGCGACGGCCGCCTCCGGCTCGGTCAGCACCCGGGCGTCGTCGATCCCGGCCGCCCGGTGCACCTGCCCGAACCGCTCCCGCTCGTACGGGCCCCAGGCCGCCGGGTGGGTCAGGGTGACGGTGTCCGGGGCGGCGCCCTCCTGCGTCCCCACCATCCGGAGGACGTCGCGCAGCTGGTGGGCCATCAGCTCCGGCACCGGGTGCGGGGTACCGCCGACGAGCACCGGGACCGGGTCGCCGAGCCGCGCCCCGACCCCGCGGACCACCCGGTCCGGTGCACCGGCGGCCCCGCGCTCGGCCGCGTCACCGGTCAGGACGGTCCCGTCGGGACGCAGCAGCACCACCGACGGCACGGCCGTGGTCCGGTCGCCCAGCGTCGCCGTCCCGACCCGGCCGTCCCGCTCCACCGCGGCGGTGGTGCAGGTCGTACCGATGTCGACGGCCAGGCCGTATCCCATCGCGCCCGCCCTCCTCCCCGGGGAGCCCGTCCGGCCCGGGGTCGTCACGCACCGTCCCGGCGTTGCCGGGTGCACGCCTGATTCGCCCGATCGGCCGCACCCGTCGTCGGTACCGTCGAGGCCATGACCGCTCTCCCGTCCGGCCGTGCTCGCGTGCGCGTGCTCCCGCCCGCTCCGGCACGGGCCGCGGCGATCATGCTGCTGTTCACGGCCGCGCTGTACATCGTCGAAACCGTGGATTCCGCCTCCGACGGCATGGTGGAGCGGGCCGGGGCGATCTACCCGCGCGACACCGACGGGCTCGCCGGGATCCTCACCGCGCCGCTGCTGCACGGCGACTGGGCGCACCTCGTCGCGAACACCGTGCCGTTCCTGGTGTTCGGCTTCCTCGCGATGTCCGGCGGGGTCGGGCAGTGGTTCGTGGTGACCGCGACGATCTGGGTGGTCAGCGGCGTCGGGGTCTGGCTGATCTCCCCGCTGCCGGTGATCGGGGCGTCGTCGATCGTGTTCGGCTGGTTCCTGTTCCTGCTGGTCCGCGGCTTCTACGCGCGCAACGGGCGGCAGATCCTGCTCGCCGTCGTGCTGTTCCTCGTCTGGGGTTCGCTGCTGTGGGGGGTGCTGCCGTCCGACCCGATGGTGTCCTGGCAGGGCCACCTGTTCGGCGCGGTCGGCGGCGTGGTCGCCGCGTCCTGGGTGGCGAAGGCCGACCGCCGCGCCACGCCTACCCTGGGGGTGTGAGCAGCGAGCGGGGGATCGACGCACCGATCGGGATCTTCGACTCCGGCGTGGGTGGTCTCACCGTCGCCCGCTCCGTGATCGACCTCCTGCCCGCCGAGCAGATCGTCTACGTCGGCGACACCGCGCACAGCCCGTACGGGCCCCGCACGATCGCCGACATCCGCCGGCTCGCGCTGCAGATCGGCGACGAGCTCGTCGAGTCCGGGGTGAAGGCGCTGGTCATCGCCTGCAACTCGGCGTCGGCGGCCTGCCTCGCCGACTTCCGCGAGCGCTACCCGGTCCCGGTCGTCGAGGTCGTCCGCCCCGCCGTGCGACGTGCCGTCGCCGCCACCCGCAACGGCCGGATCGGCGTCATCGGGACGCAGGCGACGATCGCCTCCGGCGCCTACGCCGACGCCTTCGACGCCGCCCGCGACACCGAGATCACCTCCGTCGCGTGCCCCCGCTTCGTCGACTTCGTCGAGCGCGGCACCACCAGCGGCCGGCAGGTGCTCGGCGTCGCCGAGGGCTACCTGGAGCCGCTGCAGCGGGCCGGGGTCGACACCGTCGTCCTCGGCTGCACGCACTACCCGCTGCTCACCGGGGTCCTGGAGATCGTCCTCGGCCCGGACGTGACGCTGGTGTCCTCGGCCGACGAGACCGCCCGCACCCTCGTGCGCACCCTGCACACCCGTGACCTGCTGCGCGACGACACCGCACCGGCGGCGGCGCACCGTTTCCTCGCCACCGGCGACCCGGAGCCGTTCCGCCGGCTCGGCCGCCGCTTCCTCGGCCCGGAGATCGGTGCCGTCGTGGGGCGGGCCGGGTCGGAGCCCCTCCCCGGGGCCGGGGTAACGTCCGCGCCGTGATCGGTGCGCTGGTCCTGGTGATCACGGTGGCCCTGTCGGCCACCGCGCTGTTCGGGCTGGTCACCACGGTGACGAACCGCCCCCCGGGCGCGGTCCACCGGATCGCGGTCGGGGTCTGCACGGCACTCGTCGTGGTGCAGGCGGCCATCGCCGCCTACCAGGTGCTCGTCGGCGGTGTCACCCTGCCGGAGCAGAGCACCTTCCTCATCTACCTCGTCGTCGCGATCTGCGTCCCGCCGGTCTCGTTGCAGTTCGCCACCGCCGAGCCCAGCCGGTGGGGCGGCACGGTGATCGCCGTCGGCGCGCTCGGCACCCTCGTCGCGGTGCTCCGCCTGCAGGGCCTGTGGGTGCCCGGTGCCTGAGCCGGGGGAGGTCCGCGCCACCGCGACCGGGCCCGGCCGCATCCTCATCGCCGTCTACGGGGTCTTCGCGGTCGCCGCGACCGCGCGGGCCGGCGTCCAGATCGCGGAACGGTTCGCCGAGGCGCCCCTGGCGTACACACTGTCCGGCCTCGCCGGGATCGTCTACGTCCTCGCCACGATCGGCCTCGCCGGGACCGGACCGGGCTTCCGGCGCCTCGCCTGGGCCGCCGTGCTGTTCGAGCTGACCGGGGTGCTCGTCGTCGGGGCCTTCACCCTGCTCGTGCCCGGTGACTTCCCGCAGGACACGGTCTGGTCCTGGTTCGGCGTCGGGTACGGCTTCATCCCGCTCGTCCTGCCGTTCGTCGGGATCTGGTGGCTGCGGCGCACGGCGCGATCGGGTTAGTGTCGCGCATGCGGCTGATCGTGCTCGGGTGCTCCGGCAGCGGTCCCGGTCCCGGCTCCCCGGCGTCCGGCTACCTCGTGGAGGCCGGTGCCACCCGGTTCACGCTCGACCTCGGCAACGGCACACTCGGTGCGCTCCAGCGGCACACCGACCCGTGGGGCCTCGACGCCGTCGCCTTCAGCCACCTGCACGCCGACCACTGCTCGGACTTCGCCTCGCTCGTCGTGCACCGCCGGTACCACCCGCGGCCGCCGTTCGACCCCGCCGGGTCCCCGTTGCCGGTGCACGCCCCGTCCGGCGCGCACGCCCGCTTCGCCCGCGCCTACGCGCCGTCGGAGGAGGAGCTGCACGGCACCGACCTCACGGACGTGTTCACGTTCCACGACCTCGCCGCCGGCGGCTCCTTCACCGTCGGCACCGGCGCGGACACGGTGACGGTCACCGCCCACCCGGTGGTGCACCCGTGCCCGTCGTTCGCCCTCCGGGTCGAGCACGCGGGGACGGTCCTCGCCTACTCCGGGGACACCGGCGCCTGCGACGGTCTCGTCGACGCGGCCCGCGACGCCGACCTGTTCCTGTGCGAGGCGAGCTGGCCGCACGACGACGCCAACCCGGCCGGCGTGCACCTGTCCGGCCGGGAGGCCGGGGCGCACGCCGCCGCGGCCGGCGCCCGGCGGCTGGTCGTCACGCACGTCCCCGCCTGGTACGACCGCGAGGAGCTCGCCACCGAGGCGAAGGCCTCCTTCGGCGCCCCCGTCGAGCTCGCCGCCCCGGACGCCGTGTTCGACCTCTGAGCGCCCCGGGACCGGAGCGGCCCGGCGGGCCCGGCCACGGGTTCCTAGGATGTCCGGGTGACACGATCTGAGGGCAGGACGGACGGACGCGCGGACGACGAGCTCCGTCCGGTGACGATCACCCGGGGCTTCCAGAAGCATCCGGCCGGATCGGTGCTGGTGGAGTTCGGGGACACCAAGGTGCTGTGCGCGGCCAGCGTGACCGAGGGGGTCCCGCGCTGGCGCAAGGGATCCGGCCTCGGCTGGGTCACCGCCGAGTACGCGATGCTGCCCTCGTCGACCGACACCCGGTCGTCGCGGGAGTCGGTGAAGGGAAAGATCGGCGGTCGCACCCACGAGATCTCCCGCCTGATCGGCCGGTCGCTGCGCGCCTGCATCGACCTGCGCGCGCTCGGCGAGAACACCATCGCGATCGACTGCGACGTGCTGCAGGCCGACGGCGGCACCCGGACCGCGGCCATCACCGGCGCCTACGTCGCGCTGTGCGACGCCGTCACCTGGCTCGGCGAGCACGGGAAGCTGACCGACCCCAAGCCGATCTCCTGCCAGGTCGCGGCCGTGTCCGTCGGCGTCGTCGACGGCCGGGTCCGGCTCGACCTGCCCTACGAGGAGGACTCCCGGGCCGAGGTCGACACCAACGTGGTGGCGACCGAGACCGGCACGCTCATCGAGGTCCAGGGCACCGGTGAGGGGGCCACGTTCGCCCGCAAGACCCTCGACGCGATGCTCGACTCCGCGCTCGCCGGGATCGCCGGCATCGCGCGGATGCAGATCGAGGCGCTCGACGCCCCGCCCCCCAAGCTCGAGGCGGAGAAGGCCGCGGCCGAGGCGGCGGAGGGCGCCGAGTGACCGCGGCCCGGATCCTGCTGGCCACCCGGAACGCCAAGAAGCTCGTGGAGCTGCGCCGGATCGTCGACGCCGCCGGGCTGGCCGGTGTCGAGATCGTCGGGCTCGCCGACGTCCCCGAGTTCCCCGAGGCGCCGGAGACCGGGGCGACCTTCGCCGAGAACGCGCTCGCCAAGGCCCGGGACGCGGCCGCCGCGACCGGCCTGCCGGCGATCGCCGACGACTCCGGCATCACCGTCGACGCGCTCAACGGGATGCCCGGCATCTTCTCGGCCCGCTGGGCGGGGCGGCACGGCGACGACGACGCCAACCTGCAGCTGCTGCTCGGGCAGACCGGGGACGTGCCGGACGACCGGCGCGGCGCCGCCTTCGTGTGCGCGGCCGCGCTCGTGACCCCGGACGGCGCCGCCGCGGACGCACCCGGCGCCGACGGCAAGACCCCCGGCCGGACCGTCGTCCACGGCACGTGGCGGGGCACCCTGCTGCGCGCGCCGCGGGGCGGGAACGGCTTCGGCTACGACCCGATCTTCGCGCCGGAGGGGGAGACCCGGTCCTCGGCGGAGCTGTCCGCCGCGGAGAAGGACGCGGCGTCGCACCGCGGGCTCGCGCTGCGCGCCCTCGTCCCGCACCTGCAGGCCCTGCTCGCCCAGGCGTGACACCGGCGGAACCGGCCCCGGGTCACTCCGGGGCCGGTTCCGCCAGTACCTGCTGGGCGATCTTGAAGGCGGAGTTGGCGGCCGGGACACCGCAGTAGATCGCGGTCTGCAGCAGGATCTCGACGATCTCGTCGCCGCTCAGCCCGTTGCGCCGGGCGGCCCGGACGTGCAACTCGAACTCGGCCCAGTGCCCGTGGGCGACCAGGGCGGTCAGCGTCACGGCGGACCGCATCCGCCGCTCCAGACCGGGCCGGGTCCAGATCTCGTTCCACGCGTAGCGGGTGATCAGCTGCTGGAACTCGGCCGTCGTGCCGTCGACCTTCGCCAGCGCCGCCTCGACGTAGCCGGCGCCGAGCACCTCGCGCCGCACCGCGAGCCCCTCCTGGTCCAGGTCGGCGGGATCCATTCCGTCGGTCGCGGCGCTCATGACGGCACCTTCTCACGGTTCCGCGGCCCCGCCGGTGAGCGGTGCGCCACCCGTTCCGGGACGTGACGACGGTCGCGGCGGCGTGCTGAGTACCGTGGCCGGAGTGCGGTGGTGGCGTCCTCTCCTGGCCTGTCTCGGGCTGGTGCTCCTGGCGAGCCTCGTCGTACTCGTGGCCCGCGCCTACGGGGTCTCCGTCGTCCCGCAGTTCGGTGAGGTGCGCCGCGTCGTCGAGGCCTCCGGGCCCTGGGGACCGGTCGTGTTCGTACTGCTCCAGGTGCTGCTGAACGTCCCGCCGTTCCCCCGCACGGTCTTCACCGTCTCCGCCGGTGTGCTGTTCGGCGCGGTGTCGGGGACGCTGCTGACCCTGGTCGCGACCGCTCTGGCCGCGATCGTGGCGTTCCTCCTGGTCCGGGTCACCGGCGGCCGGATGGTCGCGCGCTGGGCCGAGCACCCGCGGGCCGTGTGGGTGCGGCGCAGGCTCGACCACCACGGGACCCTGGCCGTCACCTCGCTCCGGCTGATCCCGATGGTGCCGTTCGCGGCGATGAACTACCTGGCCGGGCTGTCCGCCGTGCGGTTCTGGCCCTACCTGGTCGGCACGATCCTCGGCTCCGCTCCCAGCACGATCGCGATGGTCGCGCTCGGCGACGCGGTGACCGGGCACCTGCCGCCCTCGCTGCTGCTCGTCTCGGGGGTCTGCGCGCTCCTCGGACTGGGCGGTGTCCTACTGGCGGCCCGGCGCCCGCTGCCGGACGAGCCCGCGGCCTGACGAGCCCCGGCCTGACACATCCCCGGCCCGACTATCGGTCGCAGCGCGGCCGTGGGTGGTCGCCGGGCACCGGCCCGGCGACCACCCGACGTGTGCCGACGGCGGGATTCGAACCCGCACTGACACGGACCTAAACCGTGGGCCTCTCCCGTTGGGCTACGCCGGCTAGTTCTTACGGGTGCACCACGTCTCCGTGAGTGCATGGCAGTTCGGGCACAGGATACGGAGGTTCTCCAGCCGGTTGTCGGTGTGGTCACCGTTGACGTGGTCCAACTCGAACGGGATCGGGCGCCCGCGCCAGTCGAGGAGTCCGCACTCCTCGCACCGCTGTTCCTTCACGCCTTCGGCGATCAGCCGGCGACGCAGCGCGGCGCTGCTGTAGTAGGTCGAGCCCCGTACGAGTATCTCGGTGAGCGGGCGCGCGCGGCGCTGGAGCGGGAACCGTCTGCCCTCCGCCCACGCCTGTCCGGTGAAGTGTGAGGTGTCGAGACCGCGTGAGCTGATGTGGCTCCGGATGAAACGGTGCATACCCCCGCTCGGTGCGTAGCCCAGCCGCCGCAGCACCTCCGCGAACGAGACCGACGCCCGCACCGCCTCGGTGAGCTGCGCGTCCGTCCAGTGGTGGCGCCGTCGCGCCTCCACCGGCCCCGCCAGGTGACCCGCGTCCGCCCCGACCCGCTCGATGTGGGCCCGGAGCACGTCGTACCGGCCCGGCCGGATCCCGAGCCGCCGGCAGACCTCGGCCAGCGTGGCCGACGTCGCCACGGCCGCGACGAGCTGCTCGTCGATCCACCGGCGGGCGCGGGGCATCACCCACCGCCCGCCGGGCGGACCCGCGGCACTAGATCTTCCAGTCCCGCCGCAGCTTCGCCACGTGCCCGGTGGCCTTCACGTTGTACCGGGCGTCGGTGACCGTGCCGTCCTCGCCGATCAGGAACGTCGAGCGGATGACCCCGGTCACCGTCTTGCCGTAGAGCTTCTTCTCGCCGTAGGCGCCCCACGCGGTGAGGACCTGCTTCTCCGGGTCGGACAGCAGCGGGAAGGTCAGCCCCTCGGCGTCACGGAACTTCGCCAGCTTCGCCGGCGTGTCCGGCGAGATGCCGAGGACGTCGATGCCCGCCCCGTTCAGCTCGGTGAGGTTGTCGCGGAAGTCGCAGGCCTCGGTGGTGCAGCCGGGCGTGCTCGCAGCGGGGTAGAAGTAGACGATCACCCTGCGGCCGCGGTGGTCGGCCAGCGAGACGGGCGTGCCGTCGGCGTCGTCGAGGGTGAAGTCGGGGGCGGGGTCTCCCGCCTGCAGCCGGTCGCTCATGACGATCAGCCTGCCACCCGGTGTGCACGCCACCGTCCCGAGCACGCCGCCTGTGGACAACTCGGCCGATCGGGGGCCGGTTGTGGACAGGTGGCCGCGACGCGCCGCCGCCGGGTGGCCACGCTGCGCGCGGGGTGCGGGCGATGGCTACGGTGTGTGCCACGCCGCCCGCAGCACACCCCGGCGGGCGCGAGCAGCAGGAGATCCCGGGCGCGCTGCGCGTACCGGCCGAGTCGGAGGAGACGTGGTGGCCCGCGACCCCGAGAGCATCCAGCACGAGATCGAGCAGACCCGGGACGCGCTGGCCGAGAGCCTGGACGCCCTGGCCGACCGTGCGAACCCGAAGAACCTCATCGAGGGCGGCAAGGAGCAGGTCGCCGAGAAGCTCGCCGACCCCAAGATCAAGTACACGCTGATCGCGGTCGGCGCGCTCGTCGGGCTGGCGCTGGTCCGCTCGATCCTGCGCTGAGCCCCGCCGGGCCCGGCCGGCCGGGAGGCCCGGCCGGCGCCCCGGTCAGGACAGGGTGTCGCGGAACTCCAGCAGCGCGGCCCGGTCCACCCCGTCGGAGAGCGGCCTGCGGTAGCGGGCGATCAGCCGGGCCGCCCCGAACCCGGCGACCGCGACCAGGGTGTCCCCGCGCAGGTAGCCGAGCACGGTGCCCTTCACTGCGCCCCCGTCGAGGCCGTCGCCGTGCAGCGTCAGCACCTCGTCCGCCGCGCCCGGCCGTCCGATCAGCTGGATCTTGAGGCCGAACTGGTCGGACCAGAAGAACGGCACGGTGGCCGGCGGCGGGTCCCCGCCCGCGATGTCCGCGGCGACGGCTGCGGCCTGCTCGGCGGCCGACGTCCAGTGCTCGAGCCGTGCCCGGTCCCCGGTGCGCGGGTCGGTCCACGCCGCGGCGTCCCCGACCGCCCAGACACCGTCGAGCCCCTCGACCCGGCCGCGCTCGTCGCACGGGATGCCGCCGGACAGGTCCGGCCCGCTGCCCTCGAGCCAGCCCAGGTCCAGCCGCCCGCCGATCCCGACGACGGTCTCGTCCGCGGACACCGTCGAGCCGTCGGACAGCTCGGCCCCCGTCGCCGTCAGCGACGCCACCGACACCCCGGTCCGCAGGTCGATCCCGGCGTCCGTCATCAGCCGGGCCACCAGGGTGCCCCCCCGCTCGCCGAGCAGGCGCTCCATCGGCACCGGCGCGGTCTCGACGACCGTCACCGCCAGCCCGCGGTCGACCGCGGTGCTGGCCACCTCGGCGCCGACGAACCCGGCCCCGACGACCAGCAGCGACGAGGCGTCCGCCAGTGCGTCCCGCAGCCCGTCGGACTCGTCGACGCTGCGCAGCACGTGGATGGATCCGGGCTGGCCGTCGAGGGTGCGGGAGGTGACACCGACGGCGAGCACGATCGCGTCGGCGTGCAGGGTGGCGCCGTCGTCGAGCTCGACCTCGCCCGGCCGCAGCGCGACGGCGGCGCGCCCGAGGTGGGTGCGGACGCCGAGCTCCTCGAGGTCGTCCTCCGAGGCCAGCTCGATCCGCGACCGGTCCCACTCACCGGCGAGGTACTGCTTGGACAGCGGCGGCCGGTCGTAGGGGAGGTGCTCCTCCGCCCCGACCAGGCTGAGCCGGCCCTCGTAGCCCGCCCGGCGCAGTCCCTGCACGGTCCGCAGGCCGGCCAGGCCCGCTCCGATCACCAGCACGTGTTCCGGCACGCTCATCGCGCTCCTCCCGATCGCGCCGCGGCCAGCCGCGCCACCGCGGTCCCTCGCACAGGATCTTCGCCGACACCGGCCGGCCCCGTCCGCGCGGGGCGGGGTCTACAGCGTGCGGTCGTCGGGTTCGAGTCGGTTGCGCAGCCGGGACAGCGTCTGGGAGAGCAGCCGGGACACGTGCATCTGCGAGATCCCGACCTCGTTCGCGATCTGCGTCTGGGTCCGGTTCCCGAAGAACCGCAGCATGACGATCGTGCGCTCGCGCGGCGCGAGCTCGGCGAGCAGCGGGCGGAGCGACTCGCGGTAGTCGACGCGGTCCAGCTCGGCGTCGGCGTCGCCCACGAGCTCCCCGACGGTGGCGCCACCGTCCTCCGAGGACAGCATCTCGTCGAGCGACGAGCTGCGGTAGGCCTCGGCGGCCTCCAGCCCCTCCAGCACCTCCGGTACGGGCAGGCCGAGGTGCTCGGCGATCTCCGAGGGCCGCGGGGAGCGGCCCAGGGTCTGGGACAGCTCGGACACCGCCCCGTTGATCGAGACGTGCATGTCCTTGAGCCGGCGCGGGACGCGCATCGACCAGCTCTGGTCGCGGAAGTGCCTGCGGACCTCGCCCGAGATCGTCGGCACCGCGAACGAGAAGAACTCGCCGCCCTTGTCCGGGTCGAACCGGTCGATGGCGTTGATCAGGCCGACGGTGGCGACCTGGACGAGGTCGTCGAGCGGTTCGCCGCGGTGGTTGAAGCGGCGCGCGATGTGCTGGGCGACGGGCAGGTACCCGGTGACGAGCCGGTCGCGCAGCTGCTCCCGGCGCGGGTCGTCCACCTCGAGGCCGCTGTACTCCGACAGCAGCGGGGTGAGGTGTGCGTACTCGGGGTCCGCCGTCACAGGCCGGGTCCGGCGAGCTTGTGCAGCCGGATGGTGAGGGCGGAACCGCCCCCGTCCTCCTCACCGGTCTCGACCGCGACCTGGTCGGCGAGGGTCTGCAGCACCCGCCAGCCGAAGCTGTCGGTGGGCAGCTCCGCGTCCGCTCCGGTGTGCACCCGTGCGGAGACGTCGATCCGCTCGCCGTGGACGTCGAACGTGCAGCGCAGGGACGATCCGGGGGCGGCGAGCCCGACCAGCGTCGCGCACGCCTCGTCGACCGCCATCCGCAGGTCGGAGATCGCGTCGAGGTCGAAGTCCGCGCGCGCGGCGAGGTCGGAGGCGACTGCACGGACCGTCGGGATCAGCGCGGCGCGTGCCGCCGTCCGGATCTCGACGGTGGCGGCGCCGGATGCCTGGTCGGTGGGAGCGCTCGAGGTGTCCTCGTGGGCCACGCTGGGTCGTCCTTTCGGTCGGTGTCGCGCCCGGCGCCACCGGCGCCGGCCGTCGGGCGGGTCCCCGTCGTGCCGGGAGTGCCCCGCTCAGGGCCCGGGTATGCCGGTCTGGTCGGCCAGGACCGTGAAGAGCTGGGCGGAGCCGGTCACCTCGAGCGGTCGCAGGACCGCCCGGTTGGTGGCGACGACGTAGAGACGCCGGTCGTCACGGGCGGCCCGGCGTGCGGTGTGGATGAGGACGCCGAGCCCGCTGGACGCGAGGAACGTGACGCCCTCGAGGTCGACGGCGACGTCGCGGTCGTCGCCGTCGCCGTTCGCGGGACGGTCCAGCAGTTCGTCGAGCGCGACGCCGAGCCGGGGCGCGGTCAGCGTGTCGACCTCGCCGCGGACGGTGAGCACGGTGAGTCCCCGGCGGGGGGACGAGAACGTCACGCCGAGGTCGGCGCTGTCGTCCGGGTGCTCGACGCCGTCCCCGCGGGACGGCGGCGGGGATCCGGGCAGGGGGATCACCTCCGGGAACGGGCGCGCTGAGGCGCGTCGTCGGGGCGGGCGCCCCCGCCGTGTTCTCGACGGGGTCTCGCAGGTACGTGCGCGGGCTCCGCCGGGCGGGGCCGCGCGATCAGACGATACCGGCCGGTCCCGGCGCACCACGGACGGTGTCCGGCCATCGGCTCGCTGGGCCGTCCGGGTGGTCCGGGTCGCCGGCCGGACGGGGACCCGCCGGGTGGACGCCCCGGTCGCGCGGGGTCGGGCCGGTGGGTCCGTTGCCGCCGGAGGGGTGACGGCTCACCGGTGTGCCGTACCGCCACCCGAGGGATCACATCGACCGCCGGGCGGGCGTACGGCACCGCTCGACCGCCGGACCGCCGGCGGGGACCGGCGGCCGTCGGCGGCGCCGGGTGGTGCTGCGTACCAGCGGATGTGGTGGAGGACGGCGCCGTCCGAGATCCGCTCGCGGCGCGCGTGGCCCCACTCGTCCGTACGGGGCCCGGTCCAGCGCGCATCCGGGGCCGCCGCCGGGGTTCACTGTGGCGGAGAGAGCAGATCGTCCCGGAAGGCACGTGATCGTCGTGGTGCAGGACGTGGCCCGGCCGCGCAGGCTGGTGGCCGTCGCGCTCACCGAGTCCGAGTCCGCCCGGGCCGGGGGCGCCCTCGCCGAGCTGTCCGGCAGCGCGGGTGAGACCGACCTGCTCGTCGTCCGCAACGACCCGGCGGACCGGCTGCGTCGTGCTGAGCCCGTGGAGGCCGAGGACTACCCGGGGGACGACCCGGCGACCGACCCGGACGACTCACCGATCACGATGCCGGTGTCGCGGATCCCGTCCGGTCCGGTGCGGTTGCACCGGCTGGGTCTGCGCTGGGTGGTGCAGGACGCGGACGAGCCGGACCTCGTGGCGGCACTGTCCGAGCTCGTCGGCTTCGACCCGGACGGTGACACGTACTGCGTGGCGCCTGCCTCGACGGGCGTGGTCGCGGATCCGGAGATCGAGGTCGTGCGACGGGCGGTCCGCCGGGTGGCGCGGGTCTACGGGCTACCGGTCCTGCCGTACCGCGCTCCGGCTGCCGGTGCGGCGTCGCTGCCCACCTGGCTGGCCGAGGAGGCCCCGGGGGCCTGACCCCGGCACGGGACGGACGGGTGCGGCGGTCAGCCGGCGGCGGCGACGAGTCCGGGGGCCTCGGCCGCGATGTGTCCGGCGTCGCGGCGTTCGAGGATCGCCCGGCGTTCGGACTCGCCGAGCCCGCCCCACACGCCGAACGGCTCGCGGCTCGCGAGGGCGAAACGCCGGCACTGCTGGACCACCGGACAACCCCGGCAGACCTGCTTGGCCCGCTCGGTGCGCCGGGAGCGTGAGGGGTTCCGCTCGCCGTCCGGGTGGAAGAAGACCGCGCTGTCCATCCCGCGGCACGCGCCGAGGCGCTGCCACTCCCACTGGTCGTCCATCGGGCCGGGAAGCCGGGAAACATCGCTCACGTGCTCACCTCGTCGGTCGGGACCCGGCGGCCCGGGCTGACTTGTCTCCCGGTTCCCGAGGGCCGCGACGGGCAAACCTGCGGCCCGGGCCGATCGGTGCTATGAGGCCGTCCGGCGCGGTGGCGGGCCGGATCGGGCGACAGAGGGTCCCGAATTGTCGTCGCATGTCACGGGTGGTCTGCAGGTCCCCGCAGGTGGGCGTGACCGGGCGCCCTGACACGATGGTGTGATCTGGGTCACATCGTCAGGAGTCCAGTGCCGCCTGGACTCCCTCGTGGATGTCGAACAGGTGGTCCAGACCGGCGATGCCGAGCGGGCGCAGCACCCGTCGTTCGGCGCAGGCCAGCCGGAGCTCGACCCCGGCCCGGTGCGCCTCCTCGCGGATCTCGATGAGCGCCGCGAGCCCGCTGGTGCCGAGGAACTGCACGCCGTCCAGCTCCAGCACCACCAGCGTCGCGTCCGGGATCCGGGCGGTCACCGCGGTCCGGAGCCCCGGACCGGTGAGGATGTCCAGCTCGCCCTCGACCGCGATCACGACGACCCCGCCGGGCCGGGTCGTGGCGGCGAGCCGCAGCCCGTCGCCGCTGTCGGTGATGTCGGTGGCCCCGGTGTCCCCGGGGCCGGGTGCCGCCCCGGTCCCGCCGGATCGGCCGCGGGCGGTGCCGGGGCCGGGCGGACGCGAGTCGGTCATGGGCCGACGGTAGGCACGGTGCTGCGCCGCCGCCACTCGGAGCCGGGGACCGCGGTCCCCGGCGTCCGGTGTCAGCGGAGGCGGTGCCCACCCGACGGGGTCCGGACGGTCCGTCCGGTGCGCCCCAGCAGTTCCAGCAGCGGGACGACGACTCGTCTGCTGGTCCCCAGCGCCTGCCGTGCGGTGCTCGCGGTGAACTCCTCGCCGAGCCCGCGGAGCACCTCCAGTGCGCGCTCCGGGGCGTCGGGCAGCAGCACCACGTCGGGGGTCAGCCGCAGCAGCTCCCCGGCCCGCTCCAGCGCGGCGAGCTCGCGCTGCCCCAGGCCCAGCCCGGCCAGGCGGTCCGCCTTCGGCGCGGTGAACGGGCGCGCGGCGAGGTCCGCCCGCAGCGCCGCCGCGGCCGCGAGGACGTGCTCCGGCGGGCCCGCGTCGGCGGCCGGGCGGACGCGGCCGTCGCGCACCACCAGACGGGGTTCCGCGGCCCGGGCCAGCGCGGCCTCCACCAGCCCGGCGTCGGGCAGCCCGGCCTCCCGCCGGGCCGCTGCGAGCGGCAGCCCCGGGTCGAGCGGGTCCGATGCGTCGTGCGCGGCCACGGCCCGCTCCAGCGCGGTGACGGCCGCGTCGGCCGCGGCCGGATCGAGCAACCAGCCGGCCGCTCCCGGTACCCGGGTGCCCAGCGCGGCGACGGCGTCGCCCGGCACGCCCCACCGCACGAGGTCGGCCGCCGGTACGGCGCCGCGCCGGGCCAGCTCCGCCGCGGCGTCCGGAACGCCGGTCGCCGCCGCCAGCTCACCCGCCCGGCGCCGCGCGGCGCCGCGGCGGCGCAGCGGGGGCGGCGCCGGGTCCAGGACGGTCACCCCCGCCACGATCCGGTGCGCCCCGGGATCGCGCAGCACCGCGCGGTCGCCGATCCGCAGCGGCAGCGGGTGCTCCGGGCGGATCCGGACGACGTCGTCGCCGAGCGGCCGCACCCGGACCGGGACGGCGGCCGAGCCGGCGTGCAGGGTCAGCCCCGTCGGGGAGGTGAGCTCCGGCGGCGGCCCGCCGACGCCGTGCAGCCGGACGTCGGCCTCGGTGGTGACCGGCCACGCGCCGCGGGCGAGCAGGACGTCCCCACGCCGCACCCGGTCCCGCGGGACCCCGCGCAGGTTGAGCGCGACCCGGGCCACCGCACCGGCGGCGTCGACCGGGGCACCGAGCTCCTGCACCGCCCGCACGGTCACGACGTGCCGGCCGTCGGCGCCGTCGAGCTCCAGCTCGTCGCCGGTGCGCACGGTGCCGCTGCCGAGCGTCCCGGTGACGACGGTGCCCGACCCGCGGACGGTGAAGGCCCGGTCCACCCAGAGCCGCGCGGCGCCGTCCGGGGCGGCCGGGGGCAGCGCCGCGACCAGCTCGACGAGGGCCGCGCGCAGGGTGTCGAGGCCGTCCCCGGTGGCCGCGGAGACGGCGACGGCGGGCCACCCGCCGAGCCCGCGGGCGGCGAGCCCGGCGCGGGCGTCGTCGAGGGCCAGCTCGGGGTCGAGCAGGTCGGTCCGGGTCACGACGAGCAGCCCGCGGGTGATCCCGGCGGCGGCGAGTGCGTCGGCGTGCTCCCCGGACTGCGGCATCCAGCCCTCGTCGGCGGCGACGACGAACAGTGCGGCCGGGACCGGACCGGCACCGGCGAGCATGGTGGTCACGAACCGTTCGTGTCCCGGGACGTCGACGAACGCCACGGTGGCCGGCCCGCCCGGCCCGGTCAGCGTGGTCCAGGCGAAGCCGAGGTCGATCGTCATCCCGCGTCGCCGTTCCTCGGCGTAGCGGTCGGGCTCCATCCCGGTGAGCGCGCGGACCAGCGTCGACTTGCCGTGGTCGACGTGCCCGGCGGTGCAGAGGACGTGCACCTACCGGACCTCCCGCACCGCGCGGGCCAGGACGGCGTCGGCCGCCGGGGGCAGCGCCCGCAGGTCGAGCAGGCAGCGGTCGTCGGCGACCCGGCCGAGCACCGGCGGGTCCCCGGCGCGCAACGCCGCGGCGTAGCGGGCGGGGAGCGCGATCCCGGCGCTGGCCAGCTCCACCCCGGGGGCCCCGCCGCCACCGACCCCGGCCACGGTGTCGACGGCGGTGGCGTCGACACCGTCCGCGGCGAGCGCGGCGGCGAGCGCGTCCGCCCGGCCGCGCAGTGCGGCCGGATCGGCGTCGAGGAACTCCCGGACGGGGGTCGGCGGCCCGGCGACCGAGGCCTCCAGCGCGGCGAGGGTCAGCTTGTCGACCCGCATCGCGCGGGCCAGCGGGAACCGGCGGACGGTCTCGACCAGTGCCGTCCCGCGTTCCCCGCCGCCGAGCAGCAGGCCGGCCTGCGGCCCGCCGAGCAGCTTGTCGCCGGACGCCGTCACGAGGTCGGCGCCGTCGGCGAGGGTCCCGGCCGCGTCCGGCTCGTCCGGCAGCAGCGGGTGCGGGGTGAGCAGTCCGGAGCCGATGTCGGCGACGACCGGGGGCCCGAGCCCGGCCAGCTCGCCGATGCCCACCGTGGAGACGAAGCCGCTGACGACGAAGTTCGACGGGTGCACCACCAGCACGAACGCCGTGTCCGGGCCGATCGCGTCGGCGTAGTCGCGCAGGTGGGTGCGGTTCGTGGTGCCGACCGGGCGGAGCCGGGCGCCGGTCGACTCGATGAGCTCCGGGATGCGGAACCCGTCGCCGATCTCGACGAGCTGGCCCCGGGACACGACGATCTCGCGGCCGGTCCCGGCGAGGGCCGCGCAGACCAGCGCGAGCGCGGCGGCGCCGTTGTTGGCGACCCACGCGGCGCCCGCACCGGGGACCGCGTCGCGCAGTGCTGCGACGGCCCCGGCGCCGCGGGTGCCGCGCCTGCCGGTCGCGAGGTCCAGCTCGACGTCACAGGTTCCGGCGGCGGCACCGAGCGCGGCGACGGCGGCACCGGAGAGCGGAGCCCGGCCGAGGTTGGTGTGCAGCAGGACGCCGCTGGCGTTGAGCACCGGACGGATCGCGGTCGCCGCCGCCGGGAGCGCGGCCAGCACGTCCGTGGTGACGTCCGACGGGTCGATCTCGCCGTCGCGGGCGCGCTGCTGGGCCGCGGCGACGGCGCGCTTGACCCGGGCGCGGCCGAGCCGGTCGATCGCGCCGGCGAGCTCCGGTGCGGCGAGGACGGCGTCGGTCCGCGGGATCCGGCGGCGCGGGTCCGCCGCGGCGTGGCGCGCGGTGGTCATCGCCGCACGGTAGCGCTCAGCCGGGGCCGGTGTCCCCGGACGTCCGGGCGGGCTCGGCGTCCCCGGCCCGCGGGGTGCCCTCCGCGGCGGAGCCGTCCTCAGGGCCGTCCTCAGGGCCGTCCTCGGGGCCGTCCTCCGCACCGGCGACGGGCGCGCTGTCCGCCGCCCGCTGCTCGGGCAGGGACACCGCGGGAAGGTCCCCGGTCGCGGGCTCGGAGATCGCGGGCTCGGCGGTGGCGGGTTCGGCGGGGGCCGGCTCCCGCAGGGTGTGCGCACCACCGCCGCCCGGCGCGCGGGCCGGGGGGACCGCGGGCGGCGGGTCGGTGTCGCGGGAACGCCCGGGCGACGGACGCGCCGGCCCGTCGAGCCTGCCCAGCTCCGCGCCGAGCAGCGAGTGCAGCCGCGCGATCTCGTCGCGCACCGAGCTCCGCAGCTCGGAGACGTGCGCGTGCATCGACGCCGCGGTGTCGGCGACCAGCTCGGAGTTCCGGCGGGCCGCGACCCCGGCCGCCCGCTGCCGCTCGTGCTCACCGGCGGCGTCCACCGCGAGCCGCTCGGCCTCCGCCCGGGCCGCCGCGGTCGTCCGCTCGGCCTCGGCGTGCGCCGCCGCCGTGATCCGGGCAGCCTCGGCGAGCGCCTGCCGGCGCAGCTCGCCCGCTTCCTGCTCGGCGGCTCGGCGCCGCTGCGCCGCCTCGTGGTCGGCCATCCGGAGCACCTTGTCGGCGCGCATCCCGAACGTCTCGGCCGGCCGGCCCGGGCCTCGTCCAGCGCGGCGGCGAGTGCGTCGGCCCGGCGGACGGCCTCGTCCCGGGCGGCCTCGGCCCGGACACGGGCGCGCTCCGCGTCGGCGAGCCGGGTGCCGGGGTCCTCGGGTGCCTGCTCGCCGCCGGTCACCTCCGCCCGGGCGCCGTCCCCGCCCCGCGACGGGGACGGGCTGCGCCGGGGGAGATCGGGGGCGGTGTCCCCGGCGCGGGTCGTCTCGTCGTCGCGGACGTCCTCGGCCACTCCGTCGTTGTCGACCACGTCGCCGCTCGTCCTCCTGTCGTGCTCCGGTGCGGAGCATCGCCGGCCTGTCCGGCCGGGTCGTTCTCGTGCCCCGCGCTCACGGTGGGTCAGTGTCGTTCGCCGGACCGTGCCCGGACAGCCCCCGTTCGGCGGACGGATCCGGGGCGGCGACCGACGGCGCGCTCCCGACGGTAACTCCCGGGGGGCGGGTAGCGTTCCCGAGGTGACCAGGTCGTTTCCGAGGGGGGAACGCATGTCCGACCGTGCGACCACGCGCCGGCTCACCGAGTACAGCCACGGCGCGGGCTGCGGGTGCAAGCTCGGCCCGGGACAGCTGGCCGAGGTGCTCGCCGGGGTGACCCCGCCGTCGCACCCGGACCTGCTGGTGGGGACGGACACCGGGGACGACGCGGCCGTCTGGCGGCTGTCGCCGGACCGTGCGCTGGTCGCGACCACCGACTTCTTCACCCCGATCGTCGACGACGCGCGCACCTGGGGGGCGATCGCCGCGACCAACGCCGTGTCGGACGTCTACGCGATGGGCGGCACCCCGCTGTTCGCGCTGAACCTGGTGTGCTGGCCGTCGGAGGACCTCGGCCCGGACGTGCTCGCCGAGGTGCTCGAGGGCGGCGCCGGCGTCGGCCGGGACTGCGGGTTCGCCGTCGTCGGCGGGCACACGATCGACGACCCGGAACCGAAGTACGGCCTCGCCGTCGTCGGGGAGGTCCACCCGGAGCGGGTGCTGACCAACGCGGGCCTGCGCCCCGGCGACGAGCTGGTCCTGACCAAGCCGCTCGGGATCGGCGTCGTCACCACCGCCGTGAAGCGCGGTGTCCCGGCCGCGGTCGAGGCCGCCGTCGCCGCGATGACCACCCCGAACGCCGACGCCGCGCGGGCCGCCCGGGACGCGGGTGCGACCGGCTGCACCGACGTCACCGGTTACGGGCTGCTCGGCCACCTCACGAAGATGACCGTCGCCTCCGGTGTGGACGCCCGCGTCGACGCGGGCGCCGTGCCGCTGCTCGACGGCGTCCGGGAGCTCGTCGCCGGCGGCGTCGTCCCCGGCGGAACGCTGCGCAACCGGCAGTGGGTGGACGACCGGATCGTGCGCACGTCCGCGTCCGACGACGAGGTGCTGCTGCTCTCCGACGCCCAGACCTCCGGCGGGCTGCTGTTCGGCGCCGCGCCCGGCGCCGCGGGCACGGCCGTCCGGTGGCTGCGCGAGCGGGGGCACCCGGCCGCGGTGATCGGGTCCGTCACCGCGGGGACCGGTCTGGTCCACGTCTAGGGTCGGACGGGTGGAGCCCGTCGACCGCAGCTGTGCCCGCACCCGAGCCTGGACGGACGAGGCGATGCGCCGGGTCCAGGCCGACGCGAACCGCTCCGCCGACACGCACCTGCACGTGCTCGACCTGCCCGCCGAGTGGGGCGTGCACGTGTACCTCAAGGACGAGTCGGTGCACCCCACCGGGAGCCTCAAGCACCGGCTGGCCCGGTCCCTGTTCCTCTACGGGCTGGCGTCGGGCTGGATCACCGAGGGGACGACGGTCGTCGAGGCCAGCTCCGGGTCGACGGCGGTCTCCGAGGCGTACTTCGCGCGGCTGCTGGGGCTGCCGTTCGTCGCGGTGATGCCGCGCTCGACGAGCCCGGAGAAGGTCGCGCTCATCGAGCGCGAGGGCGGCCGTTGCCACTTCGTGGAGCACGGCGGCCAGGTCTACGCCGAGGCCGAGCGGCTCGCCGCCGAGTCCGGCGGCCACTACCTCGACCAGTTCACCTACGCCGAGCGGGCCACCGACTGGCGGGGCAACAACAACATCGCCGAGTCGATCCTGGCCCAGCTCGCCGAGGAGCAGCACCCGGTCCCGGAGTGGATCGTCGTCGGTGCCGGCACCGGCGGGACGTCCGCGACGATCGGCCGCTACCTGCGCTACCGGCGGCTGCCCACCCGGCTCGCGGTCGTCGATCCGGAGGGCTCGGCGTTCCTGCCCGGCTGGCTGGCGGGCGACCCGGCCCACGAGACCGGGATGGCGTCGCGGATCGAGGGGATCGGCAGGCCCCGGATGGAGCCGAGCTTCGTGCCGTCGGTGATCGACCGGATGTTCCCGGTGCCCGACGCCGCCAGCGTCGCCGCCGCCCGGCACCTGCGGGACCGCACCGGCCGCTGGGTCGGCGGCTCGACCGGCACCAACCTCTGGGCGGTCTACCAGCTGGTCGCCGAGATGCTCCGCAGCGGTCGCTCCGGCAGCGTCGTCACGCTGATCTGCGACGGCGGCGAGCGCTACCGGCACAGCTACTACGACGACGGCTGGGTCGCCGCGCAGGGCCTCGACCTCGCCCCGCACACCGCGGCCCTGGAGACGTTCGTCGCGACCGGACGGTGGGAGCCGCCCGCCTGACACCCGTCAGGAACCGCCGAGCAGCTCCGCGGTGGCCAGCAGCCGCCGCTCCGACCCGGGCCGTCCGACCAGCTGCACGCAGGCCGGCCCGCCCGCGGTGGGCACCGGCGCGACCAGCGACGGCAGTCCGGCGAGGTTCCACGCGGCCAGCCCGGTCGTCCCGGCCCCGGTGGGGCCCGAGGTCACGGGCAGCAGCCCGGCCTCGGCGCCGGCGTCGTCGAGCCAGCCGACCAGCCGCTGCCGCCAGGACGCGGGGGTGGCCGGGCGGAGCCCGCCGAGCCGCCGCACCCGGCGCCCGCGGCGCAGCGCGCTGCGCGCCGTGCGGGGGAGCCCGGCCGGATCGAGATCGAGGTCCTCCACCCGGCGGGCCAGCCCGGCGTGCCTGCGGCGCGCGCCGTGCACCGGCAGGACCGCGCGGTACGGCGGGTCCGCGGCGAGCAGCCGCACGGCGGTGGTGCCCAGCACCCGGATCGCGGCGTGCACGGCGGCCGCCGCGGCCGGGTCGGCGAGCCGGGTCCGGCCGGTGCGCAGCGAGCAGGCCAGCGAGCCGACCGGTTCCCCGCCGTCCGCCGCGGGGGCGGCCGCCGGAGCGGGAGCCGGGCCGAGGGCCGTGGCGCCGGGGAGACCGCCCGTCACGGCCGGGGCGCGGCGTGCGGGGGCGGCCAGCACGTCCAGCGCCGCCCGGAGGTCGGCCGGTCCGGCGGCGACGACGGTCGTCTCGGCCAGTCCCGCCCACCGCCGGTCCGCGCCGGGGGGCAGCGGGAGCACGCGGCGCCCGGGCTTCAGCGCGGCCAGGCCGTGCGCGGCCGCGGCGGCGCGCAGCGCGCCGTCGCCGTCCACCCCGATGCCGAGGGGGACGGTGCCCGTCGCGACGGCGGCCGCGGTGGCCCGGCCGCCGGGGGACCCGTCCGGGCCGATCCCGAACTCGGCGGTGCGCGCACGGCCCGCGACCAGCGCTCCCGCGCCGCGCAGCCGCCGTACCGGTTCGTCGCCGCGCCCGGTCGTCGAGATGCCCTCCTCGACGGCGACGAGCACGCCCGCGAGCGGCAGCGCGAACCGGTCGGTGCGCCGGTCCAGCGCGGCGGCCGCCGCGCGCAGCGACTCGGCGTCGACGGCGAGCAGCCCGGCGGCACCCCCCGCCCGGTCCAGCAGGGCACACGCGTACTCGGCCGCGGTGCGCTCGCCGGCCCGGACCGCACCGGCCGTGGCCGGAACGCCGGTCGGTGCGGTGCCGGGCGCGGGGAGGATGCTCATCGTCGATACTGCGGTTCTGCGGAGGCGGACGGGAATCGAACCCGCCTGGCCGAGGTACTCGGCCACGTCGGTGTTGAAGACCGCGGGGGCCACCAGGCGCCCATACGCCTCCAGGTCTCAGGCCGTGCGGAGTGCCTCCGGCACACCGTCGGCGACGTCGAACAGGGACAGCAGGTTCGTCGCCTCGAGGGCGCGGGTCACCGCGTGCGACCCGCACACCAGGCGCAGCCTGCTGCCGTCGCCCTCCGCCTTCTCCTTGGCCTCGACGAGTGCGGCCAGCCCGGCCGATCCCAGGAAGGTCACCCGGGTCAGGTCGACCACCAGCAGGCTCGCGGCCGGGATCTGCCCGGCCAGGCGTTGCCGCACGACCGGAGCGGTCATCGTGTCGATCTCGCCGTCGACGTGGACGACGACGGCGCCGTCCCCGTGCTCGACCACCTCGAAGCGGACGACCTCGCCGACGTCGGGGTCCTGGTCGTCCCCCACCCCGGTGGGCGTCTCACTGCTCATGTGTCTCGTGCTCCCTCGACAGTCGTCGCCGGTGGCTCGGCTCCCGGAATCCCGGGAGCTTCACCGTGAGTGACGACCGGCCGCCGTTGCTTGACGGGCCGCCCGTGCTGCTCCCGCTCCAGCCTAGTCAGGAGGACGTCCCACCCTACGACCGCGGTCGCGGGTCGCACAAACGTTCCGCGGCACCGGCCCGGCGGTCGCCCACGGACGGTCGGGGGAGATGCCAGGGTGGCGTCCATGAGCGCAGTGCAGCCCGGGCGGTTCACGGTCCGGATCGGTGTCCGTAGCTACGAGGTGGACGTGAACGGGCACGTCAACCACGCGGTGTACCACCAGTACGCCGAGCACGCCCGGATGGAGCACCTGCGGGCGGCCGGGTTGTCCCAGCCGGCCCTGGACGCCGCCGGGATCACGGTCGTCCTCCTGTCGACGACCGTGCACTTCCGGGCCGAGCTCCGCGTCGGCGAGCAGGTGGAGATCGACTCGGAGATCGGGTTCACCGAGCGGAAGCCGTTCACGATGCGTCACCGGCTGGTGCGCGAGACCGGCGACGGCCGCGAGCTCGCCGCGGAGGCGGAGTGCACGATGGGTGTGCTGGACGTCGCGACCCGGCGGCTCGTGGCCGACCCGTACGGCCGGCTGGTGGCGGCGGCGTCCGCACCGGAGGTGCTGGGGCCGGGCCCGGCCCGGCAGGCCGCGACCGGCGCGTGACGGGCCGCCTGCGGACCGGCGGCGGCCCGCGGGTGTGACGCCCGCGGTCAGGCCGGGACGACCGGGTCGGTGCCGGCGCGCTCGCCGTCCTCCGCCGGCTGCTGCCCGGCCGCCGGGAACGCGCCGGATGCGGTGACGGTCCGGTGCCCCGGCACGACGGCCGGTCCGACGAACCCCATCAGGGGCGGGACCGCACCGCCGGCGCGGCGCACCGCCCGCCGGGACTGCAGGTAGGCCCGCGGCCCGTTGAGCATGCCGCGGGTGCGGGTCTGGTCGGCGTCGGCCGGCATCGCGTCGCCGGCACCGGCCTCGCGGGCGGAGATGTGGCGCAGCCGGGCGACGGCGGCGGGCAGCCGGCGCAGGGCTGCGGAGCGGCCCTGCGGGGACAGCGCGACCTTGGCCAGGAAGCTGCCCAGGCCGACCGCGTAGCCCTCCATCTGCTTGCGCAGGGCCTCCTGGTCGGGGCGGTGGTGGTGCCACAGGTAGGCGCCGGGCAGGTAGCCCAGGACGTGCCCGGCCAGGATCATGCGGACCAGGAACTCACCGTCCTCGCCGCCGTGGGTGGGGGTGCCCGGGCCCATGGCCTCGTCGAAGCCGCCGACCGAGCGGGCGGCGGTGGCGCGCACGGCGAGGTTGGCGCCGATGCCGAGCAGGCCGGGGGCGAACGGGAAGATCGGGGAGTCCGGCGGGGGCGCGGCCAGGGAGAAGCGGCGGGCGGTGAAGCCCTTGTTCCAGGCCAGGGCGGTGTCGGCGGCGCGTTCCTCGGGGCTGCCCAGGCGGGCGGCGAGGACGGGGCCCGACACGCAGGCCAGGTCGGGGTCGGCGGCGAAGGCGCCGGCGATGCGGGAGGCCCAGGCGGGGTCGACCTCGGTGTCGTCGTCGGTGAAGGCGACCAGGTCGGTGCGGGCCTCGGCGAGGCCGCGGTTGCGGCCGACCGAGGCGCCGCGGCGGGGTTCGCGGACGTAGCGGACCCGGGGTGAGCCGGTGGCGGTGACGGTCTGCTGGGTGCGTTCGTCGTCGGGGTCGTTGTCGACGACGACGACCGAGAGGGCGGGGTGGTCGGAGGCGAGCACGGCGCGCAGGCAGCGGGCGAGGGACTCGGGGCGGTTGCGGGTCGCGACGACCACGGTGACCGGGTCGGACCCGACCGGCGCCGGCACGACCGCCTCGGGCGGGCCGAGCGTGATCAGGGCGGCGTTGAGCTCCGCGATGGTGGCGTGCCCGTTCCGCAGCGGCACGGTCACCTGCCCCTGCGGTGTGCCACCGACGGTGACCAGCAGACGGGCGGCGTGGAACCCGGGGCCGACCCGCAGGTCGCGCAGCGGCGCGAGGCGGTCGAGTTCGCCGACCCAGGTCACGGCGTCGGGCGTCGCAGACTTCCCTGACATGTCGGACAGTCTCGTGCACGCGCCCTGAGACCACACTGAGAGCGCCCGTCGGCCGGGATCCGGCTACGCTGCGTGCTCGCCGGTGGCCGGTTCACCGGTACCGGTGTCAGTGCTTCGTGTCGACGCAGGCCACGATCTCGTGAGCGTCGACGCGAGACCGGATCGGCCGCCCCGGGCGACCGTCCGACGCCGCGACGAGCGCGCTGCTTCGAGCGGGGACACGCTGTGTCGGCTCTGTCGTCGGCGTGTCCGACGGGACGGTTCGACACGAACGGGTGACCACACGTGCAGGCGCTCGGGTCCGGTGTCCCCACCAGCGTCGATCACGGTCGCGCTGACCACGATCGGGTGAGCACCGTGTCCGGTTCGGGGCTGTCCCGGGTGTTCTGCCCGGTTCGACCACCGCCGCCGGGTGGAACCGGGTGCCCCGCCACGCGCGCGGGTAGGTTCGGATCATGAGTGAGTCCCGCCCCACCGCGTCCGTGCTGGTCACCGGCAGCGAGCTGCTGACCGGCCACGTCGCCGACGCCAACGGCCCGTTCGTGGCGCGCTCGCTCGGCGACCTCGGCTTCGCTGTGCGCCGGGTGCTGCTGGTCGGTGACCGCCCCGAGGACCTGCGCACCGCGCTGGAGTTCGTGGCCGGCGACGATCTCGTCGTCACCTCCGGTGGGCTCGGCCCGACCGCCGACGACCTGACCGCGGACGTCGTCGCCGAGTTCGCCGGCGCGCCGATGGAGGTCGACACCGCGCTGCAGGAGCGGATCCACGCGCGGGTCGCGGGCTGGGCGGCGCGCGCGGGCTGGGACGGCCCGGCGCTGGACGCCGCGACCGCCAAGCAGGCGCGGGTGCCGCGCGGGGGCAGTGTGCTGGAGCCGGTCGGGACCGCGCCGGGACTGGCGGTGTCCCGCGAGGGCGGGCCGCTCGTCGTCGTCCTGCCGGGGCCGCCGCGCGAGCTGACCGGGATGTGGCCCGCGGCGCTCGCCGCGGAGCCGGTCGCGGCGCTGCTCGCCCGGACCCCGCACGCGGAGCCGACCCTGCTCCGGTTCGCCGGGCTGCCGGAGTCCGAGATCGCCGAGACGCTGCGGGTGATCGGCACCGATCTCGACCTGTCCCGGGTCGAGATCACGACCTGCCTGCGCCGCTCCGAGCTCGAGGTGGACCTGCACCCGCTTCCCGGCGCGGAGCCGGTCGCCCGGGACCTCGCGGAGCGGATCGTCGACCGGCACCGCCGGAAGCTGATCAGCGACGACGGCAGCACCACCGACGAGCTCGTCGCCGACGCGCTGGCAGGCCGGGGCTGGACGGTCGCGACCGGCGAGTCCTGCACCGGCGGACTGCTGGCCGGGCGGCTGGTCGACCGGTCCGGCTCGTCGGCCTACGTCGCCGGGGGCGTGGTCGCCTACTCCGACGCGGCGAAGACAGCCCTGCTGGACGTGCCGGCGGCGCTGGTCGCCGAGCACGGTGCGGTGTCGCCGGAGGTGGCCCGGGCGCTGGCCGACGGCGCCCGCGCACGGTTCGGGGCCGACGTCGGCGTCGGCATCACCGGTGTCGCCGGGCCCGGGGGCGGGACGGAGGCCAAGCCCGTCGGCTACGTCTGCTTCTGCGTCACGACGGCCGACGGCCAGGTGATCGCCCGCGACCCGCAGCTGCCCGGCGGTCGGGCCGACGTCCGGGAACGGTCGGTCGACCTGGCGATGCACCTGCTGCTGCGCGTGACCGGGGTGACGGGGCCGGACGCGCACCGCTAGGCCCCGGACACACGCGCGCCCCGCCCGGAACGGTCCGGGCGGGGCGTGGGCGCAGGCGGTGTCAGCCCTTCGCGGCGGCGAAGCGCTCGGCGGCGTCCGCCCAGTTGACGACGTTCCACCAGGCCTTGACGTAGTCCGGCTTCACGTTCTTGTACTGCAGGTAGAACGCGTGCTCCCACATGTCGAGCAGCACGATCGGGGTCTGCCCGGCGGGGAGCTGGGACTGCTGGTCGTAGAGCTGGTGGATCAGCAGCTTCTGCCCGAGCTGGTCGAAGCCCAGGATGGCCCAGCCGGAGCCCTGGATGGTGGTGGCGGCGGCGGTGAAGTGCGCCTGGAACGCGTCGAACGACCCGAAGTCGTTGTCGATCGCGGAGGCGAGGTCACCGGTGGGCTTGTCGCCGCCGTCCGGGGAGAGGTTCTTCCAGAAGGCGGAGTGGTTGACGTGCCCGCCGAGGTTGAACGCGAGGGTCTTCTCCAGGCCGACGACGGCGCCGAAGTCGTTCTTCTCCCGGGCCTCGGCGAGCTTGTCGATGGTGCCGTTGAGGCCCTGGACGTAGGTGTTGTGGTGCTTGGAGTGGTGCAGCTCCATGATCTCCGGCGCGATGTGCGGAGCGAGTGCGCCGTAGTCGTACGGCAGATCCGGGAGCGTGTACTCGGCCATCGGTTGTCTCCGACCTCCTCGGTCACGGAAAAGCGTGGCGGTCGGCCACGCACGAACACGTGCCACTATGTCGCACCACACCCCTACCCGCGACGGCGGACGACTACGCGTCCACGGACCGGAACGGCGGTGTGCGTCACCCCGGGAGTCACCCCAGGAGCTCGAGGAGCTTCCGGACCGTGGCCCAGTTCCGGGCGGTGCCGCCGCCGTCGGCGGCGCCGGTCCGCGCGGACAGCCGGGCGGCGAGCCGGCTGCGCCCGATCCCGTCGGGAAGGTGCAGGTAGACCACCCGCCCGACGACGGCGGCGTCGCCCGGGCCGCCCTGCTCCCGTTCGACGGCCAGCGCGGCCTCCAGCCGGGCCGTCCCGGCGTCGTCCGGGGGTTCGGCCAGGAACACCGCGTGCAGCTGCTTCGGCTCGCTCGCCTGCGGGAACGGGTTCGCCGCGACGGCGGCGGCGTACTCGTCCCGGCCGAACGCGACGACCGGGCGGTCGAGGCCGAAGTCGTCCTGCAGGATCCCGGCGATCTCGTCGGCGATCGTGCCGGGATCGGGATCGGTGCTGGTCAGGACCACGTTCCCGGACTGGATGTAGGTGGCGACGTCGGTGAACCCGCGCCCGGCGAGCACCCGCCGCAGGTCGGCCATCGGGACCTTGCCGGTCCCGCCGACGTTGATCCCGCGCAGCAGCGCGACGTGGGTGCGCACGCCGCGATCCTGCCGCAGCGCGGGTCAGGTGCGCAGCTCCCGGAAGAAGTCGCGCAGCTCGTCCACGAACACCTCCGGCTGCTCCATCGACGCGAAGTGCCCGCCGACGTCGGGCCGGGAGAACCGGCGCAGGTCGGTGAACCGCCGCTCCAGCCAGTGCCGCGGCAGCTTGGTCATCTCGTGCGGGAACTGGGCGACCCCGGTCGGGACGTCGACCTCCTCCAGCCGCCGGCGGGCGAAGCTCTCCCAGTAGAGCCGGGCCGAGGAGGCGCCCGTCCCGTTGAGCCAGTACTGCATGACGTTGTCCAGCAGCCGGTCCCGGCCGATCACGTTCTCCGGGTGTCCCGCGCAGTCGGTCCAGTCCCAGAACTTCTCGACGATCCAGGTGCACTGGGCGGCGGGGGAGTCGACGAGCCCGTAGCCGATGGTCTGCGGGCGGGTGGTCTGCTCGGCGGAGTAGCCGCTGCCGTAACGGTCGAACGCCTTGGAGAAGCGGATGTCCTCCTTCTCCTGCTTCGTCAGCACCCGGTCGTCGTCGTCCGGCTTCGGGGCGAGCGCCATCGTGAGGTGGATGCCGTACAGCATCTCCGGCGCCGCGGTGCCGAGCGCGGAGGTGATCATCGAGCCCCAGTCGCCGCCCTGCGCGGCGAACCGGTCGTAGCCGAGCCGGTCCATCAGCTGGGCCCACGCGACGGCGATGCGCTCGACGCCCCAGCCGGTCACCGCCGGCTTCCCGGAGAACCCGAACCCGGGCAGCGTCGGCAGCACGACGTGGAACGCGTCGGCCGGGTCCGGCGGGTCGGTCAGTGCGGTCAGGAGGTCGAGGAACTCGACGATCGAGCCGGGCCAGCCGTGGGTGAGCAGCAGCGGCATCGCGCCGGGGTGCCGCGAGCGGGCGTGCAGGACGTGCACCTCGACGGAGTCGTCGCCACCGCCGTCGAGCCCGGTGCGGTACTGCGGCCAGGCGTTGATCTCCGCCTCGACCCGGCGCCAGTCGTAGCGGGTGCGCCAGTACTCGCAGAGCTCGCGGGCGTAGTCCAGCGGCACCCCCTGGTTCCAGCCCTCCACGGTGGCAGGCTCCGGCCAGCGGGTCCGGGCGAGCCGCTCGCGCAGGTCGTCGAGCTCGGCCTCGGGGATCTCGATGCGGAAGTCGCGCACCCCGTCACGGTGGCACGGTCGGCGCCGCCGCGTCCCGGTGGCCGGGGCATCGGAACGATCACGATGCGGCGCCCCCGCGGGCCAGCGCCCGGCTGATCCCGCGGGCCGCCGCCCGGACCGCGGGGACCCAGGTGTGCGGGTTGGTGCCGTCGGCCGGGACGACGATCGACAGCGCCGCGACGACCGGCCCCTCGCCCGCCCGGACCGGCGCCGCCACCGACAGCGACACCGCCTCGATCTGCCGGTCCGAGATCACGAACCCGCTGGTACGGGCCCGGGCCAGCAGGGTGCGCACCCCGTCGGGCTCGCAGACGGTGTGCGCGGTGAACCGGCGCAGCGGGCGGGCCAGCACGGCCTCCGCCGCCTCGGGCACCGCGTGCGCCAGCAGCACCAGCCCCACACCGGTCGCGTGCGAGGGGAGCCGGGAGCCGGAGCGGGTGACGATCGAGACGGCGTCGTGGCGGGAGAGCCGCTCCACGTAGACGACCTCGCCCGGGTCGTCCGGGTCGAGGACGGCGAGCTGGACGTTGTGCCGGGTCACCTCGTGCAGATCCTCGAGGAACGGCATCGCCGCCTCGCGCAGCCCGTGGCTGGCGGGGGCGAGGTGGCCGATCTCCCAGAGCCGCAGCCCGATCCGGTAGCGGCCGTCACCGCCGCGGTCCAGCGCGCCGCCCGCGGCGAGCTCGCCGACGATCCGGTGCACGGTCGTCAGTGGCAGCCCGGTCCGGGTCGCGATGTCGGTGAGGGCGAGGACCGGTGTCGTCGCGCTGAACGCCCCGAGCACGTCCAGCACCCGCGCGGTGACCCCCGAACGGACCGGCCTCGATCCCATGACCGGGCATTCTTCCGCAGGGCGGAAGTCGTGTCGAATGCGGGAGCGCCGCTGCGGGAACGTCCCCACCATGACGACGCAGCGGCGCGAGCACCGGACCCGGGTCGGCATCGTGGGGGCAGGCCCCGCCGGGCTGGTCCTGGCGGCGCTGCTGGCGCGGGAGGGCATCGACTCGGTGGTGCTGGAGGCCCGCAGCCGTTCCTACGTCGAGGCCCGGGTCCGCGCCGGCGTCCTGGAGGCGCCGACCGTCGAGCTGCTGCGCGGGATGGGCGTCGCCGGGCGGCTCGACCGCGAGGGCATGCCGCACCACGGGATCTCGCTGCGGTTCGCCGAGGCCCCCGGTGAGCCGGCCCGCGACCACCGGATCGACTTCGCCAACCTCGTCGGGACCGGGATCACCGTGTACGGCCAGCAGGAGGTCGTGAAGGACCTGCTCGCCGACCGGGTCGACGACGCGGGCCTGCCGGTCGAGTTCGACGTCTCCGGGGTGGCGGTGCACGACGTGGACACCGCGTCGCCGTCGATCACCTGGACCGGCGCGGACGGCGCCGAGAACCTGCTGCGCTGCGACGTCGTCGCCGGCTGCGACGGGTTCCACGGCATCACCCGGGAGATCGTCGGGGACGGCGGGGGGCTCACCGTCGCCGAGCGCGTGTACCCGTTCGGCTGGCTGGGCGTGCTGGCGAAGGCCGCGCCCACCACCGACGAGCTCGTCTACGCCCACCACGACAACGGCTTCGCGCTCTACTCGATGCGCAGCCCCGAGGTCACCCGGCTCTACCTGCAGGTGCCGCCGGAGACCGACCCGGCCGACTGGTCCGACGCCCGCATCTGGGACGAGCTGCACACCCGGCTGGCCTGCGAGGGCTTCACCCTGAACGAGGGCGAGTTCCTGGAGAAGCCGGGCGTCACCGGGATGCGGAGCATGGTCGCCTCCCCGATGCGCCGCGGCCGGCTGTTCCTGGCCGGGGACGCCGCGCACATCGTCCCGCCGACCGGCGCCAAGGGCATGAACCTGGCGATCGCCGACGTCCGGGTGCTGGCCGAGGCCGTCACGCGGTTCCGCGCGGACGGTGACGAGACCGGCTTCGACGGCTACTCGGCGACCTGCCTGCGCCGGGTCTGGCGGGCCGAGCACTTCTCCTGGTTCATGACCTCGATGCTGCACCGCTTCGACCCCGCCACCGAGGCGGGAGACGCGTTCGGCGTCGGGTTGCAGCGCTCCCAGCTGCGCTACACCGTCACCTCGCGGGCCGCCGCGACCAGCCTGGCCGAGAACTACGTCGGCCTCCCGCACGGCGCCTGCTGACCGCGGCCCGAGCCCGAAACCCACCACGAGAGGCCCGCCGATGACGTCGTCCGTCACCCGCCCGGCCGGCTACCGGCCGGCCCCGGAGGGCACCCACGCGCCGCTGCTGTCCCCTGGCTACCGCAGCACCGGGCTGCGCGCCCCGCAGCAGCAGCCGGTGATCCTCCCGCACCGCCTCACCGAGGTCACCGGCCCGCTGCTCACCGGCCCGCTCCGCCTCGGCGACGACGACCTCACCCTCGGCGAGCACGGTGAGGCCCAGGGGCAGCGGATCGTCGTCTTCGGCCGGGTACTCGACTCCGACGGCCGCCCGGTCCCCGACACCCTGGTCGAGGTCTGGCAGGCCAACGCCGCAGGCCGCTACGCGCACCGGTGGGACGACTGGCCCGCGCCGCTGGACCCGAACTTCACCGGCGGCGGCCGGGTGCTGACCGACCCGCTCGGCCACTACTCGTTCACCACGATCAAGCCGGGTGCCTATCCGTGGGGCAACCACCACAACGCCTGGCGCCCCGCACACATCCACTTCTCGCTGTTCGGCCGCGCCTTCACCCAGCGCCTGGTCACCCAGATGTACTTCCCGGACGACCCGCTGTTCGCCCAGGACCCGATCTACAACTCGGTCCCCGAGGGAGCCCGCGGGCGCATGGTGTCCACCTTCGACCTCGACGCCACCCGTCCCGGGTGGGCACTGGCGTTCCGGTTCGACATCGTGCTCCGCGGCCGCGAGCAGACCCCGTTCGAGGAGCCGCACGCATGAGCCGCCACGACCCCACCCCGTCCCAGACCGTCGGGCCCTACCTGTCGCTCGGACTGCCGTGGCCCGACGGCGCGGACGTCGTCCCCGAGGGCACGCCGGGCGCGGTGACCGTCGGCGGCACCGTCCACGACGGCGACGGCGACCCCGTCGTCGACGCCCTGATCGAGACCTGGCAGGCCGACCCGGACGGACGCTTCGACCACCCCGACGACCCCCGCGGCGCGCGGAGGCCCGCGGTGGCCGGGTTCCGCGGGTTCGGCCGCGTCCCCACCGGCGACGACGGCTGCTGGAGCCTGCGCACCGTGCTGCCCGGTGCGCTGCCCGTCCCCGGCGAGGACGGCGTGTCCGAGGCCCCGCACCTCGACGTCTCGGTGTTCGCCCGCGGGCTGCTCGACCGCGTCGTGACCCGGATCTACTTCCCCTGCTTCGCCGAGGCCAACGCCGCAGACCCGCTGCTGGCGGTGGTGCCCGCCGAGCGGCGCGACACCCTGGTCGCGGTCGCCGAGGGCGCCGGCCGCTACCGGTTCGACATCCGGCTCCAGGGCGCGGGCGAGACGGTGTTCCTGCGGATCTGAGCGTCCGGACGGGTGGCTGTGTCACACGTCCCGCCGATTCGTCTCGTCCGGGCCGGGTAGTCCCTGCGAAGATCCTCGTGAGGATGTCCGTGGGAGGGCCGGTGGACGCAGCATCCACCCCGGGACCGGGGGAGGGCGGGACGGCTCGGGCCGGTGCGCCCGGCGGTGCCCGGATCCGCGCGGCCGCCCGCCGGCTCGGCGCCCGCCACCCGCTCGCCGTCCAGCTGGCCCGCTACGCGGTGATCGGCGGCGGCGCGACCGCGCTGAACGCGGCACTGTTCCTGCTCGTCCGGCCGTGGCTGGACGCGGTCCCGGCCAACCTCGTCGCGCTCGTCCTGACCACCGCGGTGTCCACCGAGGCGAACCGGCGCTTCGCCTTCGGCGGCGCCCGCGCGCACCGGCTCCGCGAGTGGGTGCAGGACGTCGGCACGGTCGCCTTCTACGCGACCTACACCTCCACCGTGCTGATCGGTCTGGAGTGGATCCTCGTCCGCCCGACGCCCGCCGAGGAGGCCACCGCGGTGGCGCTGGCGAGCGTCGCGGGCGGGCTGCTGCGGTTCGCGGTGCTGCGGTTCTGGGTGTTCGACGTCCACGGGGGACGCGCCGGTGACCCGATCCACCACCCGGAAGGAGCCGAGGAGTGTTCGGCGATTTCACCACCTTCGACCTGACCGTCGGCCCGGACCGCGTACCCGTCCACGGGGTGCGCGGCGGCGACGGCCCGCCCGTCCTGCTGCTGCACGGCTTCCCGCAGACCCACGCGATGTGGGCGCCGGTCGCCGAGGAACTGGCCCGCGACCACACCGTCGTCTGCACCGACCTGCGCGGGTACGGGGAGTCCGGCCGCCCGGAGTCCGGTGCGGACCACCTCGGCTACTCGTTCCGCGCGATGGCGGGCGACCAGGTCGCGGTGATGGCCGAGCTCGGGTTCGACGAGTTCGCCGTCGCCGGGCACGACCGCGGCGCGCGGGTCACGCACCGGATGCTGCTCGACCACCCGGCCGCGGTCACCCGCGCCGCGCTGCTCGACATCCTGCCGACCGCGTACGTCTACGGGCACGTGGACCGCGCGCTGGCGACGGCGTACTACCACTGGTTCCTGTTCATCCAGCCCGCCGACGTCCCGGAGCGCCTCATCGCCGGGGACCCGATCGCCTACCTGCACTCGCTGCTGGGCGGCTGGGGCTCCGGGCTGGACGCGCACCCCCCGGAGGCGCTGGCGTCCTACGAGCGCGCGTTCGCCGATCCCGCGGCGCGGCACGCGATGCTGGAGGACTACCGGGCCGGCGCGTCGATCGACCTGGAGCACGACGCCGCGTCGGTCGCGATCGGGCAGCGGATCGGCGCCCCCGCGCTCGTCCTCTGGGGCGGTGCCGGGGTCGTCGGCGCGAACGCCGAGAGCCCGCTCGACGTGTGGCGCCGCGAGGCGGTCGAGCCGGGTCTCGTCACCGGGCGGGGGCTCGCCGGTGCCGGGCACTTCCTCGTCGACGAGCGGCCCGCCGACGTCCTGGCCGAGCTCAGGACGTTCCTCACGTCCTGAGCCGCCCGGCGTTCCGGACAATCCTGGAACACTCGGACCCATGCGACGTACAACCCTGTCCCGGGCGGCGCTCGGCGTCCTCGCCGCGCTCGCCCTCGTGTTCACGACCGCCGGTGCCTGTGGTGGCGGTGACGCCGCGCCCGCTCCCGGCCAGCAGCAGGAGCAGCAGCAGGGCGACGACGACGGCGACGACCAGGACGACCAGGACGACGACCAGGGCGGCGGTCAGGAGGACGAGCAGGACGACTGAGCACCGGCCCCCGCCCGGCCACGGACACGACGAGGGCCCGGCACCCCGCTCACGGCGGGTGCCGGGCCCTCGTCGTCGTACCGGTCCTTCTCAGCCCTTGACGGCGTGCACGACGCCCCAGGTGAGCTTGCCGGCGTTGCCGCCGTCCACCCAGTGCTGCAGGCCCGCCTTCATGTTCGCGATGTAGGTGCCGGAGATGGCCGCGGCGAGCTCCTGCTCGCGGGCGACCAGCTCCTCACGGACCCGCCGGTAGTGCGTCGGCAGCTGCGCGGCGTGGTCGTGGAACGTCACGGACGTGAAGCCGCGCGTCTCGAGCCCCTCGGTGTAGAAGCCGGGGGTCGCCATCGTCGCCAGCTGGATGCGGTCCAGGATCGGCTGGATCGAGGACTGGTCGAGCCCGTCGACGGCCATCGGGTCGGTGAACACGACCTGCCCGCCGGGCTTCAGCACCCGGGCGACCTCGCCGAGCACGGTCTCCCGGTCGCCGGAGTGCAGGAACGCGTCCTGCGACCAGACGACGTCGACCGAGGCGTCCTCGACGGGCACGTCCTCGAACGTCCCGGTCGCCACCGTCACGAGTCCGTCGAGCCCCTGCTCCTTCGTGAGCCGGGCGTTGCGCTCGTTCTCGACGGGGGACAGGTTCAGGCAGTGCACGTGCGCGCCGAGGTTGCGCGCGAGCTGGCGGGCGGCGCCGCCGTAGCCGGAGCCCAGGTCGAGGACCCGGGTGCCGGACGTGATGCCCGCGATCTCGCCCATCCGCGCGACGGTCCGCCGGCTCGCGGCGGCGATCTCCTCGTCCGGGGTCTCGTAGAGGCCGACGTGGATGTCCTCGCCGCCCCAGACCCGGGAGTAGAAGTTGTCGGCGTCCTCGGAGTCGTAGTAGCTCCGTGCGGTGGTCTCCGCGGCCTGTGCCTGCGTCACGCCGGGACCTCCCCGTCGAGGGCCTCTTCCAGGTACGCCTTCTCCGCGATGTGGACGAAGAAGTCCGGCTCGTCGTCGGAGTAGGTCGACTGGAAGTCGCCGTAGGTCTCGATCTTCTGGAACCCGACCTCGTGCATGAGGCGGCGCGTGTAGTCCTTGCGCAGCGGGAACATGTTCAGGTGGTACTCGGAGCCGTCCGAGAACTGGTACCGGAACCGGGCCAGGCCGTCGTCGACGTGCTCCGGCTCCGCCACGACGCCGTCGCCGCAGTAGTAGTACTGGTGCTTCGACGAGAACCCGTTGTCCAGGATCGAGTCGTAGTTGCGCTGGTCCAGGATCAGGACGCCGTCGTGCTTGAGCATCGCGTAGAACTCGGCGAGCGCCTTGCGGCGGTCCTTCTCGGAGAACAGGTGCGTGAACGAGTTCCCGAGGCAGATGATCGCGTCGTACTCGCCGTGCACGTCACGGTTGAGCCAGCGCCAGTCGGCCTGCACGACGCGCAGGATGTGCCCGCCGTACTTCATGCCGTTGTCGAACGCCTTCGCGAGCATCTCGGCGCTGCCGTCGGCGGAGACGGTGTCGAAGCCCTCCTCGAGCAGCCGGACCGAGTGGAACCCGGTGCCGGTGGCGACGTCGAGCACGCTCTTCACGCCACGCTTGCGGAGCTGCTCGACGAAGAACTTCCCCTCGCTCTCGTAGCGGGCACGCCAGTCGATCAGCTCGTCCCACTTGTCGACGAACGTCTGCACGTACTCGTGCTTGTAGTGGGTGGACTCCCGGACCTCGGTCGGTTCGTCACCGAACTCCTGGACAGTCCTTCCGAGCTCGGGCAGCTCGCTCTCGGTGCGGTGGTCGGCCGTCATGTACCGCGTCTCCTCGACAAGGTTCGGGTGCAGCGGGTCGAGTCGACGTTAGATCGGGAGCCGCCGGTCCGTCCGGGTCCGGCGCGGGGGGCTTTATCGCTCGCCGAGGTTGTGTTATACGCAACTCACGCCCGATCAGGCGTGGGTTTCCTCACATTACGAGCATGTTTCCGGGCCTCGTGGTGGGGTGCGGAACCCGCGCTCCCACCAGTGTCGTTCGCCGGTCGTCGATCGCGGGGACGCGCCCGGGGTGCGCCCGGAGTCCGCGGTGAGGTCGCGCACCGCGACCGGAGGGCCCGTGGAGCCTGCGCGCGCCCGGAGAGACGGTGTGATACCGCTCACGCCATGGATTCGAGGTTCACTCGTTCGCGCCAGCGGTGCCACTCCACAGGACGTCGAGCGCACGCCGACGCTCGTCCCTGCCCAGGCCACGCAGGTCCGCGGTGCCCCGTTCGGTGACGACGACGTCGACGTCGTGTGACGGAGTGCTGACCGGCCCGCCGAGCCGCTCGACGAGCGTCGGCCCACCCCGGTGCGACGACGGCAGCGCGATCACCGAGAGCCCCGGCCCGCGTGCCGCCGCGGCCGCGAAGTCCGGGTGGCCGCCGATCATCCCGGCGGCAGACCCGGCGACGCCCTCGACGTTGACCTGCCCGTGGACGTCGATCTCCAGCGCGGTGTTGAGCGCGACCAGCGGGCCCGGGTCCGTGCTCAGCCGCGACAGGTCGTGGGTGTACTCGATCGGCCGGACGACACCGGACCGGCCGGGCCCGCCCGCCCAGGAGTACAGCCGCTCGCTGCCGCAGAGCGCGGTCGACGACGGGGTCCCGAGCAGCAGCCCCCGCTCGTCGAGATCGACGACCGCGTCGGCGAGCAGGCCCGAGTCGACGTGCACCGGGACGTCCAGGGCGGCGACCAGCGCCCCGGCCAGGCGACCGGGCCCGAACTGGATCCGGGCGCCCGCCGGGACGAGTGCGGCGACCTGCTCGGCGATCGCCCGGTCGGCGTCGGTCGGCGGGGGAGCCGTCACGACGTGCGGGAGCCCGGCCGGCCCGTCGACGCGGCCGACGACGGTGACGTCCGGCAACGGCGGCCCGGCCTCGGCGTGCGGCGCGGTCCCGGAGACGACCGCGGCGACGGGCACACCGTCGTCGGCGAGCCCGCGCATCCACGACGACTCGGCGCCGAACCGGTAGCCGTCGGCGTCGGCGACGACGGTGGCCAGCAGCAGGTCCGGCCGCAGCGGCCCGGCCAGCAGCGCCGGGACCGCGGAGAGCCGCGCCGGCACCCGCTGCGCGGCGCCCGAGTCGAGCAGCGCGCGGGCGCCCGGACCGCCGACGACCGTGCGGATGTCGACGAAGGCGGCCGGATCGAGGTCCGGTGCCGGGCCGGGGATCCAGCCGAGCACCAGGCGGACGCCGTCGCCGTCGTCGCGGCGGCGGGCGGCGACCCGGCTCAGCGGGCCGGCGAGGGCGTAGGGCAGGCCGCACGCGTCGGCGACCGCGACCCGGGCGCCGGGGCGCACCAGCTCGTCGAGCGCCCGTTCCGTCTCGTCGGTCATGCCGCCATCCGATCATGTCCGTGACCTGCACGGCAGTGTGTCCGCCACTACCGTCACCGACCATGGCGACCGAGCAGGACAGCGGAGAGTTCGTACGCGGGCCCCTCGGGGTCGCGGAGCGCATCACGGCGGACGGGTCGTCGCCGTGGCCGGTCGCGGCGGGCCGGTACCGGCTGGTCGGGGCACGGGCCTGCCCGTGGGCCAACCGGGCGATCATCACCCGGCGGCTCCTCGGCCTGGAGGACGCGATCTCGCTGGGCATCGCGGGCCCGCTGCACGACGAGCGCAGCTGGCGCTTCCACCTCGATCCCGGCGGGGTCGACCCGGTGCTCGGCATCGAGTACCTGCGCGAGGCCTACGAGACGGCGGTCCCCGGCTACGACGGCGGCGTCACCGTCCCGGCGATGGTCGACGTCGGCTCCGGCGCGGTCGCGACCAACTCCTACGCCGACCTCGAGTACGACCTGGCCACCCAGTGGCGGGAGCACCACCGCCCCGGCGCCCCGGACCTGTGGCCCGCCGCCCACCGCGACGAGATCGAGAGCCTGGGCGAGGGGATCTTCCACGACGTCAACAACGGCGTCTACAAGTGCGGGTTCGCCACCTCGCAGCGCGCCTACGAGCGGGCCTACCGCGCGTTGTGGGAGCGCCTCGACGCGCTGTCGGAGCGGCTGTCGACGCGTCGCTTCCTGGTCGGGGACACGATCACCCAGGCCGACGTCCGGCTGTGGGTGACGCTGGTCCGCTTCGACGCCGTCTACCACGGCCACTTCAAGGCGAACCGGCACAAGCTGACCGAGCTGCCGGTGCTGTGGGCCTACGCCCGGGACCTCTTCGGGACGCCCGGGTTCGGCGACACGATCGACTTCGAGCAGATCAAGCAGCACTACTACGGCGTGCACACCTCGGTGAACCCGTCCGGGGTCGTGCCGCTCGGCCCCGACCCCTCGGGCTGGCTCACCCCGCACGGCCGCGAGGAGCTGGGCGGGCGCCCGTTCGGTGACGGCACCCCGCCCGGCCCGCCGCCCGCGGGGGAGCGCGTGCCGGCCGTCGGCTGACCACCCGGCCGGGCGACCGTCCGCCGCTCGGTGGCGTCGTCCTGGCGGACCGGACGCCGGCACCCACCGTGTCGCCGCACGGGCGGGCGCCCGGTGCGTCACGATGGTCGGCGATGCGAGGACCAACCATCCGCCGCCGTCGCGGTGTCGGGCTGCTGACCGCGGCCGTCGTGGGCGCGCTGGCGGCGGGCACCGTGGCCGTCACGACGCCGGTGCTGACGGCGAACCGTGGTGACCCCGGGCCCGGTTCCGCGGAGCCGCAGGCCGCTCCGGCGAGCGTCGAGCAGGCCCCCGCCGACACCTGCGTCCCGATGGTCGCGGCACTGTCCACCCGGGACCGGCTCGCGCAGCGGCTCATGGTCGGGGTCGACGCCTCCGACCCGGCCGGCGCCGCGGCGATCGTGAAGGAGTCCCAGGTCGGCGGCGTGTTCCTCGGCGGCAACGAGACCGCACTGCTGCAGGGGAACCGGATGCAGGCCCTGCAGGACGCCTCGCGCACCCCGCTCGCCGTCGCCGTCGACGAGGAGGGCGGCCGTGTCCAGCGGATCGACGACCTCGACGGCGACATCCCCAGCGCGCGGGAGATGGCCGCGTCGAGGACCCCCGAGCAGGTCACGGAGATCGCGCGCGAGCGCGCCGGGCAGCTGAAGGCCCGGGGCGTCACCTGGAACCTCGCGCCGTCGGTGGACACCTCCGACCAGCCGCGCTCGTCGGTGATCGGGGACCGGTCGTTCTCCGACGACCCGGAGACCGCCACCCGTTACGCCCAGGCGTGGGCCGAGGGCCAGCAGGCCGGGGGCGTGTACGGCGTGCTCAAGCACTTCCCCGGGCACGGCCACAGCTCCGGCGACTCGCACAAGGGCTCGGTCACCACCCCGCCCCTGGCGGAGCTGGAGCAGAAGGACCTGAAGCCGTACGCGGCGCTCGTGGGGCCCGGCAAGCCGCTCGACGGCCGGATCGGCGTCATGCTCGGGCACCTGGAGGTCCCCGGGCTCACCGGCGGCAACCCGACCAGCGTCGACCCGGCCGCTTACCGGCTGCTGCGCGAGCAGTACCGGTTCGACGGCGTCGTCATGACCGACGACCTCGGCGCGATGAAGGCGATCACCGACCGGTTCGGGCTGGCCGAGGCGACCACCCGGGCGCTGTCGGCGGGCGCCGACATCGCGCTGTTCTCGAACGTCACACCGGTCGGCCCGCTGCTCGACGCCGCCGAGAAGGGCCTCGCCGAAGGCCGGATCACGCCGGAGGCGAACGACGCCGCCACCGCCCGCGTCCTGGAGTCGAAGGGCCTCTGCTCCCGCTCCTGACACCGCCGCCCCCGCACCCGGTGGGTGCAGGGGCGGCCGGTGGGGGGACGGGTCAGGAGGCCATGTCCAGGCCGCCGTTGACGCTGATCACGGACCCGGTCACGTAGCCGGCGCGGTCGTCGACCAGGAACGACACCGCGCGGGCGATCTCGTCGGCCTGCCCGAGCCGCCCGACCGGGATCTTCGCGAGGATCTTCTCCATCGCCTTCTCCGGCACGGCGGCGACCATCTCGGTCTCGATGAAGCCCGGCGCGACGCAGTTGACGGTGATGCCCTTGCGGGCGACCTCCTGCGCGAGGGACTTCGAGAAACCGATCAGGCCCGCCTTGGACGAGGCGTAGTTGGCCTGGCCGATCGACCCGGTCTGGCCGATCACCGACGAGATGTTCACGATCCGGCCGAACTCGTTGCCGGACATGTGCTCCAGCACGGCCTTGCTCATGTAGAACGCGCCGGAGAGGTTGATCCGCAGCACGGCGTGCCAGTCGTCGACGGTCAGCTTGCGGACGGTCTTGTCGACGGTGATCCCGGCGTTGTTGACCAGGTAGTCGACCCGGCCCCGCTGCTCGAGCACCTCCTGCACGACGCGGGAGCAGTCCTCCGGCGCGCCGACGTTGCCCTGGTGCACCGACACCGATGCGCCCTCGGCGCCGAGCTTCTCGCGCAGGTCGTCGGCGGCCTTCGAGTTCGACGAGTAGCCGGCGGCGACGTGCACGCCCTGGCGGGCGAGGGTGGTGGTGATCGCGGCCCCGATGCCGCGCGCCCCGCCGGTCACGATCGCGACGCGCTGCTCCGGGTTGGTGTCGGTGATGGCGGTCATGTCTGTCGTCCTCCAGTGGTGTCGCCGGTGCGGCGGTCGAGAGTGCGCTTCATGCCCCGTGCCACGGCGTCGGCCAGGTAGGGCCGCAGCTGGTCGGGGGTGACGATCCGGTGCACCGAGCCGACGCTCTGCGCCCGCTCGATGGAGTGCTTGGTGTCGAACTCGTCGGCGACCTGGCCGAGCTTCTCCGACCGGACGTCCGGGCGGAGCGCGGCGAGCTCGCCGCGCAACCGGGCCGCGACGGCCTCGTCGCCGGCCTCCGAGGCCTCGGCGATCCGGCCCTCCAGGACGGTGATCCGCTCGGCGGCGGCGACCCGGTTCTTGACCTCGCCGGCGAAGACGACGGCGGCAGCCGGCGCCCCGCCGAGCACGGAGGCGTAGGAACCGGTGATCGCGGCGACCTCCATGTTGTCGTTCAGCGTCCCGGAGAAGACGACGAACGCGCCGCCGTGGTACCGCGACACGACGCAGAAGACGATCGGCCCGTCGAAGTTGACGATGGCCCGGCCGATCTCGGCGCCGTTCTCCAGCTGCAGCCCGCGCAGCGACTCCGGCGAGCCGTCGAACCCGGAGAGGTTCGCCAGCACCACCAGCGGCCGGTTGCCGGACGCCGCGTTGATCGCCCGCGCGCACTTGCGCGACGAGCGCGGGAACAGCGTCCCGGCGGTGAACTGCGACGGGCCGTCCACCGGGCGCGGGCCGCGGCGCGGGATCGGCCGCGACTCGATGCCGACCATGGCGATCGGCTGGCCGCCCAGGTGCGCGTCGAGCGCGACGACCGACTCGGCGTCGTGCATGTCGGCCCAGCGCTCGGAGGTGACGTGGTCGGCGTCGGCGACGCCGCGCAGCACCGAGCGGATGTCGAACGGCTTCTTGCGCTCGCCGTTGGTGGCCTCCGCCCAGATCTCCCCGAGCGTGGTGAACTCGCAGTTCGGGCCGGCGTGCGGCGCGGTCGTGACGTCCCGGGAGACCGGGTCGGTGGTCGGCGCGGGCCGCGGGAACCGCTCGCCGGGCAGCGCCCAGGTGTGCGCGTAGTGGCGCAGCAGCACCTGCACCGCGCCGGACAGGTCCGGCGCCCAGTACTGCGCCTGCCCGTTCGGGCCCATGATCCGGTCGTAGCCGCCGATGCCGAAGTTGTCCTCGGCCGAGACCCCGCCGGAGTAGTCGAGCGACTGCTTGCCGGTGAGCACCATGGCCGAGTCCGGCGTCATCACCAGGATGCCCCTGGTGTGCATGAGCATCGTCGCCTCGGCGTTCCAGTAGGGCTGGGCGCCGACGTTGATGCCGGTGACGACGACGTTCATCTCGCCGCCCGCCTGGGTGAACTCGATGATCCCGCGCAGCACCCGGGAGATCCAGTCCATGTTCTCGGTGCCGGAGTCCATCGCGATCTTCGCGCCGGCGGAGACGGCGAACCACTCGACGGGCACGTCGAGCTCGCGGGCGAGGTCGATGGCGGCCAGCACCCGGCGGCACTCGGGCTCGGCGATCGCGCCGAGCGCCCGGGTCGGGTCACCGAGCAGCACGACCCGCTTCATGCCCTCCGGGTAGCGGCGGGTCGGCACCGAGACGACGCCGAGCACCAGGTTGGCCCGGTTGCCGCCGGGCGCCCGGTCGACCGGCAGCGGCCGTGCCGGGTCGTCCGGGTCGACCAGGTCGTACTCCTGCCAGGTGCCCTCGCCGGCGTCGATCGGGGCGGTGAGTAGCGGGACGATCTCGTACGGGTAGACCGCGCCGCGGCGACGGGCCTTGAGGACCTTCTGGTCGTAGTCGTCGAGCTCGCGCATCGGCTCGGTCGGCGGCTCGTCGAGCCGCAGGGTCAGCCCGGCACCGGGGGGCCGGGACATGCGCAGCAGCATCGACTTCTGGCCGCCCTGCCCGCCGGTGACCGACGCATCGGCCGTGCGGAACTCGACCAGCACCTGCTCCAGCCCGAGGTGCGCGGTGCGCGGCGCGAGCCGCCGGACCACCTGGTCGAGCTCGGCCAGCGGGACGTCGACCTCCGGCCAGACGTAGAGCGCGATCCGGTTCCACGACAGCCGGGCCAGGTTCCGGTCGTTCGCGCGGGCGGACCGCAGCGAGTTGATGCAGGCGTCGAGCGCGCGCTCGAACTGCGGCAGGGACCGGATCCGCCCGGTCTCCTCGTCACGGAGCACGGTCAGCTCGCGGACGTCCGCCATCGCGACCAGCCGGTCGTCGCCCGGGACCTCGCGGCCGACGGCGCGGAACAGGTGGACGTCGGTGGCGGCCGGCACACGGGTCAGCTCGAAGTTGCGGAAGCGCCACAGCCGCAGCCGGTCGGCGACCAGCGGGTGCATGCCGCGCAGCGTCCGGTCCTCGACGAGCTCGCCGGTCTCGTCGGGGCGGAAGGTGAACCAGGTCGGCGCCTCGGCCTCGGCCTCCGCGGTGTGCTCGGCACGCGGGTTCGGGCGGACGGCGACGGCGACCCGGTGCAGGATGGCGGGCACCCGGCCGAGCGCTGCCCGGACCCGCTCGGCGCGGGCGTCGGGGTCGCCGCCGTCGTCGGCCTTGGTGGAGGTGACGTAGAGGTCGACGAGCGCGGTGCGGTCGCCGTCGAGCTCGCCGACGCGGCGGCGCAGCTCCTCGGCGACCGCCACGGCGGCGGCCGGGTCGTTGTTGTCGATGACCGAGGCGAACAGCGTCCGGTCGTTGCCGAGGTGCTGGTAGCGCGCCGTCAGCAGCGGCTTGCCGGCGTGCTCGGTGAGCTCCAGGTCGCGCAGCGGCCGCACCCGGTAGTAGCGCCGGGTCATGACCTCCAGCAGGACGGCGTCGTGCCGCTCCCCGAAGACGCCGAGGATCGACTCCGACGACGCGACCAGCGCGTCGATCCGGCGGGCCCGGTCCGGCGTCGCCGGGTCGGTGGCCAGCACGTCCAGGCTCTCCCGGAGCTCGGCGAGCGCGTGCGAGCGCTCGGCCGCCACGACCGGCGCGTCGAACGCGCGGTAGCGGACCAGCCGTGCGGTGTCGCCGACGACGGGGTGCCGCAGCTGGGTGGCGACGACGAGCTCGTCGAGGGTCCGCAGGTAGTCCTCCCGGGCCGCGGACGACAGCCCGGCGAGCGAGCGGGGGTGCTCGAGGCGCCAGTTGAGCAGGTGCAGCACGACCGGCACCTGCTGCGGGGCGCGGCGGTGTGCCAGGAACATCCGGTACAGCGCCGGGCCGAGGTCCGGGTCGGACGAGATGTCGGAGACGCCGTAGTGCGCGAGCGCGGTGCGCAGCTTGGCCTGGAACGACTCGGGCAGGCCCTCGTCGTCGGCGTCGCGGCTGCGCAGGTACGCGTAGAGGTACTCCTGCGGGTTGCGCTCGGTCTCGCCGGTGACGTCGTCGGTCTCGGAGCGGTTCCGGGACAGCGCGCACAGGTCACCGAAGATCCTCAGGACGGCGACCTCGCCGGCGAGGACGGCCGGGTCGTCGTCGGCGAGGCGCGCGCGGGCCCCGGCGAGGCGGCGCATCTGCGGCCGGGCCTGGCTCTCGTCGACGTCGAAGCCGAGCACCTGGTAGCGCAGCGCGGACAGCGCGTCGGCGGCCGTGGCGGCGGGATCGTCGTCGGTGCCTGCCGCGGTGAAGGCGGCGAAGTCGGCGCGGTCGGCGGTGGGGGCCGCGACCGCCTCGGCGTCGGCCGAGGGCTCCAGCCGGACGAGCTTGGTGCCGCCGTCGACCTGGGTGTTGGCCGGGACGAGCAGCTCGGCGACGGTGCCGTCGAACGGCGCCCGCAGCGAGGTCTCCAGCTTCATCGACTCGACGATGGCGACGGTGTCGCCCTCGGAGACGACGTCGCCGGGGGCGACCGGCAGCGCGACGACCATCGCCGGGGCGGGCGCGCGCACGATGCCGGCCTCGCCGCCGGAGATGCGGTGCACGGCGCCGTCGACCTCGACCAGGTAGTCGGACTCCTGGGCGACCGACAGCACGGTCCAGCTCTGCTCACCGACGGTGATCCGGCGCTCGTAGGCGCCGTTGCGCTCGACGTCGACGTCGACCGAGGTCCCGTCGAGCTCGACGCGGTAGCGGCCGGCCCGGGTGCGGGCGACCCGCAGCTTGTACGACTGCCCGGCCACCGTCACGTCGGTCTGGTGCCAGGTCTCGTAGCCGACCTCGGGGCGGCCGGCCTCGGCGGAGCGGAACAGCCGGTCCTGCTGGCGGGCGACGTGGCCGTCGTGCGACTGGATCGCGGTGGCCAGCAGGGCGACGTCGATGCGGCGCGGCGGGGCGTAGCCCTGCGCCATCATCCCGTCGAGCCAGGTGGTCTGCACATCGCCGGCGCGCAGCTCGTCGCGGTCGAGCAGGTCGAGCAGGAACGCCTTGTTCGTGGAGCCGCCGTCGATCACCGCGGCGGTCTGGCGCAGCGCGCGGGAGAGCCGGGCGCGGGCCTCGTCGCGGTCGCGGCCCCACGCGATCACCTTGGCGATCATGGAGTCGAACTGCGGCGGGATGACGTCGCCCGCCGCGACGCCGGTGTCCACCCGGATGCCGGGGCCGCTGGGCAGGGCGAGGTGCTCGATCCGGCCGGGGGCGGGCGCGAACTCGCGCTCCGGGTCCTCGGCGGTCAGCCGGGCCTCGATCGCCCAGCCGGATCCTGCCGGCACCGAGGTCGCGACCTCGGCCAGCGCACCGCCCGCGGCGACGTGCAGCTGGAGCTTCACGATGTCGACGCCGGTGCACGCCTCGGTGACGGGGTGCTCCACCTGCAGCCGGGTGTTGACCTCGAGGAAGGAGAGCAGCTTCTCCTCGGGCTGGTAGAGGAACTCCACGGTGCCTGCGTTGACGTAGCCGGCGGCGCGGGCCAGGTCGGCCGCGGAGTCGCGCAGCAGACGCTCCTGCTCGGCGTCCAGCGCGGTCGACGCCGACTCCTCGATCACCTTCTGGTTCCGGCGCTGCACCGAGCAGTCCCGGACCCCCAGGGTCCACACGTCCCCCGTCGCGTCCGCGACGACCTGGACCTCGACGTGCCGCCCGCCGGCGACCGCGCGCTCCAGGAACACCGTCGCGTCGCCCGCCGTCCGCGACGCCTCGGACGCCGCCCGCTCGAAGGCCTCGTCCAGGTGCTCCGGGCCCGCCACGAACCGGATGCCGCGGCCGCCGCCGCCCGCGGTCGCCTTCACCATCAGCGGGTAGCCCACGGTCTCGGCGGCCTTGCGGGCCGCGTCGAGATCGGCGACCGGGCCGCCGGACCACGGGGCCATCGGCACGCCGACCGACTCGGCCAGCTGCTTGGAGGCGATCTTGTCGCCGAGCCGGCGCATCACCTCGGCCGACGGGCCCACGAAGGTGATCCCGAGCCGTGCGCAGAGCTCGGCGAACTCGGCCTTCTCGGAGACGAAGCCCCAGCCCGGCCAGACCGCCTCGGCCCGCGACACCCGCAGCGCCCGCTCGAGCTCGGCGAGGTCGAGGTAGGGGCTCGCACCCATGTGGTCCGGGTCGTCCGGTCCGATCAGGACGGCCTCGTCGGCCTCCCGGACGTACATCGCACGACGGTCGACGGCGGTGTGGAGCGCGATGGTGCGCAGCCGGCGGTCGGGTCCGTTCTCTGCGTTCCACTCACGGACGGCGTTGATCAACCGCATGGCGGGTTCGCCGCGGTTGACGATGGCGATGCGCGAGAACACGGGTTTCACTGCTCCTGGTGGCTGCGGCGGCGTTCGGTGACACGGGCGGTGCCCCCGGGCCGGTGACGGGACGAGGTTCGCTCGCCCTGTCCTACCGGTGGGGCCCCAACCCTGTCACTCGCCGAACGCGATACGGACGTCGTCGGACGTGGGGGCCGCCACGGCGGCCGCCTCGGGCGCGGCCGCCGGGTCGAGGACCACCTCCGGGGCCATGACGGCCGGATCGACCTCGAGCACCGCGTAGCCGCCGACGGCCCCGGCGCCGAAGCCGGGAGCGAAGACCCGGGTGCGGCCGGTGACGGCGCCGTCGGTGCAGGCGTCGTGGAGCGCGATCGGGATGGACGCCGCCGACACGTTGCCCATCGAGCCGATGTTGAAGTACAGCTGCTCCGCCGAGAGGCCGGCCTTCGCCGCGAGCTGCAGGATCATCGTCTTGTTGGCCTGGTGCGGGACGATCAGGTCGACCGCGTCGAGCATCGTGCCCGTGCCGTCCGGGCCGACCTGCTCGGTCAGCTCGCCGATCATCTGGGAGAGGTAGCGGGCGACGAGCGCCTTCACCTCGGGCCCGTAGACGGTGATGTCGTTGTCGAACTCCGGGTTCGGCCAGATGATCGAGTTGACCTGGGAGACGGGGCCCGACGCGTAGGTCTGGAGGAGGTCGACGTCGCCGCGCTCGCCCTCGGCCGCCGGTGCGACCACCATGGCCGCGGCGCCGTCCCCGAAGATCATCCGGGAGGTGCGGACGTTGCCGATCTTGTCGGAGAACTTCTCGACGCAGACCAGCAGCACCGGGCGCCGGACCTCCTGCAGCTGCCGGACGGCCTCGGCCAGGCCGTAGGGCAGGCCGGCGCAGGCGGCGACGATGTCGGCCGAGCAGTGCGTCTGCAGCAGCCCCAGCTGACCGGACAGCCACGTCGACAGCGACGGGATCAGCCGCTCGCTGGTGCAGGTGGCGACGAGCACGGCTCCGATCTCGGACCGGTCGCGCCCGGAGTGCTCCAGCGCCCGGACCGCCGCGGCCCAGGCGAGGTCCTCGATGTCCAGCTCGGTGTAGCGGCGCTGGTCGATGCCGGTCTTGGTGGAGATCTCCTCGGCGCTCATCGGCGACCAGGAGAACGCGGAGTTGCGCACGACGTCGTCGTTCGAGCAGACGTGCTCGCCGCGGACGACCGCGAGGGCCTCCACCTTCGGCTGGACCGCGAACGCCTCGCGGACCCGCACCGGCGGCAGCGGGCGCTCCGGCTCGACCGGCTCGGCCTGCGTCGCGATCCGGCCGCGGCGGGCCGGGCGGGCGCCGGTGGCGCGGTCGAGGAAGGCCGCCACGTCGCGGTTGCGCGGGTGGAACGCGATGACGTGGTCGTCGTCGCCGATCTCGTCGGCGGTGCGCAGCTCGGTGGCCGCGCGGTCCCACGGGTACTGGTTGTGCAGGACCATCGCCCAGCGGGTCAGCGCCTCGAGCTCGGGCCGTTCGGCGTGCGCGTCGAGGATCTCGCTCCAGGAGAAGACCGGGTAGTCCGGGTCGTGGTGCGGCACGACGAAGGTGCGGGCGCCCGGGGTGGTCAGGAACTGCTCCACCGTGGGCTTGACCGCCGGCAGCTCGGTCGCGTGGTGGCGACGGTTGCCGTAGACGTCGAAGAGCAGGTCGAAGATCTTCTCCTCGACGCCGTCGTCCCAGGTGGAAGGCAGCACCGCGAAGGCCTCCTGCACCGCGCGGACCTTCTTGTCGCCGTCACGCCAGGGGGTGAGGGTCGGGAGGAAGACGTCGCCCCGGTGCCGCGGCAGGTCGCGCCAGCGGGTGGGCCGCTTCTCGAACATGGTCAGCGTGTACCGGTTGACCCAGAACAGGTTCTGGCTCATGTCGCGCAGCAGCGCGAAGCGGCTCCGGTAGGCGCCGGTGGTGACGCGCTCCAGGATGTCGGTCCCGGTAGGGGCTTTCGCCTCGAAATCGCGGCCGACGATTGCGGTGAACTGTTCGAGATCGTCGATCACCGAAAAGTCGAGCTCGCCGAGGAAATTGGCGGGAAAGACCAGACGGTCGTGGCTGTTGACCACGAACGGCTTCATGTGACGACCTCCTGGAGCGGCGTCAGCCAGATGAATCACCAGGCCGGACGCGAATGCGGACCGGGTGATCGGATCGGTAGCGGTGCCGATGACGGTATCGGTGAACAGGCACGATCGGAATGTGATCCGGCCCCGGAGTGTGCGCGCTCACGCATTGTCGGTCAACTCGGACTGTTACCGGCGAGAATGTTACCCGCGGGTCTACTCGCGGGTTCTTATTACATTCTTGTTGTCTCCGCAGGTGGGCGCCCGCGCGGTGTCCACACTGGAATGATCACTGGACGTGCCCGCGCCGTCTCCCGGCGTGCACATGCAGCGCGGGGGTGTGGCGCGGTCGATGGCGACACCGGGTCCGCCGTAGGTCCGCGCCGGGCCGCGGGCCGCCGCGCGGCGGGCCGGGCGCAGAGGGATCCATAGTGGACGGGACGGTCACCGGACCGGCGTCCGTCCCGGTGCCCGGAACGCGACACGGACGCAATTCCCGTGACGGGTGGGAACGGTGGGCGGGACCGCGCCGGAACGCGGGTCAGGAGGCGGTGGTGACCGGCTCCCGCGCGACCGACGGCGCCGGTGTCAGGGCGACGAGGACCGTCGCCACCAGCGCCGCGACACCGGCCGCGGCGAACGAGATCGTGTAGGCCGAGGCGGCGGGCAGGGTGCCGCCGTCGAGGACCAGGGCCGTCGTCACCGCGGCGACGACGGCCGTGCACGAGCTCGTCCCCAGCTGGCGGGCGAGGGTGTTGAGGCTGTTCGCCGCGGCCGTCTCCGACTCCGGCACCGCCTGCATGATCGTCAGCGGGATCGCCGAGTAGGCCAGCGCCGCCCCGACCGCCGCGACGGTGGACACCAGCATGAGCAGCCACACGGTGCCCGGGATCAGGGCGAACCCGAGGTTGCCGGCGCCCAGCAGCAGCGTGCCGAGCACCAGCGTGGTGCGCGGCCCGCGGACCCGGGACAGCCGGGCCGAGGCCGACGAGAAGACCACCATCGAGCCGCCCATCGGCAGCAGGACCAGACCGGCGACGACCAGCGACAGCCCGAAGCCGTACCCGGTCGCGACCGGCGCCTGCAGGATCTGGGTGGCGAGCACGAAGCCCGCGAACATGGCGAAGCCGACCAGCACCGACGCGAGGTTCGTCAGGAGCACCGCCGGCCGCGCGGACACGCGCAGGTCCACCAGCGGGCCCGGCACCCGCAGTTCGTACCGCCCCGTCACCAGGGCCAGCACGACCGACGCGGCGAACAGGCCGAGCACCAGCGGCGAGGCCCAGCCCCAGTCGTTGCCCTTCGACACCGCCAGCAGCAGGCACACCAGGGCGGCGCCGACACCGAGCGCCCCGACGGTGTCGAACCGGCCGCCGCTGCGCAGGTTCGACTCGGGGACCAGCCGCCGTACCACCAGGATCTGGAACACGGCGATGACCGCGGCCCCGGCGAACAGCCAGCGCCAGCTGGTGAACTGCGCGACGACGCCGGTGATCGGCAGCCCGATGGCGCCGCCGAACCCGAGCGACGACGACATCAGCCCGACCCCGGACCCGACGCGGTCGGCGGGCAGGACGTCACGCATCAGGCTCATCCCGAGCGCGATGACGCCGAACGCCGCGCCCTGCAGCACCCGCGCCACCAGGAGGAGACCGATGCCGGGGGCGACCGCGCCGAGCAGCGAACCGGCACCGACCAGGCCCAGGGCGACCAGCAGCATCCGCCGCTTGCCGTACATGTCACCGAGCCGGCCGAGGACCGGCGCCGACACGGCACCGGCGACGAGGTTCGCGGTGATCAGCCAGGACGCCGTCGACGGGCTCACCGACAGCAGCTCCGGGAAGCGCGGCAGCAGCGGGACGACCATCGTCTGCACCAGCGAGACGAGCAGGCCGCACGAGGCGAGCACGGTGATCGCGACGGCCGGCCGGTGCCGTGCCTCCTGTGCGGGGGCTCCGGGGGACGCTCCTGCGGATCGACGGGCCCGGAACACACGACCTCCGACGCTGCTGTTGTGGATGTGCACGATCAGGTGAGCACGTCCCGCATGTCGGCGGCAACCGGGAAGTTTGCATTGCCAGCTTTCTCACCGGTGCCCGCCCGGCCGGGTTCAGCGGGGTGGCACCGGCTCCGGTGGCGGCGGGCCCACGTAGGTGGCCGACGGACGGATCAGCCGACGCTGCTCCGCCTGCTCCAGCACGTGGGCGCACCAGCCGACGACCCGGCTGGTCGCGAACGTCGGCGTGAACATGCTGCGCGGGATCCCGCAGCCCGCCATCACCACTCCGGCGTAGAACTCGACGTTCGCGTGCAGCGGGCGGTCCGGGCGGAGCTCGGCGAGGGTGGCGGCGACCCGGCGTTCGACGTCGGCGGCGCGGGCGGGCAGCGGCCCGCCGAGCCGCTCGGCGACCTCCCGCAGCAGCGCCGTGCGCGGGTCCGGCCCGCGGTACACGGCGTGTCCGAACCCCATGATCCGTTCGCCGGCGGCGAGCCGGTCCGCCACCCAGCGCTCGGGCGAGCCGCCGGCGTCGCGGTCGATGGCGTCGAGGCCCTCCAGCGCGCGGTCCGGCGCGCCACCGTGCAGCGGGCCGGAGAAGGCACCGGTCGCCGCCGTCACCGCGGACGCGACGTCCGCGCCGGTCGACGCGACGACGCGTGCAGTGAAGGTGGAGGCGTTGAACCCGTGGTCCAGCGTGCTGACCAGGTAGGCGTCGACGGCGCGGGCGTGCCCAGGGTCGGGTTCGGCGCCGGTGAGCATCCACAGCCAGTCCGCCGCGGGTTCCAGGTCCGGCCGGGGCGGCACCGGGTCGAGGCCGGACCGCAGCCGGTGCAGCGCGGCCAGGATCGTCGGCGTCGCCGCGCAGACGGTGAGCGCGTCGTCGGCGCCGCGCTCCGGGCCGGCGTCCCACACCGGTCGCATGCCGTGCAGCGGGCCGAGCACCGACAGTGCGGCGCGCAGCCCGGCGAGCAGGTCGTCGCCGCACGCCGCGGCGATGCCCGGCAGCAGCGCGGACAGCGCGGCGGGCAGCGCCCGGCGCTGCGCGATGCGGGCGGCGAACGCGGCCCGCTCGTCCGGGTCGGGCAGCCGTCCGCGGGCGGCGAGGAACCAGGCGCAGACGAACGTGCGGGTCCGGGCGAGCTCGACCGCGGAGTACTGGCGGTAGTGGTAGAAGCCCTCGTCGCCGCGGACGTCGCCGAGGGTCGTGGTGGTGACGGCGACGCCGCGCAGGCCCGGTGGGACCTCCGGCACGGCGGCCCTCTCGGTCGTGGTCATGCCGCGGACGGTCCGCCCGGCGACAACGCTTGTCAATATTGATCCGGTCAATGTTGATCCGGTCCCGTAGGGTGCCGTCGTGGAGTTCCTGAACGCCGCCGAGACCGCGGAACGGCTCGGGGTGAAGCGCGAGACCGTGTACGCCTACGCCAGCCGCGGGGGAGCCGGTTCGCCCAGGACGAGGTGGAGGCGCTCGCCGCGCGCGGCCGGGAGGCGGGCGAGCCCTCCGGCGCGGTCGAGCGGATCCGGACCCGGATCACACTCGTGGCCGACGGCGGTCCGTGGTTCCGCGGCGTGCCCGTGGGCGAGCTCGCCGTGGCCGGGACCCTCGGGGACGCGGCGGCCGTGCTCTGGGAGACCCCGGGCCCCGTCGCGTTCGACGCCGATCCGGCGCTGCTGCCCGTGGCCCGCGGTGCGCTGGCGGCGCTCCCGGGCGGGGCGCGCACCACCGACCGGTTCCGGGTGGCGGTCGCCGCGCTCGCCGCGGCCGACCCGCTCCGCGCCGACGTCGCGCCCGCTGCGGTCGTGCGCACGGCGTCCGGGCTGCTGGGAACGGTCGTCGACGCGCTGGCGGGCGGCGGGGACGGCCCGCTCGCCGCGCGCCTGTGGCCCGCCCTGGCCCGTGACCCGGACGGCGAACCCCCGCCCGCGGCGCTCGACCACGTCCGCGCCGCGCTGGTGCTGCTCGCCGACCACGGCCTGGCCGCGTCGACGGTGGCGGCCCGGGTCGCCGCGAGCACCCTCGCCGACGTGCACGCCGTCGTCTCCGCCGGGCTCGGCGCGCTCGACGGCCCGCGGCACGGCCTCGCGAGCGGGCTGGCCCACCGGTTCCTCGCCGGCGCCCTGGACGACCCCCGCGGCGCGCTCGCCGAGCGGCTGCGCGCCGGCGAACGCGTGCCCGGCTTCGGGCACACGGTGTACCGGGGCCCGGACCCCCGCGCGACGGTGCTGCTGGACCGCCTGCGCGACGACCCGGCCGCGGAGCGGGTGCTCGCGTGCGTGGACGCGGTGGCCGGGGACCTCGACCGCGGCGGCGAGGGCCCCGCCCCGAACGTCGATCTCGCGCTGGCCGCGTTGCTGCACGCCCACGGCCTGCGGCGCGACGCCGGCGAGCTGCTGTTCGCCACCGCCCGCACCGTCGGCTGGGTGGCGCACGCCCGCGAGGAGTACGCCGAGCCCGGCCTGCGGTTCCGGCCGTCCGGCGTCTACACCGGGCCGCGACCGGGGAGCCGGGAGCACCCGCCCGGGACCGCGGGGTGAGGATGGCCGGATGACGCGACGACGTTCCCTCTCCGACGGTGTGTCCGACCGCTTCCGCGAGCTCTGGTCGGAGCGCCGCCCGTGCGTCCTGGTCACCCCGCGGCGGGACGGCACGCCGCACGCCGTGCCGGTCGGGGTGACCGTCGACGTGGAGGACGGGATCGCCAGGGTCCTGTCCAGCGGCGGCTCGCAGAAGGCCCGCAACGTCGCCGCCGCCGGGCCGGACGGGGCCCGGGTCACCGTCACCGCGGTCGACGGCCGGACCTGGTCGACCCTCGAAGGGGTCGCCGTCGTGGATCCCACCCCGGAGGGGGTGCACGCCGCGGAACGCCGCTACGCCGCCGAGTACAAGGAGCCCCGGGTGAACCCGCAGCGGGTGGTGCTGCGGATCGTCGTCGACCGCGTCCTCGGCAACGCCTGATCCCCGCCGCCGCGCCGGCGGGGATACTCGACGGCGTGGACCTGCCGGAGACGACCTTCCTCGGGCACAGCACGCTGCGGCTGCGCCTCGGCGGGCGCACCGTGCTCACCGACCCGGTGCTGACCTCCGCGGTCGGGCCGCTGCGGCGGATGGCGCCCGCGGTCGATCCCGCGGGGCTCGACGGCGTCGACCTGGTCCTGATCTCGCACCTGCACGCCGACCACCTGCACCTGGGCTCGCTGGCGCTGCTGCCGCGCGACACCGAGGTCGTGGTCCCGGCAGGGGCGGCGGCGTGGCTGCGCCGGCGCGGCGTGGCCCGGGTGTCGGAGCTGGCCGTCGGGCAGCGGCGGACGTTCGGCGGGCTGCACGTCACCGGCACCCCGGCCGACCACTCCGGGCACCGCTGGGGCCCCCGGCTGACCCACGGCCCGCAGGCCGACGCGATGGGCCACCTGCTGGAGGGCGACGGCCTGCGCGTCTACGCCGCCGGGGACACCGGACTGTTCCCGGGCCTCGGCGACGTCGCCGCCCAGGGCCCGATCGACCTCGCCGCGCTGCCGGTGTGGGGCTGGGGCCCGAGCCTCGGCCCGGGACACCTCGACCCGGCCGGTGCCGCCGAGGCCGTCCGGCGGCTGGCGCCCCGGGCCGCGCTGCCGGTGCACTGGGGCACGCTCGCCGTCACCGGGCTCTGCTCGGTCCCCGGGCGGACCGGCGGGCGGATGCGGGAGCTCCTCGTGCGGCCGCCGCACGACTTCGCCGCGGCGGTCGCCGCGGCCGGGCCGCCGGCGCGCACCCTGGTCGTCCCGCCCGGCGCCGCGGTCGGGGCGGCGGTGTGAGCGTGCTGGGCGCCGTGCTGCAACCGGCCACCGAGGAGTGGTTCACCGCCGAGCTGAGCCCGGACGCCGGCCGGGTCGCCTACCTCGTCGTCGGGGGCGGGGTGCTGTTCGGCTCGATCCTGCCGGTGGTGCCGACCGGGGCCATCGTCGGTGCCGCCGCGGCGACGGCGATGACCTCCCCGGCGCTGTCGCTGCCGGTGGTGCTCGTGCTGGCCTTCGCCGCGGCGCTCGCCGGGGACCTGGTGACCTACGCCGTCGCCCGCCGGGGGAGCGTCCCGGTGCTCGACGCGGTGGCAGGCGGCCGGTTCGGCGGGGCGCGCACCGGCGAGCGGGTGGCCCGGGTGCGGGCCGCGTTCGCCGACCGCGGCTGGCTGCTGGTCCTCGTCGGCCGGGTCGCCCCCGCGGGACGGGTGCCGACCCTGATCGCGGCCGCCGCGTCCGGGATGGCCTGGTCGGTGCTGCTCCCCGCGGTCGCGGCCGGCGCGGTGCTCTGGACGCTGCTCTACGGCGTGCTCGGGGTCCTCACCGGCAACCTCACCGACTCACCGCTGGTGGCGGCGGGGCTGGCGGTCGGGCTCGTCGCCGTCGTCGGCGCGGTGACGGCACTGGTCGGCCGCCTGCGGTCCCGGCGCCGCGAGCGGCGGGCCCACTCGCCGGGAGAGCCCGCCCACGACCGGTGACGGGTGCGGTCAGGTCCGTCCCGCACGCTCCTGCAACGCGGCGTCGATCTCCTCCAGGCTGCGCCCCTTGGTCTCGGGCATCAGCCGGTGGAGGAAGACGAACCCGGCCACGCCGATCACCGCGAAGATCGCGAACAGCCCGGACTCCCCGAGCGTGGTGATGAGCGTCAGCGTCGTCGACGCGATCACCAGGTCGATGCCCCAGTGCGTCGTCGCGCCGAGCCCGGCGGCCTTGCCGCGGACCGCGGTCGGGAACACCTCGGAGTTCACCAGCCAGATCGCGATGCCCAGGCTCGCGGCGAACGCGGCGATGTACACGCAGAGCGCGACGACGACGAGGACCCCGACGATGCCGTCCTGTGAGGGCAGCAGGAACAGCACGACCAGCGCGACCAGCGCGGCGACGACGACGGCGAGCCCGCCGAGCAGCAACGGCCTGCGGCCCCACGAGTCGATCCGGGCCAGCGCCACCGCCGTGACGACCGTGTTCACCACCCCGATCCCCACCGTCGCCAGGAGCGCGCCGGTGTCGGAGCCGAACACCCCGGACAGGATCGTCGGCGCGTAGTAGATGACCGCGTTCACCCCGACCAGCTGGTTCACCGCGGCCACGCCGATGCCCAGGGTCAGCGCGGGACGCAGCTGCGGGCGGCGCAGGTCCGACCAGGTCCAGCGGGCCTCGTCGCGGGCGGCGGCGCGGATCTCGGCGATCTCGGCGTCGGCCTGCTCGGGCGTCCGGCCGGCGAGCGCGGCCCGCGCCTCGTCGACCCGCCCGCGCAGCACCAGCCAGCGCGGCGACTCCTGCGCCCCGGCCAGCCCGACGAGCATCGCCAGCGCCGGGACACCGGCCAGCAGGAGCGGCCAGCGCCAGCTCTCCGCCTCCGCGAACAGCGAGTTGACCAGGTAGGACAGCAGGATCCCGACCGTGATCAGGAACTGGTTCATCGAGACCAGGCGCCCGCGTGACTCCTTCGGCGCGATCTCGGCGATGTAGAGCGGCACGCAGACCGAGGACACGCCGATCGCCAGCCCCAGCAGCACCCGGGCGCCGAGCAGCACCCCGGTCCCCGGGGCCAGCCCGGAGAGCACCGCGCCGAGAAGGAACACCGCGGCGACGCCGACGAGCGTCCGCCGCCGGCCGAGTGCGTCGGTGATCGCCCCGCCGGCCAGCGCGCCTACCAGCGCGCCTACCAGCAGCCCGGAGACGAGCAGCTGCTGGCCGGCCTCACCGAGCCCGAACTCGGGTGCGATGAACAGCAGCGCCCCGCTGATCACCCCGGTGTCGTAGCCGAACAGCAGTCCGCCCGCGGCGGCGACGGTGGTCGCCAGGCCGATCCCGCGTCCCTGCCGCGTGCGGTGGCCGGTGTCGCCGGTGTCGCCGTGTGTCGTCATCGACAGCCCCTCCCGGTCGGGTCGCGCGACGGGTGCGCCACGCAACAACGGCGACCAGGGTTGCCGTATCGGTCCGTGACTGTCCACCGTTCGCCGCAATGCGGGCCGGAACCCACACGATTCCGGACACAGACGGAACCGGCCGGGCGCGACGGGAGGGGGTACGTCGCACCCGGCCGGAGACCGGTGGGGGAGGGGTCAGTTCCCGCCGCCCCCGAAGGGATTGATCCCGAACGGCGCGGAAGGTGCGGAACCGCCGCCCTGCCCGGAGCCCTCCGGCGTGGTGAGGGCGCCCTGCCGGGCAGTGGCCGCCTCGGTGTCCTGCGCGCTGCCGAGGGTCACCGGGACCTGGCGGGCGTCCGCCCCGCTGCCGATGGTCAGCGTGACCTGCTGGCCGGGGGTGAAGTTGCCGACCCGTGCGATCAGGTCCGCGAAGCTCGACACCGGGTACTCGTCGACCTTGGTGACGACGTCGCCCGCCGCCACGCCCGCGTTCGCCGCGGGCGAGCCGGGCTCGACGGCCGCCACCTGCGCGCCACCGGTGCCCGCGGTCTCGGAGCCGGAGGCCGACACCGACCCCTGGACGCCGAGCTGCGGCTTGGTCGCGACGCCGTCCGACATCAGCTCCTGGGCCACCCGCTTCGCGGTGTCCACCGGGATCGCGAAGCCGAGACCGATCGAGCCGGCGTTCTGCCCGCTCGTCGCGATCGCCGAGTTGATGCCGACGACCTGCCCGGCGAGGTTGACCAGCGGACCGCCGGAGTTGCCCTGGTTGATCGGTGCGTCGGTCTGCAGCCCGTTGTAGACGACCGGGGTGCCGCCGTCGCCACTGGCGGAGACGGTGCGGTTCAGCGCGGACACGATGCCGGCGGTGACGGTGCCGGAGAGCCCCTGCGGGGACCCGGTGGCGACCACCTGCTCGCCGACCTGGACCCCCGAGGACTGGCCGAGCGTGGCGGCCTTCAGGTTCGAGGCCCCCTCCAGCCGGATGACGGCGAGGTCGTAGCTGGGGGAGGTGCCGACGACGGTCGCGCGGTGCTGGGTGCCGTCGGCGGTCGAGACCGTGATCTGCCCGCCATCGCCCGCCCCGGAGACGACGTGGTTGTTGGTGAGGACCTCGCCGTCGGCGGTGAGGATCACGCCCGACCCCTCGGCGGTGCCCTGCGCGGTGCGGACCTGGATGTCCACCGTGCTCGGGGTGATCGCGGCGGCCGCGCCGGCGATGGAGCCGTCGGCGGCCTGGGCGGGGGTGCCCGGGGCGGCGGAGCTGGACAGCGTCGCGGTGCTCGAACCGGTGTCCCCGCCGAGCACGGCGTAGGCGCCACCGAAGCCGACGCCGCCCCCGACCAGTCCCGCCGCGACCGCGACGGTGACCAGGCCGGCGCCGAAGCGCCGCGGCGGCTTCGGGGCAGGGGCCTGCGCCGGGAACGGCGGGTACACCGAGGTGGGCGGGCTGCCGGCACCGTGCGCCGGGATCGTGGGGTTGCTCGCGGAGGCCCACGGCGGCGGGGCCTGCTCCTGCTGCCTCCGGTGGTCGGTGTCGGTCACGTCGGTCGCCTCCTGAGCGCTCCTGCCGTCGGCGTGCCCGGGGCCGTCCCCTGCCGCACGCGGATCGGGCCGGGTGGGGTCCGTGGCGCCGCCCCCGGTGGAGGTCTCCCCGTCGGCGCGCCCGCCGGTGCCCGGCCCGTACTCGGTCATGGGAGCAACTGTGCGGCGTGACCCTGAGACGAGCCTGTGATCGCGCTGGGAATCCCGCGCGCGTTCGGTGTGGACCGGTGGGGCCGCGCTCAGGTCCCGCGCCTCAGGTCACCGCGCCTGCGATCGTCAGGACCAGCCCCAGCAGGACGAGTGCGGCGCCGCCGCGGGCCCACCACCGCTGGCTGCGCCGGTCGGTGGCGGTCAGCTCGTCCTCGGTGCGGGTGGACAGGACGAACGGGTGGGACGTGTCCTGGGGGCCCGGATCACCAGCGGACCGTCACGGTCGTCGACCTCGCCCAGGACGTACATCCGCACGCCGGGGCGGAGCACCCACTCCTGGTTGCGGTAGCCGAGCGTGCGGTCGCCGCGGGGGCCGCGTTCGTCCGCCGGGTCGAAGCGGTCCAGCACCAGCTCGACCGGGTCGGGACGCCGCCCGCCCGGGTCGACGCCGATGGTGTGCCCGTCGCGCAGCAGCGGCCAGCCGTGCGGTGACACCCGCTCGGAGACGGTCTCGGTGTGGGTGGAGGTGCGCATCCGGCCCTCGGAGTCGCGCTCGCGGCGCTCGAACCGGCGCTCGACCCGGTGGGCGTGCCAGACGCACTCGACGCCGGCGAGCTCGGAGCGCAGCAGGCCGACCGGGGCGGGCGCGGCCTCGCCCACGACCTCGCAGACCTTCCGGAACCGGCCCGGCCCGCCGTTGAGGTCCGCGGCGATCCCCGCCTCCTCCAGCAGCCGGGGGACCGGCAGCGTCTCCGCCGCCATCATCGCGTGCACCCGGCGCTGGGTGTGGACGGCGGCCCAGAAGCACCCGGCACCGGCGAGCAACGCGATGATCCCGATCCACAGCACGACGGGAACCTAGCCGACGGTCACACCAGCTCGACGACCGTCGCGTTCGCCGTGCCGCCGCCCTCGCACATGGTCTGCAGCCCGTAGCGGATGCCGCGGTCGCGCATGTGGTGCACGAGCCGGGTCAGCAGGATCGTGCCGGAGGCACCCAGCGGGTGCCCCACGGCGATCGCGCCGCCGAGCGGGTTGAGCCGGGCGTCGTCGGCGCCGAGCTCCGCCTGCCAGGCCAGCGGGACCGGCGCGAACGCCTCGTTGACCTCGAACGCGCCGATGTCGCCGATCGCCAGCCCGGAGCGCTTGAGGACCTTCTGGGTCGCGGGGATCGGCCCGGTCAGCATCCGCAGCGGGTCGGCCCCGGACACCGCGCCGGAGTGGTAGCGGACGATCGGGGTCAGTCCCAGCTCCGCGGCCCGCTCCGGCGTCGTGACGAGCACGGCGGACGCGCCGTCGGAGATCTGCGAGCTGTTCCCGGCGTGGATCACCCCGGTCCCGGAGAACACCGGCTTCAGCGCGGCGAGGGTCTCGGCGGTCGTCCCGCGGCGCAGCCCCTCGTCGGCGGCGAACCCCGGCGCGCCCGGGACGTCGACGAGCTGCCCGTCGAACGCGCCCGAGTCGATCGCGGCGGCGGCCAGCTCGTGCGAGCGGGCGGCGTACTCGTCGAGCCGGGTCCGGGACAGCCCCCAGTCGCGGGCGATCCGCTCCGCGCCGACACCCTGGTTGAAGTCGTCGTTCGGGAACTCTCCCGAGGTCAGGTCCTCGCGGTAGCGGTCGCGCACCAGCGGGCCGTAGGGCCGGCCCAGCTCGCGGCCCGCGCCGAGCGGTACCCGGGTCATCGACTCCACCCCACCGGCGACGACGACGTCGTACTGCCCGGCGAGGACCATCCCGGCCGCGAAGTCGAAGGCCGACTGGCTCGACCCGCAGGCCCGGTTGATCGTCACGCCCGGCACCGTCTCCGGCCATCCGGCGGCCAGCAGCGCGTACCGGCCGATCTGGGCGGCCTGGTCGCCGACCTGGTTGACGCAGCCCCAGACGACGTCGTCGACCACGCCGGGGTCGATCCCGGTCCGCTCGGCGAGCGCGGTGAGCACGGCGGCCGACAGGTCGACCGGGTGGACCTCGGACAGCGATCCCTTCCGCTTGCCGATCGGTGTGCGGACGGCCTCGCAGACGACGGCCTCGGGCATGGCGGGTTCCTCCTCGGTCGGCGGTGACAGGGGCGGTGCGGTTGCTTCGCGACGCTAAGCCATCCCGGTCGGCACGTGCTGAGAGTGCGGTCACATCGATCCGCGACGGTCGAGCCGGACTGGATCGATGAGGTAACGTCAGGACCCGTACGCGAAGGGGAGTAGCTCCCAACGCTGCGCTCGACATACTGGTCCGCCCCGATCACGAGGGCCGGCCCGGGCGCAGGGCCTGGCCACCAGGTGAGCGAGACCTTCGATCCGGATGATCCGGATCGAGGTCACCCGTACCCCTCGATCCGGAGCGAGATCGAGGGATGGACATGGACGGATTCCTGGCTGCGTTCGCGGTCAGCTTCGGCGTCATCTTCGTGGCCGAGCTCGGGGACAAGTCCCAGCTCATGGCCCTCACGTTCGCGACGCGCTTCAAGGCGATCCCGGTGCTCGTCGGGATCACGATCGCCACGTCGGTGACCCACCTGGTGTCGGTCGCCGTCGGGTACGGCCTGGGCGCGTCGATCCCGACCGGCTGGATCGCGCTGGTCGCGTCGGTGGCCTTCGTCGCGTTCGGCGCCTGGACCCTGCGCGGGGACTCGCTGACCGACGACGAGGAGCAGAAGGCCAAGCGGGCTGGCGGGTCCGCCGTCGTCGCCGCGTCGGTCGCGTTCTTCCTGGCCGAGCTGGGCGACAAGACCATGCTCGCCACGATCACCCTGGCCACCCAGTACAGCTGGTTCGGCGTGTGGCTCGGTTCCACGCTGGGCATGGTCGCCGCCGACGCGCTGGCCATCGTCGTCGGCCGCAAGCTCGGCCAGAAGCTCCCCGAGCGGGTCATCTCCGTCGGTGCCGCGATCATGTTCTTCGTGTTCGGCGCCTGGCTGTTCGCCGAGGCCGTCCCGCAGGTCTGGGGCGACGACGCCTGGGCCCGGCTCGCCGACGCGATGGGTCACCAGGGATTCGGCTGGGCCGCGCTGGCGCTGGGTCTCGTCGCCGTCGGGACCGGGCTCGTCGTCCGCGGCCGGGCGCACCGGGCCCGCGGGGAACGCCGGCTCGACGTGGCCAGGGCCCCGGGCAGTCCGGCCTGGTGGGCGCGGACGCTGTTCGTCGTCGCCGCCGTCCTCGGCTTCGGTGCCCCGCTGCTGGTCGCGCTGGACGTGCTCGAGCCGATCTCGGTGCTGTCCCGGCCCGCCGTGGCGGTCGTCGGTGCCGGTCTGCTGCTGCTCGGGTTCGCCGTCGTCGCGGTCGCCATGCTGCAGCTCGGCACGGTGTGGCGGCGCAGCGCGACCGAGGCGGGCGCCGCGGCCGCCGGGGACCCGGACGCCGCGCGACGCCCGGTGCTCGCGACCGGTGGGCTCTACCGCCGCGTCCGCAACCCCGCGCTGACCGGGCTGATCGTCGGCTGCGCCGGGATGCTGTTCATGGCCCCGACCCTGCTCGGGGTGCTCGCCGGGGTGCTGATCCTCGTCGCGGTGCAGATCCAGGCCCGCGCGGTGTACGAGCCCGGGCTGGGCAGCGCGCTGGGGCCCGAGTACGACGCCTACCGGCTGCGCACCGGCCGGTTCCTGCCACGGGTCCGCCGGACCGGGGCGGACGGCGACGCCACGGCCGGGGACGACCACACCCGGGTCGGCTGACCTCGTCCCGGTACGCCGTACGGTAATTCCGGTACGGTGTACGACGTCAGGGGGCCGCGGTGGCGCGGCCCCGGCGTCGGAGGGAGAGCCCATGACGATCCTGGTGACCGGGGCGACCGGGAACATCGGCCGGCTGGTCGTCGACCACCTGATCGCCCGCACCGGTGAGCCCGTGCGCGCGCTCACCGTCGACCCGGTGCGGGCCGCGCTGCCCGACGGCGTCGAGGCCGTGCGCGGTTCGGTCCGGCGGCCGGCCGCGCTGGACGGGGCGTTCGACGCGGTCCGCGCGATGTACCTCGCCCCGTACGAGCCGACGGCGGCCGAGGTGCTCGCGGCGGCCGCGGACGCCGGGGTGGAGCACGTCGTGGCGCTGACCGGTGAGCCGGACAGCTGGTGGGGGACCGTGACGAAGGCCGTCGAGGCCGCCGGCCCCGCCTGGACGCACCTGTGGCCCGCCGACTTCGTCGAGAACTACGAGATGTGGCTCCCGCAGATCCGGGCCACCGGGGTCGTGCGCGAGCCGTGGCCTGCGCTGGCGAGCACGCCGACGGCGATGACCGACATCGCCGAGGTCGCCGCCGTCGCCCTGACCGCGCCGGGCTACACGGGCCGGGCCCTCACGCTGACCGGCCCGGAACCGGTCAGCCGTCGTGACGCGGTGGCCGCGATCGCCGAGGCCACCGGCGTCGGGATCGGGTTCGAGCAGGTCACCCCGGACGAGGCCGTCGCGGCGCTGGAGCCCTCGGCCGGCCGGGACGCCGCCGAGATGGTCGTCCACACGATCCTGGGTTTCCTGCACGACGCCGAACCGGCCCCGAACGGCGTGGTCGAGGAGGTGACCGGCCGTCCCGCGACGACCGTCGCCGCCTGGGCGCACTCCCACGCCGACCGCCTGCGCGCCGCGATCACCTGACACACCGCACCCGACCCCGCACCCCCGCTCCTCGGCCACGGCCGCGCTCACGGGGTACGGCCGCGCTCACGGGATCGGGCGAGCGTGGGCGGAACCGGTGAGCGTCTGCGGGCCTCGCAGCGCAGGACAGCGCGGGGCAGAGCAGGACGAGGCGGGGCGCTCACGCGACAGGGCCCCGCTCATGCGATCGGGTGAGCGCGGCCGGAACCGCTGAGCGTCTGGGTGCCGCGCCGGGCCGCTCACGGAATGCGGCCCCGCTCGTGCGATCGGGTGAGCCTGGCCTGAACCGGTGAGCGTTTGCGGGCCGGGCCGGGCCGGGCCGGGGCGGGCGCGGTGGCGGAGCGCCACCGCGCCCGGGTGGGCGGTCAGGTGTACCAGGTGGGCTGCGGCAGTTCGTCGCGCAGCAGGTGGGCGCCGACCTCGCGGCGCTTGTAGGCCACCGGATCGTGCAGGGTGTGCGTGCGCACGTTGCGCCAGAACCGGTCGAACGCGAGCTCCGCGGACGTCGCGCGGGCGCCGAGCCCCTCGAAGATCCCGGACGTGATCTCCAGCGCGACGTCGGTGGCCCGCGCCTTCACCGCGGCGACCCGGACCTCGTGCTCGCCACGCTGCTCCTCGGTGACGTTCCAGGCGTCGCGGTGGATGGCGAGCCCCTCCTCGGCGACGGCGTCGGCCAGTGCCTCGACGGCCCACAGCTTCGAGCGGTAGTCGCCGTAGAGGTCGAGCTGGTAGGGCTCGTCGACGGCGCGCTCGGCGTCGCCGTGCAGCCAGGGCCGGGTCACGGTGCGGGTGTACCGGGCGCCGGTCTCGAGCGCGCCCCGTGCGATGCCCAGGTAGAAGTTGACGAACACCAGCTGGATGGTCGGCACGTTGAGCGTGTTGTAGACCCGCGGCTGGAACGCCTTGTCGGTGAATCCGGCCGCCGAGGCCCACGGCACCCGGACGTCGGTGATCGTCACGCTGCCGCTCTCGGTGAGCCGCTGGCCGATGTTGTCCCAGTCGTCGTGGAAGACGATGCCGTCCTGCTCGCTGGGCACGATCGCGAAGACGTGGGTGTCGGTGCCCTCCAGCACCCCTTCCAGCACCGTGACGTCGGAGATCGTGCTGCCGGTGGAGAAGCTCTTCCGGCCGTTGTAGACGATCTCGTCGCCCTCGTCGCGGATCAGCAGGTCGGAGTCGCGGGGGTTGACCGCGCCGCCGAAGAACCAGCGGTTCCGGGTGGCGTCGGCCTCGACCGCCTCGATCTGCTCGGGCGTGCCGACCAGCCGGGCCGCCCAGAACCACAGCAGGTGGTAGCCGAGCAGCTGGCCGATCGAGCCGTCGCCCGCGGCGACCTCGCGGATCACCCGGTAGGCGGTCGGCCACTCCTGGCCGCCGCCCCCGTGCTCGACCGGGCCGAGCAGGGTGACGAGCCCGGACTCCTTGAGCAGGGCGACCTCGTCGTAGGGGGTGGCGCCGGCGCGGTCGCGGGCGGCGGCGTCGCGCTCCAGGATGCGGCGGACCTCGCCGGCCCGGCGCAGCCAGCCCGCCTCGTCGGTGGGGGCGGGCGCGGCGGTCCAGTCGACCACCTCGGCGACGGTGGCGGTGCCGGAACGGTTCTCGGTCGTGGTCATGCGTGTCTCCTCGTCGGGGAGAGAATGCGTCCGGGCAGGCGCCGGTCACTGTTTCCGCACATGTGACCCGGCGGTTCCGGGGTGTGCGGGAACGGTGATCCGGTGCCCGTCCCAGGACGGCGGGGATCCGTGTCGGGTGATCACCGGCGGGCGCGGCGGGAACCGGGCTCCGACGGCTGCGCCGCAGGTCGGCGACGGTGCGGCGCGGCGGTGATCAGCGACAGATCGACGAGTTCACGCGGGACAGGTCGACGTGGCGTCGACGGGTGAGCTCGGTGGACTGCACGATTCCCAGTGTTCGCGAGAATGCGCGAGGACGTCAATGGCGCGTCCCCCGCACTGGGATTCACGGGGGGTTGTCCGGACCGGTTCCGCGTCCGGACGCGGACGGGCCCGGCGAGCGTGCCGCCCGCCGGGCCCGTCGGTGGATCGGCTCAGACCGTGACCGGCCGCGGCTCGCGGGCGGCGAGCTCGGCCTCCTTCTCCCGGATGATGGGGAGGACCTTCTCGCCGAAGTACTCGACCTCCTCCTGGAAGTGCAGGAAGCCGAGCAGCAGCAGGTTGGCGCCGCGCCGCTTGTACTCGATGGCGCGGTCGGCGATCTGTTCCGGCGTGCCGATGAGCTGGCTCTTGAAACCGTCGTTGTACTGGACCAGGTCGGAGAACGACGAGTCCGCCCACATGCCGCGCTTGTCGCCGGTGGAGTTCCCGGCCTGCTGGACGGCGTCGCGGAAGCCCTCGACGGCGGGCTTGTTCGCCTTCTCGATGATCTCGCGCAGGGTGTCCCGGGCCTCCTTCTCGTCGTCCCGGGCGATCATGAAGCCGTTCAGCCCGAACCGGACGGGCTGCAGCCGCGGCGCGGTCTTCGCGTGGCCGAGGACCTCCTCGACCTGCTCGGTGAAGCCGTCGTAGTCCTTGCCGTTGGAGAAGTACCAGTCGGAGACGCGGCCGCCGTTGCGGCGGGCGGCCGTCGAGTTGCCGCCCTGGAAGATCTCCGGGTGCGGGCGGCCGGGGACGTCGACCGGCTTGGGCTTCAGGTCGAAGCCGTGCACCCGGTAGAAGTCGCCGGCGAACTCGGCGCCGCCGTCGCCCGCGGTCCAGATCTCGCGCAGCACCCGGATGAACTCGTCGGTGCGGCGGTAGCGCTCGTCGTGCTCCAGCCACGGCTCGCCCATCGAGGTGAACTCGTCCTTGAGCCAGCCGGAGACGACGTTGACCGCGATCCGGCCCTTCGTCAGGTGGTCGGCGGTGGCGATCCACTTCGACAGCACGGCCGGCTGCCACAGGCCCGGGTGCACGGCGGCGATGACCTTGAGCCGCTCGGTGGCCAGGCCCAGCGCGAGCGAGAAGCTCGTGGCCTCGTGCTGGTGGTCGGCGCCGTAGCTCGCCATGTAGCGGATCTGGGAGAGCGCGTAGTCGAAGCCGTTGTTCTCGGCGGTCTGCGCGAGCTTGACGTTGTAGTCGAAGCCCCAGTCGGTGCGCTGCTCGATGGTGCTCGTGACCAGGCCGCCGGAGACGTTCGGCACCCAGTAGGCGAACTTCAGCGGCTCACTGATCTGTGCGTTCAGTGTGGTGTCGAGATTGTCGGCGGTGGTGTCGGTCATGGGGGATGAACTCCAGGGTGTCGTCCGCCGGACATGCCGGGCATGCCGGGCATGCCGGACACGGCGGAGTGGGCGTGCTCGGACGCCCGTGGGAGGAAACGGAGGAAAGAGAGGAAACGGACCCGCGGATCAGCAGATCAACGACAGGCCTGGCTCGTGACGACCAGGTGATCGACGTGACGGCGTCGCGTCAGCAGGAAAGCGACCACACCACCACCGAACCCGCGGGTAGGTGCGTTGTCAACCGGTGGGGGGGCGAGGTCACCGCCCGGACGGGTCGGCCTGCCCGTCCGCGCAGGTCCGCAGGGCCTCGGCGTGCGGGCCGTCCGCGCCGCCGCCGACCAGCTCGACCACCCGCGGGTCGAACCCGCGCGCGCCGAGGAACCGGGCGGCGTCACGGACCGGGTCGCCACTGCGCCGGACGACGGGGGAGTGCCCGACCGGGTGCAGGATCGCCGCCGTCATCAGCAGGTCCCGGTCCAGGCCGCGCTCCTCGGCGAGCTCCCGGGCCCGGATCGCGGCCCGCTGCGCCCGCACCCACAGCTCCGGGCGCTGGTGTGCGAGCAGCGTCTCGGCGAGCGCACGGGCGGCGTCGAATCCCACCCGGCGAAACTAGCCCGCCAGGGACGCGAGCACGAACACGACGCAGGACAGCGCGAACCCGACCAGCGAGATCAGCGTCTTGATCACGCTCCAGGTCTTGAACGTCGTCGGGACGTCCATCCCGAGCAGCCGCCCGATCAGCCAGAAGCTCGCGTCGTTGACGTGCGGGAAGATCGAGGACCCGGCGGCCAGCGCCAGCACGACGGCGACGGTCTGCACCGGACCGAGCCCCGCCTCGACCACCGAGGCACCCAGCAGCCCGGCCGCGGTCGTGATCGTCACGGTGGCGGTGCCGAGCGCGATCCGCAGGATCGCCGCGACGAGGAAGACCGACACGATCACCGGCAGGCCGGTCGCGCCGAGCGTCCCGGCGAGCGCGTCGCCGATCCCGCTGGCGATCAGCACCGCACCGAACATGCCACCCGCCCCGGTGATGAACACGACCGGCGCGATCGGCTTGAGCGCGTTGTCCAGCAGGTCCTCGACGAAGGCCGCCCGGCGCCCGCGGCGCGTCGCCAGCACCCAGGTCGCCACCAGCACGGTGATCAGCAGCGCGACCGGGGTCGCCCCCAGGAACTGGGGAAGCACGACCCATGGGGCCTCGGGGTCGACGGCGCCGGTGTCCGCCAGGGTCGCGGCCAGCGTGTTCGCGAAGATGAGGACCAGTGGCAGCAGGAGCAGCCCCACCACGACCCGCGGCCGGGGCGGCGGGCCGGTCTCGTCGTCGTCGGTCTGCGGGCCACCGGTGAGCAGCTCGGGGACCGGCAGCACGATGCGGCGGCCGATCCAGACGCTGTAGAAGTACGCGCCCAGGTACCAGGTCGGCACCGCGACGAGGACGCCGATGAGCACGACCAGCCCGACGTCGCCGCCGAGCAGCACGGTCGACGCGACGGCCCCGGGGTGCGGCGGCAGGAACACGTGCATCGTGGACAGTGCCGCGGCCGCGGGCAGGGTGTGCACGAGCACGCCGCCGCCGACCCGGCGGGCGACCGTGAAGATGATCGGCAGCATCACCATGAAGGCGGCGTCGAAGAAGATCGGGAAGCCGAACAGCAGCGAGGCGACGCCCAGCGCGAACGGCGCCCGGCGGTCCCCGAACCGGCTCACCAGGGCGTCCGACAGGGCCCCGGCGGCCCCGCTGACCTCGGCGAGCCTGCCGAACATGGCGCCGAGCCCGACCAGCAGGGCGACCTCGCCGAGGGTCTCGCCGAAGCCGTCCACCAGCACGTCGAGGACCGCGTCGGCGGGGATCCGGGCCGCGAAGGCGGTCAGCGCGGAGACGACGGTCAGCGCCAGCAGCGGGTGGATCTTGAACCGGATGATGGCCACCAGCAGCACGACGATCGCGCCGAGCGCGATCCCGAGCAGCGGTCCGGTGCCCAGCGGCGATGTCCAGTTCTCCACGAGGTCCCTTCCGACGACGGCGTCGACCGGTCGTCGGGGAACAACGCGCCGGTGCGAGAGGTGACGTTCCGCTCGAAACGATCACTCCGTACCGCGTGGACGGTCCAGCTTGCGGACACGAACGACATTGCGGAACTTGTGGTCACGGCCGGGACGGGCCGGCGCTCCTCAGCCGAGACCCAGGCCCGTGAGCACCCGGCCGACGCGCTCGTCCTCGCTGCGCAGGAAGGTGCCGAACTCCGGGCCGGGCAGGTAGGCGTCCTGCCAGTTGTTGCGGCGCAGCACGTCCTGCCACTGGGGGGTGCGGACCATCGCGGCGAAGCAGTCGTCGAGCCCGCCCACCTGGCCGGGTGTCAGACCGGGCGGGGCGAGGATCCCGCGCCAGTTGGTCACCTCGAGGTCGATGCCGGCCTCGCGCAGGGTCGGCGCGCCGACGCCGGGGATCGGCGCGCCCGCGGTGATCGCGAGGATGCGCAGCGCGCCGGACGCGATCTGGTCGGCGAACTCGCCCAGCCCGGACACCCCGAAGGTGACCTCGTCGGCGAGCAGCGAGGCGAGCAGCTCGCCGCCTCCGTCGTGCGGGACGTAGCCGACGCGCCGGGGCGGGACCCCGGCACTCTCCGCGACCAGCATCGTCGCCAGGTGGTCCGGTCCGCCGGTCGACGACCCGCCCCCGACGGCGTTGCCCGCCGGGTCGGCGCGCCACGCGGCGAGCAGCTGGGGCAGGTCGCGGAACGGCGAGTCCCGGGCCACCACGACGATCTCGGTCTCGCGGGTCAGCCGGGCGAGCGGTGTCGCCGCGGTGAGGAGCCCGGTGGCGTCGGTGGAGCGGGCGGCGCCGACCAGGCCGAGACCCATGCTCAGCACCAGCCGGTCGTTGCCCGCCTCGTTCACCACCCGGCCCAGTCCCGCGATGCCGCCCGCCCCGGGCAGGCTGAACACCTCGGCCGGGCCGGTGATGCCGGCGTCGGACAGGGCCTTGGCCGCGCTGCGAGCGGTCACGTCGTACCCGCCGCCGGGCGCGTTCGGGACGAGGAACCGCAGCCCGCGGACGGGTTCCGGGCCGCCGCAGCCCGCGGCCGCGCCGGTCGCGAGCGCAACGAGCCCCGCGGCGAGGCCCGCGCAGAACGCCCGCCGGGACGGGCGGGCGGGACCACCGGTGGCGGTGTCGGTCATGGGCTGGGTCCTGTGGTCGGTCCGGCAGGGTGCGCCGGGCACACCCGGACCAGCCTAGTCTGGGCCGGTGGGACGGCGTGGCGGCACGAGGACCCCGCTGGCGCGCCAGTTCCTGGTCTGGCAGCTGGTGGTCGTCCTGGTGCTGCTCGGTGCGGTCGCGGCGCTCGCCGCCGTGCAGTCCGCGGAGTCGTTCCGCGAGACGCAGGGCCGCCGGATGCTCTCGGTCGCCGAGGACGTCGCGTCGGTCCCCACGGTGCGGGAGGCCCTGCAGCGCCGCCAGTACGACCTGCTGCCGTCGTTCGCGCGCAGCGCGGAGAACCTGTCGGGCGCCGACGAGATCGAGATCGTCGACGCGGGCCTGGTCGTGCGCACGTCGCCGGACCCGTCCCGGGTCCGCGAGCGGTTCGATCCCGGGGCGAGCACCGCGCCGGCCGGCCGGGCCTGGGTCGGCGCCCCGGACGGCCGCACGGTGGTCGCCCAGGTCCCGGTGATCGACGACCGGGGTGCGGTGGCCGGGCTGGTGTCCGCCGGGATCCGGGCGCCGTCGCTGTGGGAGTCGCTCGCCGGGGCCCGCACCGAGACGGTCGCGCTGCTCGGGCTCGCGCTCGGCGTCGGCGTCGCCGGGTCGCTGCTGCTCGCCCGCCGGGTCCGCCGGCAGACACTCGGCCTGGAGCCCGGCGAGATCGTCGAGCTGGTGCAGCGGCGGGAGGCGATGCTGCTGGGGATCAAGGAGGGCGTGGTCGGGCTGGACACCGCCGACCGGATCACCCTGCTCAACCCGGTCGCCCGTGAGCTCCTGGAGCTCCCCGGCGCCCGGCCCGGCGACCCCGTCGCCGATCTCGGCCTGGACGACCGGCTGCGCGAGGTGCTCACCGGCGCCGCCGCCGGGGAGGACCAGCTGGTGCTGCGCGACACCCGGGCGCTGGTGCTGAACCGGATGCCGGTGCGCCTCGACGGCCGCGAGGTCGGCGCGGTGGTCACCCTGCGGGACCGCACGGAGCTGACCACCCTGCAGCACCGCCTCGACGCCTCGCACACCGTCACCGACACGCTGCGCGCGCAGGCCCACGAGTTCTCCAACCGCCTGCACACCATCGCCGGACTGACCGAGCTCGGCGAGCACGAGGAGGTGCGGCGGTTCGTCGCGGGGATCGTCGCCGCCTCGGAGGGCTGGCGGCGGGAGGTGTCGTCGCGGGTGGGCGACGCGGCGACGGCGGCGCTGCTGGTCGCGAAGAACAGCCGGGCCGCCGAGCGCGGTGTCGAGCTGACGTTCGACCCGGACTCACGGCTGGAGCCCACCGACCCGGAGCGCGACCCGGACCTGTCCGCCGACCTCGTCACCGTGCTCGGCAACCTGATCGACAACGCGGTCGACGCGACGGCGGGCCGGTCGGGTGAGCGCCGCGTGCAGATCGGGCTGAGCGGTGGCGGGGACGACGACGGCGGCGAGGTCTGGATCGAGGTCCGCGACTCCGGCCCCGGCGTGGCCTCCGAGCTCGCCGAGGAGGTGTTCCGGGCCGGGTTCAGCACCAAGGCCGCCGAGATCGGCGGCCGGGGCCTGGGCCTGGCGCTCGCCCGGCAGGCGTGCCTGCGGCGCGGTGGGATGATCGCGGTGCAGGACGCGGCGGAGGGCACCGGAGCGGTGTTCGTGGCCGTCCTGCCGGTGGCCGGCAAACCGGCGACGACGGGAGAGGAGGTGCAGCGGTGAGGGTGCTCGTGGTCGACGACGACTTCATGGTCGCCAAGGTCCACTCGGGATACGTGGAGCGGATCGAGGGCTGCACCGTCGTCGGGGTGGCGCACCGCGGCGCGGAGGCCCTGGAGCGGGCGGCGGAGCTGCGCCCCGACCTGGTGCTGCTCGACGTGTACCTGCCCGACATGTCCGGCATCGAGGTGCTGCGCGGGCTCCGGACCGGCGCGGCGGACGACCCGTTCGTGCTGGTCGTGACGGCCGCGGACGACCCGGACACGGTGGCCGCGGCACTGCACGGGGGCGCCCTGCACTACCTGGTGAAGCCGTTCGACTCGGCGGCGCTGGCCGCGCAGGTGCACCGGGCCCGGCGACTGCGCCGCGACCTGGACCGGGTCCGCGGCCAGTCCGACATCGACCGCCTCTTCGGCGGCACCGGCGGGATGCCCGCCGGGTCCGCCGGTGGCCCGGAACGGATGCCGAAGGGGCTCACCACCCCGACCGCGGACCTGGTGGCGCGCACCCTGCGCGAGCACACCGGCGCCGGCGACGCCGACCTGTCGGCCACCGAGTGTGCGGAGGCCACGGCGCTGTCCCGGGTCAGCGCGCGCCGCTACCTCGAGCACTTCGTCACCACGGGCACGGCGACGGTGCGGCTGCGCTACGGCGGCACCGGGCGCCCGGAGCGCCGCTACCGCTGGGTCGGCTGACCCGGCGCTCCGGCGGCCTCGTCCTCGGCCTCCGCCGCGTGCTCCAGCAGCTCCCACGCGAGGGGCTCCAGCACCGCCGACGGCAGCGCGTGGCCCATCCCCTCGATCGACACGAGACGGACGGGCGGCGCGGCCCGGCGGCCCGCGATGCGCTCGGCGAGGAACGCCGCGTGCGGCGGCGGGTTCACCGGGTCGGCCGGGGCCTCGACGACGAGAGTCGGGACGGTGATCGACCCGAGCTCGTCGCCGCGGTCCAGCCCGCCCGGGTCGGCCTGGGCGTGCGCGGTCGGTGCCTCCACCCGGCCGGAGTGGGCCATCACGCGTCGTTCGAGCTCCTCGAACTCGGCCGGCTCGAACGGCAGCGCCCCGCCCGAGAGCCGCCGCCAGTGCTCGACCCGCCAGGCGAGCTCGCTGCGCTCGTCGCGCGGGTCGTGCATCTCCTGCCACATCCGCAGCACGTCCCGGGGCGGCCCGGGCAGGCCGGCGAGATCCGCGCCGAGCGCGGCCGTGCAGAGCAGCGCGGCGCTGGCGAGCCGGTCCGGCGCGTCCAGGGCGAGCAGCTGCACCAGCACCCCACCCATCGACATGCCGACGACGTGCGCGCGGCCGATGCCGCACGCGTCCAGCACGGTGAGCGCGTCCCCGGCGAGGTCGGCGATGCCGTACGGGTGGTCCTCGAACGCGTGCGAGGACCGGCCGGTGTCGCGGTGGTCGTAGCGGACCACGCGGTGCCGCTCACGCAGCAGCTCGACGAGGGCGTCGGGCCAGCCGATCCCGGAGGCGTTCGCACCCATCACGAGCAGGACGGGGTGCGCGGGGGTCTCGCGGTGGGCGGGGAGGTCCTCCACCCACAGGGTCACGCCCGGCTCGATCTCGACCTCGCGCTCCACGTGCGCAGCCTGCCAAAGGACGATCACGGGCCGGCGGCCGGGCCCGGACGCGCGACGGCCCGGTCCGCGGGAGGCGGACCGGGCCGTCGCGCGGCACCGGGCTGGCCCGGCGCCGGGTGGCGCTACGAGGGGTCGGTCAGCCGACCTTCTCGATCAGGGCCTGGCGCTGACGCTCGCCGAGACCGGCGGCGCGACGCGAGGCGTCGATGCCGGCCTCCTCCATGACCTTCGAGACCTTCGCCGGGCCCCAGCCCGGGACGCTCTTCAGCAGGTCGGCGACCTTGGTCTTGCCGACGATCTGGTCGGTCTTCGCGCGACCGAGCACCCCGGGGATCGTCTCCTCACCGCTGGCGATCTTGTCGCGGAGCTCCTTGCGGGCGGTGCGCGCGGCGGCCGCCTTCTTCAGCGCCTCGGCACGCTGTTCCGGGGTCAGGGTGGGCAGGGCCATCGCTGACGCCTCCTCTCGGTTCCCAACACCCCGTACCGGGGTGGATTCCCATCGCGGATCGCGGTACAGACTGGCAGAGACCCCCGCGCGACCTGCAGGAACCCCCTCCACGGGGCGTGTCGGACGCCCGCGGAGACCGCTTCCGGGCTGCTCGGCGCAGCTCGGCGACCGCCCGTCGCACCGTACGGGGGATTCCCTGTTCCCGCAGGTCAGAGGCATGAGTGCGGGACGACCGGTCAGAACCCCAGCGTGGTGCGGAGCCCGGCGACGTCCCAGAGGGTGCGGAGCTCGTCGATCCGGCCCTGCCGGACCCGCACCAGCTGGACCGCGTGGACCTCCACCCGGCGTCCGGTGGGGGCGACGCCCGGCAGCAGCCAGGGCAGCTCGTGGTCGTGGGTGAAGGCGAACCGGACCTCGTCGGCGATCCGGCGCACGTCGAGCGTGCGGGACAGCCGGGTCCGGGTGCCGCCGCCGGGCAGCGACGCGGCGACGACGGCGAGGTGCCCGCCCATCGCGTCCGGCCCGGTGCCGCCCGCGCCGGTCGGCAGCTCGGTCCACACCACGCCGTCGCCGAGCACCGCGGTCGCCGGGGCGGGATCACCGCGGTCGTAGAGGCCGTCGGCGGCGTCGTCCCAGAGCCGCGCGACGTCGCGCATGAGCGTCTGCATCGCCGGGGTCACCCGGGAACCGTGCCACGGCGCGGGCCCGCCCGGATACCGGAACGCCCGGGTGGCCGGTGCGGCCACCCGGGCGTTCCGGGACGGGGGAGGGGTCAGGCCGACGCGGCCGGCTTCTCCTCGGGCGGGGCCGGTGTGCCCGGCGCGGTGCGCGGGTCCACCTCGCTCCGGTGCTCGGCCTTCTCGGCGGGGAGACCGGCGTCGCCGTGGTGCGGCTCGGCCTTGTCGTACGACGCGGTCACGCTGATCAGGCGGTGGCCGCGGTAGCGGGCGTAGCGCAGCGACCGGACCCAGTTGTAGAGCGTCCCGAGGCGGTTGCCCCAGCCGATCAGGAACATGACGTGGACGTAGCACCACATCAGGTAGCCGAGCCAGCCGGTGAACTTGACGCCGCGCACGTCGGCGACGGCCTCGCGGGCGCCGATGGTGGCCATCGAGCCCTTGTCGAAGTACGTGAACGGGGCCGGGGTGGTGTCATCGCCCTTGGACCGGGCCTTGATGAGCTTGCCGACGTAGGTGCCCTGCTGCATCGCGACCTGCGCGACGCCGGGCAGCCGGTCGATGGTCGAGACCATGTCGCCGATGGCGAACACGTCGCGCCGGCCGGGCAGGCTGCAGTCCGGGTCGACGGAGAGCCTGCCCGCGCGGTCGACCTCGCCACCGGAGGCCTTCGCCAGCAGCTCGGCCAGCGGCGAGGCCTGCACGCCGGCGGCCCAGACCTTGGTGCGGGCGACGATCCGGTCGGTCCCCTGGGGGCCCTTGACGGTGATCGAGTCGGCGTCGATGTCGGTCGCCATGGTGTTCAGGCGGACCTCGACGCCCTTCTTCTCGAGGGTCTTGCGCGTGTAGTTCTGCAGCTTCTTCGCGAACGGCGGCAGCACGGCGGGCGCGGCGTCGAGCAGGATGATCCGGGCGTCGCGGGTGTCGATCGCGCGGTACTCGCGGGGCAGCACGTGGCGGGCCAGCTCGGAGAGCTGACCGGCCAGCTCGACGCCGGTGGGGCCGGCGCCGACGACGACGAACGTCGTCCAGGCCCGCTGCTCCTCCTCGGTCGGGGCGACCTCGGCCAGCTCGTAGGCGCCCAGGATGCGGGAGCGGAGCAGCCGGGCGTCCTCGATGGACTTCATGCCGGGGGCGTGCTCGGCCCACTCGGGGTGGCCGAAGTAGGCGTGCGTGGCGCCCGCGGCGACGACGAGGGTGTCGTAGGGCAGGTCGATGTGCTGCCCGTCCGGCGAGGCGGCGTGCACGATCTTGGTCTCGAGGTCGATCTCACCGACCTCGGCGAGCAGCGTGCGGACGTTGTCCTGCTTCTTCAGCACCCGGCGCAGCGCCGGGGCGATCAGGCCGGGGGACAGGATGCCCGTCGCGACCTGGTAGAGCAGGGGCTGGAAGAGGTGGTGATTGGTGCGGTCGACGATCGTCACGTCGACGTCGGCGCCCTTGAGGGCCTTGGCCGCCTGCACGCCGCCGAAACCACCGCCGACGATCACGACCTTCTGCCGGCCCGTGCCTTCGTCGTGCCCTGCCGTGCTCACCTGAGTCCGCCCCTCGTCGGTCGGTCCTGGCGCGGGGTCTCCGCGCTCTGCTCGGTGGCCGGTGCTGGGTCCTCGCCGCCGGAGGTGAGAGGGCGGTGAACGACGGCCGTACCGGCCGATGACTACGACGGTATTGACCGCGGGACCCCGGAGCAAACCTCATCGACCCGGAAACGCCTTCCAGAGTCCGAACTCACACGTCGATCATGCACAAGCGAGATGCGCACCCCTCGGGACATGGGACGATGGTCACCATGTGCGGGATCGTCGCCGCGTTCGGCGGGACAGCGGTGGGAGCACCGAAGGACTTCGAGAAGTACGAGCGGATGCTCGCCAGGGTGGCGCACCGCGGACCGGACGACACGGGTGTACAGGTCGTCGGGAACACCTGGCTCGGGCACCAGCGCCTGTCGATCATGGATGTGAGCGGCGGGCACCAGCCGATGTCGGACGCCGACGAGACGGCCTGGATCGTCGGCAACGGCGAGATCTACAACCACGAGCGCATCAGCAAGGCGTTCCCGGACGGCACCGTCCGCACCAAGTCCGACACCGAGGCCGCGCTGCACGCGGTCATGTGGGACGGGCAGGTCGCGGTGGCCTCGCTGAACGGCATGTTCGCCGTCGCGATGGGCCGTGAGGACGGGTCCGGCCTGGTGGCGCGGGACCCGTTCGGCGTGAAGCCGCTCTACTGGGTCCCGCCGGCCGACGTCGGCGGCACCGACGTGCCCTACACCGCCCCGGACCCCGAGGCGACCGTGCTGTTCGCCAGCGAGCTGCGCGCCTTCGACGAGGAGGACCGGCCGTACGTCGAGTCCTTCCCGCCCGGGTGCCTGTGGAGCCCGTCGTCGGGCCTGGTCCGGTTCGCCGAGGCGGTGCCGGTCGAGGTCCGGCCGTCGCGGCGCGCGATCCGCCCCGGCTGGGACGAGGCCGACCTGTCCCGGGTCCGCGAGGCCGTCGTCTCCGCGGTGCGCCGCCGGATGATGTCCGACGTCGGCGTCGGGGTCTTCCTCTCCGGCGGGCTCGACTCGGCGCTGGTCGCGGCGATCGCCGCCCAGGAGGCGCGGGCCCGCGGCGAGCAGCTGCCGACGTTCGCGGTCGGCACCGCCGACTCCGGCGACCTGATCGCGGCCCGCAAGGTCGCCGCGCACATCGGATCGGACCACCACGAGATCATCGTGACCGCCGAGGACATCGGCGAGGCCCTCGACCACGCCGTCGAGGTGATCGAGCACTACGACCCGGCGCTGGTCCGCAGCTCGGTGCCGAACCTGATCCTGGCCCGCGAGGCCGCGAAGAAGGTCAAGGTCGTGCTGACCGGGGAGGGCGCCGACGAGCTGTTCGCCGGGTACTCCTACACCCACACCGACGACTACGCCGACCCCGACACCCTGCAGGCCGAGCTGGTCCGCTCCCTGGAGCAGCTGCACCACCTGAACCTGCAGCGCTGCGACCGCACGACGATGTACTTCGGCCTGGAGGCCCGCGAGCCGTTCCTGGACTCCGGCCTCGTCCGCACCGCGCTGGCGCTGCCGCCGGAGTGGAAGCAGCGCACCGACGGCCGCCCCGAGAAGGCGATCCTGCGGGAGGCGTTCGAGGGCTGGCTGCCCGAGGACCTGCTGTGGCGGGGCAAGGAGCAGTTCGGCGACGGCTCCGGCGCCGGCACCGTGCTCGCCGAGCTGGCCGGCCGCAAGGCCGCCGAGGCCCGGGAGTCCGGGGAGACCCGGTCGGTGCCCGAGCAGCCGGAGTACTCGTGGCCGCTGCGCAGCGAGGAGGAGTACCTCTACTACGAGATCTGGCAGTCGCACTTCGCCGGGATCCGCCCGGACCGCGTCCTGGGCGCGTTCGCGACCGCGTGACCGCGCGCGGCCCGGACCCCGCCGGTCCGGGCCGCGACGGCACTCAGTCACGCGTGGCGCGTGCGGCCGCGGCCAGCTCCTTCGAACTCGGGACGCCGGACGGGTCCGCCCAGTCCTCCGGCCGCCACGTGCCGGACGTGCGCAGGGCCCGCCCGCAGTGCACGAACGTCTCCTCGACGTCGACGACGATCGCCAGCTCCGGCGGGTCCTCCCACAGCCCGAGCACCTCGGCGTCGCGCACCACCCGGCCGTGCCCGTTGACCCGCAGCACGTGCTCGACCCGCGGGACGCAGAACGTCAGCCCGATCCCGGACCGGTCCAGCAGGTTGCGCAGGCTGTCGAGGCGCCGGTTGCCGGGCCGCTCGGGCAGCGCGATCCGCCGTCCGCCGTCGAGGACGCGGGGGCCGTCGCCCGGCGGGTTGCCGCGCGGGGTCACCGTGACCGACCCGGAGGCGCCGACGGTGCCGACGAACGCGAGCGTCGCCGCCGCGACGAACGACGCGGCGACGTCGTCGATCCGGTCGGCGGACTTGTCCAGCACCAGCGGGTGCGGCTCCCCGACGACCTCCCGCAGGTCGGACTCGGTGCGCGGCCCCGGCCCGTCCGCGGTGCGCGGGCCGGCACCGGGGGCGGGGACGGGAAGGTGCCGTCCGGCAGGGACGACCATCGGCGTCCCCGTGACCGGGTCCGGCACGACCTGCGACTCCATCGCGAACACCCGCCGGACCAGGTCCACGGTCATCGTCGCCGCGGGCGGGCCCTCGGCGACGACCGCGCCGTCGCGCATCGCGATCAGGTGGTCGGCGTAGCGGCACGCCAGGTTCAGGTCGTGCAGGACGACGGCGACCGTCGTGCCCTCCGCCCGGTTGCGGTCGACGAGCAGGTCCAGCACCTCGACGGCGTGGGTCATGTCGAGGAAGGTCGTCGGCTCGTCGAGCAGCAGCACGCCGGTGTCCTGGGCGAGGACCATGGCGATCCACACCCGCTGCCGCTGCCCGCCGGACAGCTCGTCCACCGGGCGGTCGGCGAGCTCGAGCACCCCGGTCGCCCGCATGGCGGCGGCGACGGCGGCGTCGTCGGCGTCCCCGTGGCCGCCGAACCAGCCCTGGTGCGGTGACCGGCCGCGCTCGACGAGATCGGCGACGGTGATCCCGTCCGGCGCCACCGGGGACTGCGGGAGCAGCCCGAGCCGGCGGGCCAGCTCGCGGCCGCCGATCTCGCGGACGTCGGTGCCGTCGAGGGCGACGTGCCCGGCGGCCGGGGTGATGATCCGGCCGAGGCCGCGCAGCAGCGTGGACTTGCCGCACGCGTTCGGCCCGACGATCGCGGTGATCCGCCCGGGTGGCAGCCGGACCGTCAGGCCGTCGGCGACCACGCGGTCGTCGTAGCGCAGGACCAGGTCGTCCGCGGTCAGGCTCATGTCGTTCCCCTCGTACGGGCGCGGGCCAGCAGCCACAGCAGGTAGGGCGCGCCGACCGCGCCGGTGACCACACCGACCGGCAGCGCGACGTCGTTCACGAGATGGCGGGCCACCAGGTCGGAGACCAGCACCACCAGCGCACCGATGCCGGCGGCGTGCGGGAGCGACCCGTTCCCCGGCCCGGCCGCACGCGTCGCCAGCGGGCCGCAGACCAGCGCCACGAACGACACCGGCCCTGCCGCGGCCACAGCGGTCGCGACCAGGAGGACTCCGACCGCGATCAGGGCGAGCCGGGCCCGCCCGACCGGCAGCCCGAGCGCGGTCGCGGTGTCGTCGCCGAGCTCCAGCCGGGGCAGTGCCCGGGCCAGCACCAGCGCGAGCGGGACCAGCACCGCGCAGGCCGCGACGAGCGGCACCGTGCGCGACCAGTCGGCCTGGTTGATGCTGCCGGTCAGCCACACCAGGTTCTCCTGCGCGCTGGTCAGCGACGCGCGGATCATCAGGAACGACACGACGGCCAGCAGCCCGGTGCCGATCCCGAGCCCCACCAGCACGAACCGGACGCCGTGCAGGCCGTCGCGGTGGGTCAGGGCGAGGATCAGCACCGTCGTCGCGACCGCACCGAGCACCGCCGCCACCGACACACCGGCCGCGGACAGGCCCAGCAGCACGGTGCCGGCGACCGCGGCGGCGCTCGCCCCGGCACTGATCCCGATGATGTCCGGGCTGGCGAGCTGGTTGCGCAGCAGCCGCTGGAACAGCGCCCCGGCCAGCCCGAGTGCCGCGCCGACCAGCACGGCGGTGAGCGCGCGGGGCAGCCGCAGCCGGAGCACCACCAGCTCGGTGCGCGGCGATCCGGAGCCGAGCAGCGCGGCGACGACGTCGGCGGGCGGGACGAGCTGTGCCCCCGCCGAGAGCGTGACGACGAACGCGGCGAGCACCGCGGCCGCGACGACCGCTCCGGAGACCAGGACGCGTCGCCTCCGACGGGCACGCAGCCCGCGCAGGACCGCGACCCCGCCGGTCGCGTCGGTGGTGTCGGGCGGGGCGCTCACCGGACGAACTTCCGGCGACGCACCAGCGCCACGAACAGCGGCACGCCGACGACGGCGGTGACCACACCGGCCTGCACCTCGGCGGGCGGCACCACGACCCGCCCGAGGACGTCGGCGAGCAGCAGCAGCGACGGGCCCGCCAGTACCGCGAGCGGCAGCAGGGTGCGGTGACCGGGGCCGGTCAGCGCGCGCAGCACGTGCGGGACGGCGAGCCCGACGAACGCGATCGGCCCGGCCGCCGCCGTCGCCGTCCCGGCCAGCAGGACGAGCGCGAGCCCGCACACCAGGCGGTCGGCGCCGGGGCGGCGGCCGAAGGAGCGGGCGACGTCGTCGCCGAGCGCCAGCGCGTCGAGCCGCTGCCCGCAGGTCAGAGCCAGTGCCAGCCCGGCCACGACGAACGGGGCCGCCTGGGCCGCGATCGACAGGTCCCGGCCGGCGACCGAGCCGACCTGCCAGAACCGGTAGTCGTCGAACAGCGTCGGGTTGGTCAGCAGGAACACGGTGATCACCGAGCCGAGCCCGGCCGCCACCGCCGCGCCGGCCAGCGCCAGCGCGGCGGGGGAGACGGTGCGGCTGCTGCGCCCGACCCCGGCGACCCCGCCGACGACGACCGCGGCGAGCGCCGCCCCCAGGAAGCCGAACCACACGTAGCCGGTCAGGGTGGAGACACCGAACACCCCGATGCCCAGCACGACGGCCAGCGCCGCGCCGGTGTTCAGGCCGAGCAGGCCGGGCTCGGCGATCGGGTTGCGGGTCATGCCCTGGGCGAGCACCCCGGCGACACCGAGTGCGGCGCCGGCGAGCAGGGCGAGCACCGTGCGGGGCAGCCGGACGTCGGTGACGACCAGGCTCTCCGGCGTCACCGGCCCGTCGCCGAACAGGGCGTCGGCGACGGTCGCGGGCGCCAGCATCCCGGCGCCGACGAGCATGCTCGCCGTCACCGAACCCGCCAGCAGCACCACCAGCACGACGGCGGCGCGCCGCACCCGTGCCCGCCGGGCCGCGGCGGGCGGGGCGTCCGGCTCCGCCACGGCCGGCGCGGCCGGGCCGGCGGTCACGGTGCGGCCGCGGCCGCGTCCGCCAGGCGCGGCACCGTGCGGTCCAGCGCGAACGTCCAGCCCTGCACCGACGCGGCGGAGAACGCCTGCGACACGTCCCGGTCGGACAGCAGCACGCCGCGGCCGGCGGCGACCGACGGCACGGCCTGCCACAACGGGTCGTTCTCGATCTCGGTCGCGTCCTTGCCGATCGGCTGCATGACGGTGACGTCGGCGTCGAGCAGGTTCATGCGCTCCCGCGAGATCGGCGTCGAGAAGCCCTCGGTGGGCAGCGCGGCGATCTGCGGTGCCAGGGTCATGCCCAGCTCCTCCAGGAACTCCATCCGCCCGGAGCCCGCGGTGTAGGCGGCGTACTCGCCGAGGGTGTTGCGGGCCCCCGACACGACGGTGGCCCCGGCCAGCTGGGGGTGCTGCGCGCGGGCGTCGGCGAAGCGCTGCTCCAGGCCGGACTGCAGCTGGGCGGCCTCCCCGGGGCGGCCGACCGCGGCCCCCACCATGCGGAGCTGGTCGCGCCAGTTCGTCAGGTAGTTCTCCCCGCCGGCCGGGATCGAGACGACCGGCACGCCGAGCTGGGTCAGCCGGTCGTAGCGGTCCCGGGTGCCCGCGGCGCGGGTGTCGAGGATCAGGTCCGGGTCGAGCGCGGCGACGGCCTCCAGGTCGACCTCCAGGGTGCCGAGCACGGTCGGCGGGGTCGTGTAGTCCTGCGGCACCCACGGCCCGAGCCCGTCGCCGCCGACGGCGAGCCAGTCGGCCGCACCGACCGGCTCGACGCCCAGGGCGAGCGCGGTCTCGGCGTCGCTCCAGCCCAGCGCGACGACCCGCTGCGGTTGCTCGGGGACGGTGACCTCACCGAACGCCGTCGGGATCGTGACCGGGAAGGCTCCGTCGGCGGCGGGCGCGGTCGCGCCCTCGCCGCCCGGTGCGGGATCGGAGCCGGAACCGCAGCCGGCGAGGAGGGCGAGGGCCGCGAGGAGCGCGGCGAGGACGGAGGGCGTCCGACGGAGCACGGGGGGTCAGCCTTTCCGGTGATCAGGTTTCGCTTACCTAACCAAACCCGGACGGGCGAAAGGAAGGGAGCGTGTCGGTCGCCTCGGATCGGACGTCCGGAGCAACCCGGGCGGGACTCAGTACTCGTCGGGGCGGATGCCGCCGACCGGGCCGAGCCCGGTGGTCGTCGTGCCCGAGCCGGAGTCCTCGGCGCTCTCCGCCGCGCCCTGCTCCTCCTCGGACGGGACGTCGGCCGCGCCGGTGCTCGCGCAGGAGTCCTCCACCGACTGCGGGGCGGTCGAGGCCGGCTCCGGCGCGGCGGACGACGACGGTGCCCCCGACTCCGACGACGACGGGGCCTCCGACGACGGGGCCGCCGGTGCCGGCGCAGGTGCCGGGGCGGCGAGCGCCGGGTCCGGGGGCGGCGGCGGGTCGGCGATCGCCCCGCGGACGACCTCGCGCATGTAGTCGGCGTCCGGGTCGGCGGTGACGAAGTAGCCGGTCGAGGAGTTCGGGTCCGGCAGTGACGGGTCGAACGCGACGCTCTCCAGCCGGAAGCCCTCGTCGGCCAGCACCGCCAGCGACGGCAGCACCTGCTGCGGCATGTCGGTCGAGACGTTGTCCCGGGTCACCGCGGCGATGCTCTGGAACCGGCCGATCAGCTCGGTCGCGCTGGTCTCGCTGATCACCGCCTGGATCAGGCAGCGCTGCCGCCCCATCCGCTGGTAGTCGGTGCCGTCCCGGCGGGACCGGGCGAACCACAGCGCGTCCTCGCCGTTGAGCGTCTGCATGCCCGGGGGGATGTAGCGGTCGGGCGTGACGTACCGGCCGAAGGCGGTGACCCCGCCGACCGGGATCGGCTCCTGCCCGACGTTGACCGTGACCCCGCCGACCGCGTCGATCATCGACGAGAACCCGGCCATGTTGACCTCCAGGTAGTAGTCGATCGGGAGGCCCGTCATGTACGAGATCGTCGACTGCAGGAGGTTGAGGCCGGGCTCGGCGGTGGGCGTCGGCGGCGCGATCTCCGGGTTCTGCTCGCCGTAGGCGAAGACGCCGTTGAGCAGGTAGTCGCCGGACAGCGGCTGCGAGGAGTCGTGGAAGCCGTCCGGGAACTCCTCGGCTGCCGGTGACCCCGGCGGGAACTCGGCACGCTGGATGTTCCGGGGGAGGCTGAACAGGGTCGTCCGGCCGGACCGGGTGTCGATGCTGGCGACCATCATCGTGTCGGTACGGGTGCCGCTGCGGTCGTCGCCGGCGTCGCTGCCGAGGAGCAGGACGTTCAGCCGTGGCTTCCCGAGCGCCTCGGCCGCGGACGTCCCGCCGCCCTGGAACAGGGAGTCCAGCAGCCCGCGCTGGGAGTTCAGCAGCTCCACGCCGTACCCGAACGGCACGGCGACCGTGAGGCACAGGAGTGCCGCGGTCCCGGTGCCGATGATCTTCTGGCCCAGTGGCAGCGTCCGTGGCCGCGCGAGCGCGTAGGTGCGGGCGACCTGGGCGATCCAGCCGATCCCGCCGAGCACCAGCGCGCCCGCGATGACGGTCAGCGTGGTGGTCGACAGCAGGTTCTGCAGCAGGACGGACCGGCGCGTCAGCAGCACCAGGACCGCGAGCCCCACGACGACCGCCAGCAGCGTGCCGAGGATCAGCCCGCCGGTGCGGCGACGGCGCAGCGCGAGGTGCCCGCTGCCGGGGAGGACGGTCGAGGCCGCGGTGAGGCCGAGCGCGGCGCCGAGGGAGGCGCGCGCGGTGTCGAGGGTCCGCCGGCGGCCGGGGGGACGGTCGTCCTCCTGCCGGTCCTCGTCGGCGGCGCCCGGCCGGCCGGTGCGTCCCGGTGCGACGGCTCCGGGTGCGGCCCCGGCCGCGGCTCCGGCCACGGCGGTGCCGCCTCCGGCGCTCGCCGCGGCCGCGGCGGCACCCGCAGCGGGGGCCGCGCCGCGGGGCGGGCGGGCCGGCGCGGGGCGGCCGGGGCGGTCCGGCGGGCGCGCGCCGTCGGGACCGGGCTCGCGCCGGGTCGCGTCGGCGGGACGGGCGGGCGGGGCCGCCGCGGCGGCACGGGTGGGGGCGTCGGCCGGGCGGCCCCGGCCGGGAGCACGGGGACCGGGCGGGCCACCGGGTCCTGCGGGCGTACCGGTGGTGCCCGGTCCGCCAGAGCGACCGGGTCCGCCCGGTCCGCCAGAGCGACCGGGTCCGCCCGGACCACCGGACCCGCCGGGCCCACCGGACCCGCCGGGACCACCGGGCGCAGCGGGCCCACCGGACCCGCCGGGGCCACCGGGCGCACCGGGTCCACCGGAGGGCCCGCCGGGGCCACCGCCCGGACCACCGGGCCCGGGGGCCGGTCCGGGACGGCCGGCCGGTCCGCCGGGTCCGCCTCCGGGGCGCACCGGAGGTGCGCCGGGGGGCGCGCCGGGGCCGCCGTTCGGGGTGTTCGGGCGTGCGGGCGGGGGGCCCGCCGGGGGAGGGGGCTCCCGGCGGGAGCGGCGCGGGACCACCGGCAGCTCACCGCTCAGCCGGGCGGCGCGGTCGCGCTCCTCCGGCGGGACGTCGGGCTCGGCGGCGCGGTGCCGTCGTCGTTCGGCCGCGGCCTCCGGACGGCCGGGGGTCCGCAGGGTCTCGCCGATGCCGCGGCTGGCGGCGCGGATCGAGCGGATGTCGGTCGGGCGGCTGTCGCTGTGCCCGCTGGACGCCGTGTCGCGTGCCCGGCGGGACCAGGCCGCGGCCCGCTCGGCCTCGGCCGCGGCGTCGCGCTCGCGGCGGCGCAGCCAGGGTGAGTCGCCGTCGTCGTCCGCGTTGCCGGGGCCCTCCGGGCCACCGGGTCCGCGCCGGGGGCCGGGCGCGCGGTCCCGCCCACGTCCGGGGGGCGGAGTGCCGGGGCGCTGCTCCGGACCGGTCGCCGCCGGGGGGCGGGGCTCACCGGGGGACCGGCGGTCCCGCGGGCCACCGGACGGCGGCCGTCCGCCCGGGGGCGGGCCGGGACGTCCGTCGGGGGTGCCGCGAGGGGGCCCGGGAGGTCCGCCGGGAGCGTCACCCCGGGACTCGCCGCGCAGGTGCGGTCGGTCGTCGCGGCGCGGGCGCCCGTCGTTGCGGGAGCGGCCGGAGCGGCCGGGAGGAGGGGTGCCGTCAGGCGGTCGGTCGTCCACTCGGGCACCCCCTTCACTGATCGGCACGGATGGGTACCTGTGACGGCTGTGGAACCGGCACGGTGCGTGTGCCCGGCGACGGCTCCGGCGCCCGGGTCACCCGAGAGTACTTGCCGTGATCGTGATCTCGGTGGCCGCCCACCCACCCCTGTGGGTGTCTCCGGACAGGGTGGACATACCCGTCACTGGTAGGAGACGAAGACCGGTGACTCGGGGCGGACGTCGTAGGTCCGGCGGGGTGTGAACGTCGGTGTGTCCTCGTCGAGGAAGTTCTTCCAGCCCCACCAGAGGCCCTCCGGCCGGGGTGCCGAGTGCAGCACGTTCCAGGTGTCGAGCTTCTCCTGCGGGGTGCCGTAGCCGTCGGCGTGCAGCACGGTCGCGAGCTCGGGGTGCGAGGTGACGACCGCCTGCCGGTCGGCGATCATCGGGACGCGGAACTGGTGCATCAGGAACACCTTCTGCGGCAGCCCGCGTTCCCGGACCAGCCCGGCCAGCCACGCCGACGTGGCGTTGACCTCGGCCGCGTCCACCGATCCGATCTGGTCGCCGTGCCGCTGCCCGGGTTCGAGCCGCCACTCCGGATCCAGGGCCAGGCCGACGTGCGGCTGGGCCAGCAGCTCGGTGTAGCGCTTCGCCTGGGTGAGGAAGTCGGCGCGGCCCGGCTGGAGGTCGATGACCACGTAGACCCCGGCCTTCCCGGCCTCCGTGACCCACGGCCGCAGCTCGTCGACGCTCATCTCCGCCGAGTAGTCGCCGTCCGCCCCGGGGACGCTGTCGGCCACCGTGGCGATGATCTCGAACGCCGGGACGACGGGCTCGCGCACCAGCGGCTGGAAGTCCGCGGCGAGGTCCCGGGCGCGGGCGATCGAGCGGGGCAGGTCCTGCTCGCCGAGCACGCCCATCGACGGGGTGCCGGGATGACCGTAGAGGGCCGCCATCCGGCGTCCGGGGAACACCTCGGTGCCGCCGCCCGGTAGCTCGGGCACCGGCGGCGCGGCGTCGGCGGGCGGCGCGGCGGGCGCGGGCGGCGGGGGCTCCGCGGCGGCGGGTGGATCGGACGTGCAGCCGGCGAGGACGGCGCACAGCGCGAGCACCGCGGTGAGGACGGCGGCCGGCCGCACGCGGGCGGACGACCGGTGACGGAGGGAACGGGACACCGGGACACGAAGGAGAGACACCGGTCACCAGGTTAGGTGACGGGCCGGGTTCCGGCCGTGCGGAGCGTGACGGCGTGTCGCCGCTCCGGAGTCCACGCCGTCCGCAGCGGTGGCGGGGCCCTACCGGGGCAGGACGGGGCCGTCCGGCCCGTCCTCCGGGCCGCGCTGCGGCCGCGGCGGTCGTCCGCGCAGGATGCGCTTCAGCCCGGCGGTGTGGCGGCGGCTCACCGGCAGCTCGACGGCGGTCGGCCCGTTGCCGAGCCGCACGACGTAGCCCGAGCCCGCCATCCGCAGCTCCGTGATCAGCTGCAGCGCCACGAGGTAGGCCCGGTGGATCCGCACGAACCCGGCGTCGCCCCAGCGGTCCTCGAGCACCGACACCGGGATCCGCACGAGGTGGCTGCCCTCGGCGGTGTGCAGGCGGGCGTAGTCGCCCTGGGCCTCGACGAACCGGATCGACGACCGCGGGACCAGCTTCGTGGTGCCGGCCAGCTCGACCGGGACGACCTCGTCGTCCGTGGTGGCGACCGGGGCAGGTGCCCCGCGACGGACGGCCGGGCCGGGTGCGCCGTGCGGGACGGGCGGGGCGCCGGGGGGCGGCCCGGCGGCGTCGGCACGGCGCGCCGCACGCAGCGCGACGGTCCGGTCCAGCGACCCGGACAGGCGCTCGCTGCGCAGCGGCTTGAGGAGGTAGTCGACGGCGCCGACCTCGTAGGCGTCGACGGCGCGGTCGTCGTGGGCGGTCACGAAGACCACCGGCGGCGGGTCGGCCATCGCGTTGAGCACCCGGGCGAGCTCCAGGCCGTCGAGGCCCGGCATCCGGATGTCCAGGAACACGACGTCCACGCCGGGCGTGGAGCTGTCGGACTGCGAGCCGTGCAGGATGCGCAGCGCCTCGGTGGCGTCCGGCGCGGTCAGCACGGTGTCCACCCGCGGGTCCTCGCCCAGCAGGTGGGCGAGCTCGAGGAGGGCGGGCTCCTCGTCGTCGACCGCGAGGACGGTCAGCAGGTTGCCGGTCCCCGCGGGCGCCGGGGCCTGCGGCGGCTCGGGGCTGCGGGACTGCCCGGGCAGCCCGATCGGCCGGTGGTGGCTCGCGCCGTACTCGGGAGGCGCTCCGTACCCGGTGACGCCGGAGACGACCGGCGTCGCACCGGAAGCGTGCCCACCCCGCGCGTGGCTGTACACGGCTCCTCCTTGCCGCGGGCCCGTCGCCCGCTGACCGGTGACTGCGGGCACACCGTAGCGAGACTGCGCAGCGTCACCGACGGCCGGTCCTCCGTCCGGGCCTCCACGAACCGGGGTGGGCCGTTCCCGTGGCGCCGGTCGCGCTCCGTGAGATGGAGGTGCGGCGGACCGGGTGACGGTCCACCGGACGGTGCCCGGAGCCGTGCGGGGCGGCGTCGTGGCTGGTCGGGCGGACGGTACGGCCCCCGCCGATCGGACGGGGTACGGGCACGCCGGATTGTGGCACCGGGTGCCGAAACGATAGCGTGCGTGAAGCCCGTCACGTGACGACGTGACGTGACAGCGACCACGAGCACCACGGACTGCGAAGGGGCAGGCATGGCGAGCACGAAGGACTGGTTCGAGACGGTCGCGGAGGCGCAGCGCCGGGCGCGCAGGCGCCTCCCGAAGTCGGTCTACTACGCGCTGGTGGCCGGGGCGGAGCAGGGCATCACCCTCGCCGACAACGTGGCCGCCTTCGACGAGATCGGTTTCCGCCCGCACATCGCGGGCCTGCCGCCGCAGCGCGAGCAGAGGACGAGCGTCCTCGGACAGGAGATCGACTTCCCGGTCGTGATCTCGCCGACCGGTGTCCAGGCGGTCGACCCGGAGGGCGAGGTCGCCGTCGCGCGGGCCGCGGCGAGCTCCAACATCCAGAACCCGCTGAACCCCGAGCAGACGGTCTCGACGGCGATGGGCCTGTCGTCGTTCGCGTCGCGGTCGGTCGAGGACGTCTGCGCGGTCAACGACAAGGTCTTCTTCCAGGTCTACTGGGCCGGGTCCCGCGAGGACATCCTGGCCCGCGCGATGCGGGCGAAGCGGGCCGGCGCCAAGGGACTGATCGTCACCCTGGACTGGACCTTCGCCACCCGGCGCGACTGGGGCAGCCCGCCCATCCCGGAGAAGATGGACCTCAAGGCGATGATGCAGTTCGCGCCCGAGGTGATCAACAAGCCCCGTTACCTGCTGGACTGGGCCCGCTCCGGGAAGCTGCCGGACCTGAAGACCCCGAACATGGCCCCGCCGGACGGTGGCGACGCGCCCACGTTCTTCGGCGCCTACGGCGTCTGGTGGACCAGCCCGCTGCCGACCTGGGAGGACCTCGCCTGGCTGCGCGAGCAGTGGGACGGCCCGTTCGTGATCAAGGGGATCATGCACCCGGACGACGCCCGCCGGGCCGTCGACGCCGGCGCCACCGCGATCTCGGTCTCCAACCACGGCGGCAACAACCTCGACGGCACCCCGGCCGCGATCCGGGCGCTGCCCGCCGTCGTCGACGCCGTCGGTGACCAGGTCGAGGTGCTGATGGACGGCGGGATCCGCCGCGGCGCCGACGTCGTCAAGGCGCTCGCGCTCGGCGCCCGCGCCTGCCTGATCGGGCGTGCGTACCTGTGGGGGATGGCCGCGCAGGGCGAGCGCGGCGTCACCAACGTGCTGTCGATCCTCTACAAGGGCATCGACGAGGCGTTGCTCGGGCTCGGCAAGTCGTCGATCCACGAGCTGAGCCGCGACGACCTGATCGTCCCGGAGAACTTCACGCGGACCTCCAAGCTCTGACCGCGGTCCGCCGGCCCGGTGCACCACGTGTGGTGTGCCGGGCCGGCGCTACACCGGGAAGGCGACCTTCGTCAGCTCCTCGGCGCGCTCCCACAGCGCCGCCTGCACCCGCCGGTCGTGCGACGCGGCCGTCGACCCGACCGGGCGTGGGTGCCCGCGGGCCTCGCCGATCCCGTCCGGGCCGATGTAGGCCCCGCCGGGCAGGTCCGTGACGGTCGCGGCGAACAACGTCGGCAGGGCACCGGCCGCGGCGGGCTGGGCGACGATCCGGTTCAGCACGCCCATCACCGCGTCCTGGACCGACTCCGTCCGCGACTGCAGGTTCGTCGCGGAGTAGCCGGGGTGGGCCGCCGTCGACCGCAGCCGGGAACCCGCGGCGACGAACCGGTGCTCCAGCTCGTAGGCGAACATCAGGCAGGCCAGCTTGGACTGGCCGTAGGCGGTCCAGCGCTCGTAGCGGCGGCGCCGGAAGTTCAGGTCGTCCAGGTCGATGCGGCCGATCCGGTGCATCACGCTGGACAGCGTCACGACGCGGTCGGTGATCCGGTCGGCGAGGAGGCCGGTCAGCGCGAAGTGCCCGAGGAAGTTCACCCCCAGCTGGGTCTCGAACCCGTCGGCGGTGCGGCTCTGCGGGACCGCCATCAGCCCGGCGTTGTTGACGAGCACGTCGATCGGTCCCTCGACACCCGCGGCGAACTCCCGCACCGACGTCAGGTCCGCGAGGTCGAGCCGCCGCACCGTCGCCGCGCCGCCCAGCTCGCCGGCGACGGCGTCCCCCTTCGCCGTGTCGCGGACGGCCAGCACGACGCGGGCACCCGCGTCGACCAGCGCGCGTGCCGTCTCGAGACCCAGGCCGCTGTTCGCGCCCGTGACGACCACGGTCCGGCCGGACTGATCGGGGATGTCGGCGGCGGTCCAGGGAGCGGGTGAGTTCCGGAACACGGGGGGCTCCTTCGCGGACGGGGGCGGGATCGCTGCGTCCGGTCTACCCGTTCCCGCCGGCCGCTGCCCGTCACGGAGGGGTGGGACCGGTGCGGGCCGCGGAGCGGGGGCGCGGGCGGGGCCCGGGAGCTGCTCTGGGTGGAGGGGGTTCTGTGGATTCGCTGCCTGAGGAAGCGATTCCGCGACAGGGGTCCTCCGGGGTGGGCAGCGGAGCGGGGGCGCGGGCCGGGCTCGGGAGCTGCTCTGGGTGGAGGGGGTTCTGTGGATTCGCTGCCTGAGGAAGCGATTCCGCGACAGGGGTCCTCCGGGGTGGGCAGCGGAGCCGGGGCGCGGGCCGCGCCCGGACGCGAGTGGACCCGGGGCGGCGGCGCGGACCGGCGCCGCCGGGCCCGATCACCCCACCGGGCCCGATCACCCCACCGGGCCCGGCCGGCCCACGGGATCCGGACTCTGGTCCCCGGCGCCGGCCCCGCGCCGCGCGGTGAGCGCCGCGTCGAGCAGCAGGAACAGGATCAGCGAGACCCCGAGCACCGGCAGGACGATCCCGACGACCACGGCGAGGCCCGCGAGCAGCGCCACCGACGCCGGTGACGGCCGCTCCCGCGAACCGGGCGGTCCCGCCCCGGCCCCGCGCACCGCGGGCCTGCGCAGCCACCACATCCGGTAGCCCCAGACCACCAGGACGATCAGGGCCAGCGCGAGTGCCGCCAGCGCGATCATGTTGACGGTCCCGAAGAGCAGACCCATGTGGGCGTCGACGCCCCAGCGGGCCAGCTTCGCCGCGACCGGCCAGTCGGCGAACGCGAGCCGGTCGGTGACGACGCCGGTCGCGGGGTCGACGGCGACCGAGTCCTGCTGCTCCGGCCAGCTCCGGACCGCCTGCTGCACGCGCCAGGCCTCCCCGGCGTCGCCCGGGGCGATCTCGACCGGCCCGCCGAGGCCGTCGGCGCGGGCGGCGTCGAGGACGCGCTGTGCGGTGGCCGCCGGGTCCGTGCCCGCGGACCCGCCGGGGCTCCCTGTGTCCCCGGAGCCGCCGGAGCCGCCGGGCGCCGCGTCCGGCAGCGTGCTGCTGACCGACGGTGTCGTCCAGTCCATGGCCTGGCGCAGCTGGGTGACGTTCGACCCGGCGAACAGCGACCAGGTCAGGCCGGTGGCGGCGAGGAACAGGAACCCGACCGAGGCCCAGAGCCCCACCGCGCCGTGCCAGGAGCGCAACCGCGCCCGCTGCGAGCCGGCGGCCCGCGGGACGAACCGGTCGCGGCGGGCCCGCACCCGCCGGCTCAGCTGGACGACGAGCCCGGACAGCGTCAGGACGGCCAGCCACGAGGCGGCCAGCTCGGTGTACACCTGCCCGGGCGGCCCGAGCAGCAGCGACCGGTGCAGGTTGTCGATCACCCCGCGGACCGGGAGCCACTCGGCGTAGGTGTCCAGCGTGGACACCGGCTGCGCGGTGTAGGGGTCGACGAACACCGTCCGCGCGTAGCTCTCCGGGAGATCGGCGTCGAACGAGACGCGGGTGGTGGTCCCCGGCTCCGGTGACGGCCTGACCTCCGTCACCGTCAGGCCCGGCTGGGTCGCGAGGGCCGCCGAGACCTGGTCGCCGATCGGCCGCTCCGGCCCGGACACGGGGACCGTCAGCGCGTCGGCGTGCACCCACCGCTCGATCTGCGGCGACACCGTGTACAGCAGCCCGGTCACCGCGGCGACGAGCAGGAAGGGACCGACGAACAGGCCCGCGTAGAAGTGCACCCGGGTGATCAGGGGCTTCAGCCCGCGGAACAGCGGCCCGCGCTCCGGCGGCGGGGTGGGCGCGCCGGGCCGGGTCTCGAGGTCGGCGCTCACCAGCCCGCCACCATCGCGGCGAGCATCACGACCATGCCGACGCTCATCACGGCGTGGCAGGCGGCGTCGGTGCGGGCACCGAGCCGGGACGCCGCCGGTGTGGCGGCCGGGCGCTCCGCGAGCACCGTCGCGGTGCCGGCGGCCGCGCTGTCCGCGCGGGCCGGAACGTCGGAGTCCACGCCTGCCGGGGCGGCCGCCGTCGCGGCGTCGGTGCCGGGCGCGCAGCCGTCCGGGCAGCCGACCGCCGCGCCGCCGGTGACGTCGTCGTCGGGGGTGAAGGGGTCGCCGGAGCGGGTGCCGTGGCTCAGCGCGCGCACCGCCCAGAACCCGGCGACGGCGAGCAGCGCGGCGCACAGCACGACCGTCGCCGCGACCGCCCAGCCCGCCTGGCCCGCGTGCATCGCGTGACCGGCGTCGCCGGAACCCCCGCCGTGGCCGGCGTGGCCCGCGTGCCCGCCGCCACCGGACGACGCGGCGGCCACCGGCATGATCACCGGCATCGCGGCGAGCATCCAGACCATCGCCGCCGCCATCAGCGCGTGCGCCGCGCCGGCGACCGGCCCGGTCGGTCCGCAGTGGATCCCGCGAGCCGCGGTCACGACGAAGAACAGCGCGAAGACCGCGAAGAGCGCGATCTGGACGGCGAGACCGGCGGTGCCGGACCAGGTCCAGGTCATCAGGACCATCGCGGCGCTCATCACGACGTGGGCCAGCTCCGCGGTGCGGTGCGCCGCCGAGCGCCGTGCCGACACGGCCTCCGACCAGCGGGCCAGCGCGTAGCCGCCGGTGGCGGTGAAGAGCGCGGTGAGCGCCCACGCGAGCGGCACGGACGTGATCACGTGTCCTCCTGGGTCGTCCGGGACGTGGGCCGCGGTCGCGCGGTCACGTGGAGGAGTGGTCGTCGCCGGAACGATCGTGGTTCCCGGTGCGACGCTCGTCACGTGGGCCCGGGACGTCCGGGCGCCGGCTCAGCTCGGTGCGGAGCGTGCCGCCCGGCCGGCGCGTTCCGTGCGGGTCCCGCCGTCGGCGTCGAGCGCCCGGACCAGGTCCTCCCGGGCCCGGGCGACCCGGGACCGGATGGTGCCGACCGGGCACCGGCAGACCTCGGCGGCCTCGGCGTAGCCGAGATCGAGGACCTGGGTGAGGACGAACGCCTCCCGCCGGTCCGCGGCGAGGTCGTCGATCAGCGCGCGGAGCAGCACCGCCTCGTGGGCGCCGGTCCGCGGGAGCGCCCGCTCGATCACCTCGGCGGTGTCCTCGCCCAGGTCACGGGTGCGGGGGCGCCGCACCGCCGTACGGACGGCGTCCACCGCCACCCGGCGGGCGACCGACAGCAGCCAGGTGCGCGCGCTGGACCGGGCCTCGAACGTCGGCAGGGTCCGCAGCGCCCGCAGGTAGGTCTCCTGGGCGAGGTCCTCCGCGTCGGCACGGCCGTTCAGGTGCACCAGGAACCGGTGCACGTCGGCCTGTGTCGCCCGCACGAACGACGACAGCGCGGCCTGGTCGCCGGCGCCTGCGGCCAGCGCCCACGCCGTCACCGTGGCATCGTCGGGACGTCGGGACACGGGGCCACGGTAGCCCGCCCCCGACGGCCCGCGTCCGCCGACCTGGTGACCGTCCGCGAGATGGGATCACGTTCGGTGATCGACCGGAGCTGTCCGGACAGACCCGGGCGCCGATCCCGGCTCCCGGGCGATCATGTCCCGGAGCACCGCCATCCCGGCGTGCACCTCGGCGAACGAGGTCGACAGCGGCGCCGGGCCGATCCGCAGCCCGTCCGGCTCCCGGAAGTCGGGGATCACCCCGGCCGCGTGCAGCGGCGCGAGCAGGCCGGCGAACCCGGGGCGGGTGAGCATGACGTGGCCGCCGCGGTGCCGCGGGTCGCGCGGCGAGGCGACGGTGACGCCGAGCGGCTCCAGCCAGGCGTCGGCGAGGTCCAGCACGTACGAGGTGAGCCGCAGCGACTTCTCCCGGACCGCACCGGTCCCGGCCTCGGCGAGCATCTCCAGCGAGACCTGCAGCGGCACCGTGGCGAGCACCGGCGGGGTGCCGGACAGCAGCCGCCGGATCCCGGGATCGGGCGCGAAGTCCGCGTCCATGGCGAACGGCTCGGCCCGGCCGACCCAGCCGCGGACCGGGTTCTCGATGCCGGGCAGCAGCCCGGCGCGGGCGTAGCCGAACGCGGGGGCGCCGGGCCCACCGTTGAGGTACTTGTAGCCGCAGCCCGCCGCGAGGTCGGCGCCCCAGCGGTCCAGCTCGACCGGCACCGACCCGGCCGAGTGCGACAGGTCCCACAGGACGAGTGCGCCCGCGTCGTGCGCGATCCGGGTGATCGCGGCGGCGTCGGCGATCCGGCCGGAGCGGTACGCGACGTGGCTGAGGCTGACCAGCGCCGTCCGCTCCGACACGGCCGCGGAGACCTCCTCCGGCGTGATCCCGCCGGCCGGGTCCGTGTCGATCCGGCGCAGCCGCAGGCCGCGCTCGGCGGCGATCCCGGCGAGCAGGTCGCGGTCGGTGGGGAAGTCCGCGGCGTCGGTGACGATCTCGTCGCGGCCCGGCCGGAGCGCGACGGCGGCCCGGGCCAGCTTGTAGAGCAGCACCGTCGTCGAGTCGGCGACGACGGTCTGTCCCGGTGCGGCCCCGAGCGCCAGCGCGCCGAGCCGGTCGCCCAGGTCCTCCGGCCGGGTCCACCAGCCCTCGTCCCAGCCGCGGATCAGCCGGGTGCCCCAGTCCTCGCGGACGAAGCGGGCGAGCCGCTCGGCCGTCGCCGCCGGCGGGCGGCCGAGCGAGTTGCCGTCGAGGTAGGCGACGACGCCGGGGGCCGGGGCGAACCGGTCCCGGAACCGGGCGAGCGGGTCGGCGTCGTCGTGGGGAGCGGGATCGAGCGGGCCGGTCACCCGGCGCAGTCTGCCGGTGCCCGCACGCTCCCGCCGCCCGGGATCAGCCGGCGATCCGCCCGGCGAGCAGCCGGAACGCCGGGGTCGGCAGCTCCGGCGCCAGGTCGACCGCGCAGGTGCGGGCGAGGATCTCCAGGGTGCGGGGGCAGGCCGTCGGACCGTGGTCGATGTCCGCGTCGACCGCCGCGTACTGGTCCAGCGCCGGGTGCACCGGGTTGCGGGCCTGCAGCGAACGCCAGTTCGTGTAGACGTGGCGGCCGGTGTCGATCAGCCGGTGCACGCCGCGGTTCCCGGCGAAGGCGGTGGCCGACCGGACCGGGTCGGCCGCCCCGTCGAACCGCACGGCCAGCCCGGCGGCGGCGAGCGGGTCGTGGTGCGGGACCGGCTCCAGGTCCTTCCGCGACGCCAGCGCGTCGAGGACGATCGTGCGGTGCCGGCGGCGCCGGGCGATCTGCCGGTCGAGCCCGGCGAGCTGCGGGCGCAGCACCGCCGCGGACAGCTCCGGCATCCGCAGGTTGACCCCGACGATCAGGTCGGCGTCGTTCCCGGCCCAGCCGGGCCGCTCGTAGCTGCCGACGTCGTGGTACATCGACGCCCGCTCGAACAGCGCGGCGTCGTTCGTCACCAGCGCCCCGCCCTCACCGGCGCGGATGTTCTTGTGCTGGTTGAAGCTGAAGCAGCCGGCGTGCCCGATCGAGCCCACCTTCCGGCCGCGGTAGGACACACCGATCGCCTGGCACGCGTCCTCGATCACGACGAGGTCGTGCGCGGCGGCCACCTCCATGATCGCGTCCATGTCGGCGACCTGGTTGCCCATGTGCACCGGCACCACGGCGCGGCTGCGCGTCGTGATCCGGTCCTTGAGGTCGGCCGGGTCCATCGTCAGCGACCCGTCGATCTCCACGAGCACCGGGACGGCGCCGACGGCGAGCGCCGCCGCGGCCGTCGACACCCAGGTGTAGGCGGGCACGAGCACCTCGTCGCCCGGCCCGATCCCGGCACCGACGAGCGCGGCGACCAGCGCGCTGGTCCCGCTGTTCACGGCCAGCGCGTGCCCGGTGCCGACGTGGGCCGCGAGCTCGCGCTCGAAGCGGGCCACCTCGGACCGGTCGCCGCCGGTGAACCGGCCCAGCTCACCCCGTCCGAGCACGCGGACGGTGGCGGCCATACCCCTTGCGGTCGTCGCCGCGGCGGCGAGTCCCATAATTGTCCTCCTGGACCGCTTCACCGGAGCTCTTCCGGCGAGAATCGGTCGAACGCAACGAAACACACCCGATTCGGGTTCCGCACAACCCTGCGGAACCGGACAGACGGTACCGAGCACGTCTGTCCCCTGCCCCCGGGGGACACGACCGGAAGGATCCGCGCCGCAATGCTCATCGACACCCGACGAGCGCTCCCCGGTTCCTGGTTCGAGGCCGAGGTCTGCGTGATCGGCAGCGGCCCGGCGGGTGCCGCGGTCGCCGCGGAGCTCGCCGACCGCGGCCTGCGCGTCGTCGTCCTGGAGGGCGGCGGCCCCGGCCTGGGACGCACCGCCCGCGACACCTACCGCGGCGTCACCGGCCGGGGCGCGCACGACCCGGTCGACGCCGTCCGGCAGAAGCGGCTGGGCGGGACCTCGATCGTCTGGGGCGGGCGCTGCGCCCCGCTCGACGACGTCGACTTCGCCGAGCGCGACTGGCTGCCCGGCTCCGGCTGGCCGATCTCCCACGACGAGCTGCAGGGCTGGTACGCGGTCGCGCAGCGGCACCTCGACGCCGGTGCCTGCGAGTACTCCGCCGCCTCGTCCGGCTTCCCGCTCACCCCGTCCGGGGTGTCGTCGGACGTCCTGCGCTGGGACGACCTGTGGCGCTGGAGCCCGCCGACGTCGTTCGCGCCGCGGGTCGAGGCGATGGCGAGGGCCGGCCGGATCCGGCTGTTCCTGCACGCCACCGTCACCCGGCTCGAGCGCGACCCGGTGTCGGGGGCCGCGACCGAGGCCGTCGTCGTACCGCGTCCCGGGCTGGAGGTGCGGGTCCGGGCCCGGCACTTCGTCGTCGCCGCCGGCGGCCTGGAGTCCACCCGGATCCTGCTCGCCTCCGACGGCTACGGCGGCACCGGCATGGGCACCGGCATCGGCGACGAGTACGGCCAGGTCGGCAGGCACTACATGACGCACCCGGTCGGCGAGGTCGGCCGGCTGCGGCTGACGAAGGCCGGCCGGTCGCTCGGCCTCGGCTACCTCCCGACCGACGACGGCGTCTACGCCCGCCGGATGCTCTCGCTCACGCCCCGGGCGCAGGCCGACCACCGGCTGGGCAACCTGAAGGCGGCGCTGTGGTTCGCCGACCCGAAGGACCCCGCCCACGGCGACGCGCTGCTGTCCACGTTCGCCCTGACCTACTGGGGGATGGGGCGGATCCGCACCGGGTTCAAGGCGGCGGGCACGCACGCCCAGTACGCCCGCACCACCGGCATTGGCAGGCACGTGCGCAACGTCGCGGCCGACCCCCTGCGGGTGGCCCGCTTCGCCCGCGGGTGGGTCCGGCCCCGGATCACCGGTGAGCGGCGGGTCCCGTCGTTCATGCCGCTGGACACCGGGCACTGCCG